>CAIUUR010000037.1 GCA_903902345.1 uncultured Geobacteraceae bacterium | reverse complement strand
TGGCAGTAGTTTGGCAATAATGCTCGACTTGAATTCTTCGGAATATTTGGTGGTCATGATCCCTCTCTCTCTTGCCCCACAGGTTAACACAAATGTTCAGAGGAGAGGCGACTTCTATCCTGACACAGGGGGAATACACGGGGATCTAATCGAGCGCAACCTGGTGCCTGCGTCACTCGTTCTTGCCGGTGGATGGGCACTCACGGCCAGTATTGCATTTTGACCTGCATTGAGGTGGCCTGTGGTGTCCTATTAACGTTTTGCTCTGGATAACAGATGGACTTAGGAAAATTGAGATTTCTTTGTATAAATATCCATTGTTTGGCAGAACTGGGTTTACTAAGTATTGCCCGTGACATGGATGCGAGAGTCGCGGAACGTACCGAGGAAATGGCTTCGTTGGGGGTAGCTGGGCGAGAGGATATGGCGTTAGCTTGTCTGAGTGCGATGGACATGTCACCGATGATGGATGGTTTTGTCTGGGATACCCCTGAGCACGATGCAGCGATTCACAGGGCACTTTGTGAATTCCAGGAGCTGGACGTAGATGATTGCGGCTTGGTAGGGGAGGCAAATATCGTCCAGCCTGACATAGGGGGGGGCTGCCGACTGGTGAAAGACTGGATTGTCAGCCATCTCGCTCCGATGTGGATGGATCGGGTCTCGACACCTATCTGAGCAAAGCTTACGTAGTATCCGCTCATTTTACTTCCGAAAAGATGAAGCTGGTTGATACGATGAAGTTGAAACAGAGGGGGACGTTCCTTGCTATCTTGCTATTGCAATAATTAGCAAGATAGCAAGGAACGTCCCTCTTCCCCCCGAGGTTTCATCGAATCCAGGGGTGGAAAAGTACTGGGTGCAACCGTATTGACGGGCAAGCCGTATTCAGCTAAACTTGCCGTAGACAGTACACAACTGGCAGAACTGGAGCAAAAACATGGCAGAGACCTTAACGACTGGTGGCAGGAAAAGTTTGGTTACTCCTTCCACAGCCTTACTCAATCAGAAGCTCGGTACCTCACCAAAACCGCGAATATTGACACCATCCGAAATCGAATTATTGCGGAAGAGCAAGCAGGAGATATCACAGACTCATCATCCAGCAACATAAGTGAATCGTGAATCCCCCCCGGAGCCCTGACGGAGAGTAGGCCAACATTCCCCCCAATGGCAACATTTTCAGACACGTTCCCTATAGATACTGCTCCGCCAGATAGGAACTCCGGACATAGGGACCGCTCTCCACATGCTCGAAGCCCAGGGAAAGCGCCCGCTCCCGGTAGCGGTGAAACATCTCCGGGGTGATGAATTCCCTCACCGGTTCGTGCCTTCTGCTGGGCGCCAGGTACTGCCCCACACTGAGATAGGAACAGCCCGCATCCCGCAGGTCGGCACAGACCCGCAGCACCTCTTCCTCCGTCTCACCCAGCCCCACCATGATCCCCGACTTGCTCTTCACCTCCGGCGCCAGCTCCCGCACCAGGGCGAGTACGGCCAGCGACCGGCGGTATTGCGCCCCCTGCCGGATGGCGTACAATCTCGGCACGGTCTCCACGTTATGGCCCAGGATCTCCGGCCGGGCGGCGACGACCACGGCGAGGGACTCCCGGCTTCCTCCAAAATCGGGGATCAACAGTTCCACTGCCGTGTCAGGCGATCTGTCTCGAATCGCCGCCACCGTGGCGACAAACTGCGCCGCTCCGCCGTCGGGGAGGTCGTCCCGGGTGGGGCTGGTAATGACCACATGCCGGAGTGCCAGCCGGGTCACCCCCTCCGCCACCCGGGCCGGTTCGCCGGGATCGGGGGGGAGTGGTTGCTCCTTGGTCACCGAACAGAACGAACAGAGGCGGGTACAGGCTCTCCCCAGGAGGAGAAAGGTCGCCTGCTTCCGGCTGAAGCAGTCGGTCATGTTGGGACAGCAGGCCTCCCGACAGACGGTGTTGAGTCTCAGGTCACCCACCAGCCGCTCCATCTCGGCGTGGGCTCCCGGCCTGATCTTTTTCTGCAGCCATGGCGGCCGACGGGTTATCTCCATGGGGTATTCCGGGGACAGTATACAAAACTATCCCGGGACGAATCCAGGTAGTGAATACGTCAATTGAATATACTGTCCCCGGAATACCCCGGAATACCCGTCCCCGGAATACCCCCGGAATACCCCGTGACAAGGTGTCACACGTTGATCACACCACCTGCCAGAAAACAGCTCACCAACTGCGACAGTTATCCGTGTGATACGGTTTTATATTTTCAAGTTTGCTTAGAAATTGTAAAGACTGAAGTTGTAAGAGACGAAACTACACCTTTAGCACTCATGATCGGTTTGCCGGCACCGGCAAAGTGATAACCAAGATTATTACCAGCCTGAGATAAGTTGTCAGATTCT
>CAIUUR010000036.1 GCA_903902345.1 uncultured Geobacteraceae bacterium | reverse complement strand
CTGAGCGGTGGTCAGGTAAGTGCCGAAACTGGAATCGACCAACGGTGGTCTGCCTGAACCCGCAAAAATCGACTCAGAACGGTACGACAATTCAAAACAAGGCTGCATAGGAAATGCGACAACTTCCTTGACAACGACCGTATTCGCCGAAGGTAGATTAGTTGCAGGTTGGGGTGTGTGAGGCAACTCTATGGTTTCACACCCGGCTTTTCCTTCCCACAGACGGGGTCGACATCTTCGCAGGTGGTGCAGTCACAACTCTTGCCACCCGGCAACCAGGAGAAGACTACGCCTCCTTGTGCCATACTGTTGAGGGTGCAGTCGTCAGGGACGGGACATTCAGTCGTACAGTCGTCCGGATACAATTCGGGAGTTCCGTTTTGGCAAGTTAGTTTCATATGAGTACCTTTTTGCGCCGTTTCGGGCGTCTACAACTCCATGGCTCTGATCTTGCTCTTTACGGTGACATTGGCGGTGGTCCGACTGCAGTGGGGGCAGAAAAAACGTCCCTTTTCAGCATAGTAAAAGAGTAACACCGGGAATAGCCCAACCAGGAAGACAAGGATCGAGTTGAGCAACCTCACCTGGGAAAGGAGTACCGCCTTCATGCTCCCGGTGTAGCCGCAGTTATTGCAGATCCTGGAATTATTACTGACGGAGAGAATGTTGATAAAGGTGAAGAGGAGCAGGGAGATCAATACCACTCCCAGCTTGACTTTCTTGGCTTTCGACTTTTCCCGTGCCAAAAGAGCCTTGGCGTCATTGTCAACGGCAAGATCCCTGGCGGCTGTCGGATGACTCCCGTCTCCCTTTTTCCTGATGCCAAGTGCGGCATCATGGAGTGACGCAGAAATATTCGCCATTCTGGCGAACTGGGCCAATTCGTTCCACTCGGGGCGATCTGCTCCTCTTGTGGCCGCCACCCCAGCCACCGGCGCCGCCGCCAGGAGCAGGATGAGTAAACTGAAAAAAATGTGGCTTCCTCTGGGATGCATTGTAATCCCTCCGTGAGTATATCCGCAGACTGAACGTAGTGTTCATTAAAACAGAGTGAGTACATTTGTATATCAAGCAATGCACGCTTTGTATATAATTTTATCTCATAGTAAGCCTTTTTCGTATTATTTGGCGGCGAGGCCGAACTCGACCCTGCTGGCCGGGATTCCCGCTTCTCCAGGGTTTTCCGTCAGGGGGCCGCTCTTTTCGAACACCCGCTCCCGCTGTACCCCCCCACCAGAGACCAGGTATTCCTTCACCGCCATGACGCGCGCCCGGGCGAGTTGCGCCAGCTCTTCATCCCCCACGATGGTGCTGGTGTAGATCAATTTCTGCATCTCCGCATCGGGGAGCTCCTTGACCAGACCGATGACGTTGCGCGGTTTGGGAAACTTCTCCTTGCCGTAGACCGCCTTCAGCCACCGGGAGGTCTCCTCGCTACCGATCACCATCTCTTCCGCCGTTTGCCCCGGAAGATTTTTCTTTTCCTTGACCATCGCCAGAAATTTTTCGTTTTTCATCTTCTTCCGAAGGAGTTCGCTGCGATATCCCTCGGGGTCATGCTCCCTGTCCACGTATCCCCGGACCTCAAGGTTCAGCGATGGCCGGTCGGCCAGGAGTTTTCCCAGTCTAACCAACTTTTGCCGACCCCCACTGTCAAGCTCCGCCGAGCCGGGGGAGAACTGGACGGCACTAAAGTTCTCTCCTCCGCCAAAGAGTGCGCCCAGGAGTTTGAACGGAGCGGTGGCGGCCTTCTCCACCAGATTCATCAGTATCTGGCCTATGACCTTCCAGACGCTGAATTTGGGATCGTCGGTCCTTCCCGTAACCGGGAGGTCCAGGTGGATCTCCCCCTTGCCGTCCTTCAGGAGGGCGATGGCGAGCCGGACCGGAAGTTTCGTGGCGCGGTCGCTGGCCACCTTGTCGCCAAGGGTGAACTGATCGATGAACACCCTGTTTTGCGACGTAAGCTCCCTGTTTTCGATGTGATACAGAAGGTCAAGAAACAGTTTTCCCTTGTCCACGGTATACCCCAGGTAGGTGCCCGAGTAGGGGGTCAAAGGTGAAAGCTCAATGTCGTCGAAGCTTACCTTCATGTCGACGAAGAGGTCCCCCCGCAGCGGATTGATCTTGCCGGTGATCCCCAGCGGCGATTGGTTCAGCAGGTTGCCGCGAAGCTCCAGATCGGCATATTTCATCTGTTCCGAGGAGAGTCCGTTGATTCTCCCCCCCAGCTTGTACATGGTTGCCGAGAATTCCGGCTTGATATGGTGGTCGGAGAAGATAATGGTTCCCCCCTGGAGCGTCACCGCATCGATGGCGATCTTTCCTGCCGGAGGACGCGGCGATGCCGGGGATGCTGGTGGGGGCTGTTTCTGCACAGCCAGAGGAGTCGCAACAGCAGGGGGGGGAGCCGTACCGTAGAGCTTCTGAAGATTAAGGGTGGCGTCTTTCTCGATGGTTACCCGGGCAAAGTAGTCGGACAGAGACACCTGAGCCAGATTCAGGCTGAAGGGGTTCAGGGTGCCGTTGAGCCCTCCCAGATGGAGATTTTCCCACTTGAGAAGATCCTCTCCTTCCACGTCATCCAGGGAATGGAACCGTTTCACCGTCACGTCTCCCTTGAAGGTACCGGCCACCCCGGGAGTCGAGGCCAGGGAGAGAGAAAGGTTGGTATCCATAATCCCGTCGGCGATGATGAGGTGGAGTTCCGGGGGGAAGTAGGCATCGAAGGCGGTGATGGGAATATCTTTGAGGGTGCAGCTTCCCGCGAACTGGAGCGGGTCGATTCCCAGGGTCCCGGCGGAGGCCAGTGAACCGCCGCCGAATCCTGCCGAGAAGGTGAACGGCATACGGGAACTCCCCGGACCGGCGAGGTTTGCCAGGGAGAAGGTGCTCCTCGTGAGGCGAAAGGAGGGGGCTGCACTGTTCTGATAATCGGTGAAGCCCAGCTCCAGGCCGGTTATCTTCACGGATTTGACCCCGTACCGGAAGGGGGGCGCCGAGGGAGAGGCAGGGGGCGCTTGCGATTTTACCGGAAGGGGGCGGAGCAGGGACAAGGGGGAAAGCTTCCCGTCGGCGGTGCGGGAAACGACGAGAGATCCTCCCTTGGCAGCCACCGATGCCACCGTTGCCTGACGTCCCTTCAGATCGATGGCGCCTCCCTTTAACGCGATCTCGGGAACCCTGGCTCCGTCGTGCTCGCCGAACCGTACATCCAGTTTTTTAAGAGTAAGCGCCAGATCGGTGACGTTTGCACCGGCTTCGGGGGTGAAGGTGAGGAGCGCAGAGACATCCAGCGTCCCCGCCACCGGAGCGGTGAGGAAAGGTGTCAGGTAGGGATGAAGTGCACCCAGTTCCAGACCGCTGAAAACGGCCTTCGTGGCGGTTGCCGCCGGTTTTGCGGAGAAGGTGCCGGAGAGATCGAACTGCTCCTTCCGGTTGGAGGTGAAAGTGAGAGTGTAATTCGCACTCTTATTTGTCAGAGTTGAAAAATCGCTCACCTTCAGGGCAATGGCGTCCAGCTCCACCGCGAACCCCCCGGGAGGGAACTGATCGGTGAAGTGAAATTTACCGTCATTCAGGGCGATCTTTCCGATGTTGACAACGGTACTATCGCTCCTGCGCCGGTTCGCTCCCCCGGTGACAGGCTCCTTGAGTTTCTCCTGTCCGGCCGGGGAGTGAGCTCGCTCAACAGTCGGAGTTGTGAGGCGCAGGAGATTGAAAATCCCCTGCCGGTCGCGGGAAAGATGCAGGGCGGGGCCACCCAGTTCGATGGCGTCGATATCATAGACGCCGGCCAGTATTCTTCCCTGCCTGATTCGTATCGTGCCGTTGTCCAGGGAGAGAAGGGGGCTCTCTCCACGATCCTTCAGCTCAAGGTTGGTAATCTGTGCGATACCCGAGACAACCATGGCTGGTTCCCCCGAGGCCACGGCTCTGTGGATAATCTGCAGGTCAGTCGTCAGTTTCCCCGAAGCCAGCCTGACGGGGATGGTGGCAGGGAGATAGGAGGCGTAGTGGGGTAGGTCGAGATCGCCCAGTTTGACCTCCACCATTACCTCGACATGGCGTGCGAAGGGTTTCAGTTTCCCCTCCAGGGAAAAGCGCGCACCGTTCACGACGGCGCTCATACCGGGGGTGATGTAGCTGTCGGCCAGATAGGGGAGATTACTGAGAAAAGGAATTCGTACTTCCAGTTTTTGCACCAACTGCCTCTGTTCCCGGAGAACAAGCTGGTCGGTGATCTCAATAACCCCATCTTTCAGCCAGATGTTGTTAAGGGAAAACTTTGCCGGCTTTTTGTCGGGCTTACTCCCGGGTGAGGGAATGAAATCGGAAAAATTGTAGGAGACGGCATTCTTCCGGATGAGATGGAGGTACGGCGAGACAATTCCAATGGAGGAGAGGACCGGGGCGCGGTGGTAGACGGATGCGGGGCTGATCGTCGTCCGGACGCTGGAGCAGGCAAAAAAAACTGCGCTGGAGCGCTTCTCGCTCAGGGTGATGCCGCGGGCCTCCACCGTCCAGGTGAAGGGGTTGATGGAAAGTTTCTTGATGACCAGAGTCCGGCCATATTTCTTGCTCACCGCCTCCACGGCTGTATTCCGGACCAGAGAGGGAAGGAGTAACATGACGAACAGGAAGCTTACGGTCACGAGCGCAATCGCGATGAGGGTAAACTGTTTAAGGCGGCTCATGGTAATCCTCCGGTTGTTCGTTCGTCGTGATCATATGGTCTGAGTATACCAAAAGACCCGCCAGGATGCTGAAACCTGACGGGCCTTTTACATCCGGAATGTACAGAGCGGGGTTAACGTCTCCGCTTCTTTTTCAGGAGGAGCAATCCGGTTACCCCCGTTCCGAGGAGCAGGAGCGTGGATGGTTCGGGAACCCCGCCCACGGCCTGAAAAGAGAGTGACGAGGCGTCGCCCAGGGTCAGGTTACCCTCCGTACCCCCCTCCTGGTAAACGGCGAAGGAGGAAAATCCGACTTGGGAAAGGGTTACGGGGAGAGGGATGTGCCCCGTCATCATCCGGTAGGAAGCGAAATAACTGTCGGTAATGACGATAAATGCGGCTTCCAGGTCCGTCCCGATTTCGAAGAGCCCCGGCTGCAGATTGTTCTGTTGACTGTCGGACGCATACAGATTGTTGAGAAAGGTGAAAATACCAACATCCTTGACGGAGAGGGAACCATTCACCGATGGTCCCGGGTTGAACGGGTGGGCTCCTATCACGTAGAGATCACCGGGGGAGGATGGATCAAAGGTAGTCACCGGTGTTACATCCATGGCGTTCGCCGTAAGCTGAAGGTCGAAGCTCTTACCGGTGAAGGAGATACCGTTGTAGTCACCGGAAAGAAGACCGCTGAGCTCGTAGGTAATGGGCCATGGGGAGGCTGATGCGACCCCGGCGAAAAGCAGAAATAATCCGGCCAGTAGTAACTTCAGTTTCATCATATCGTTATCTCCTCGCTCTTCCTTATGGCGCCGTCCAGATCCCCTGGGTCATGAGGAACGGTTTGCCGCCATCCAGGTTTTTGTTGTGGTCCCAGAGGTTGAAGATGGTGTCTCCCCACCCCTTGAGATGGGTAAAGAATTGATCACTCTGGGCAATGTAGGCGCTTTGGGGGAGTGATAACCTCCCGGTGCCGTTGATTTCGTCCCGCAGAAACTCCATATATTCTCTGCTGGTGGTCTGGTAGTAGAGGCTCACGTTAATGGCGGTAGCTCCCTTGGGGACGGTTAGGGCAAGCTCGTCGTACCCACCCGCATATTCGGCCGCGGTGAAGTAGGTAGGTGCCGATTGTCCCTGCCAGACCGGCTCGCTGAGCCTCGCCGGAGCACCGGTGATATTGAATCCTTTGGGTGGAATCCGGTTATCCTTATAACGATGCGTTGCCAGGGCGAAGTGGAACGTCGTCTGCTCCCCGGTAATACTACTTCCCAGCTTGACTTCGTACACCAGCGGGTCCGAATAGAGCTCATTAGAGGCTAATCTTGGACTGCTGGGAGCATCAGGCAACCCTTTGAGGGTCCCCACAACCGAGTCGTAGGGGTTAATCTCCTGCAACAGTGTCGCTCCCTTGTAAACCTTGATGTTCACGAACATTCTTCGCCCTTCGGGGAAGCCGGAGATGAGTTTGTGTCCGGAGTTGTTTTGAACTCGGAAGGAGAGCGCACCCGATGCGGGGAGATATTTCAGGTCGGAGATGTTCGCCGCGTTTCCCAGAACACCACGGATACGGGTGGCGGCTAGTTGCAGGGCGGCAGTGAGGGTCGGAGGGGTAAGGGACGCGTCGATGTGGGGGGGGGTGAGGGTTGTCCAGCTCCCCTGCATGACGTCCATAGTGAGTTTGTCAACCTGCGTCGGTCCCAGCAATTCCTTGTTGAACGGATCAGGAGCGAGGTTGTCTGGAGCAATACTCGCCAGTATGGAGGTCATCCAGACGTTGGCGCCGGTGAGGGCGTGACAGGGCATCCAGGTATTGGGATGTTCCAGGCTCTGTTCCGGTCTTACTGGATTAAGCGGATCATTGGAGGCGACACTCCAGCGGGAGCACATATGACAGTCCTGGCACTTGGTGATCTTGTTCCCCGGCTGATCGGTCTCCCACCATCCGGGAGGTGCTGGAACATTTCGTGGGCCGGTGTACGGTTTGAAGTTCCCCTTACCATCGGCGCCGCCCGGGGCATTATAGGCCGAAAGCCGGAACTCGGAAAATGTTCGTTCCACATGGGAAAAGGCGAAAGCCGGAAGCTTTTCCGTGGCAAGAACCACCTTGTCACCCGGTTTGGCGTCTTTCTGCGCCATGTTAGCCATGACAGGGTTGGAGACATCGTGGCAGCTCTCACAGATGAATTTTCCCTTGTGATAGCGACTGTAAAGGGTGTCATGATCCGGCGGATCACCCACAAAGACATCGGCAAAGGAACCGCGCCGCTCCTCGGTAGGACTGATAAAGTACTGTCCGGAGCCGTTCTCGGTATAGAGGATGCTGAAAGGGTTGTCAGCTATGTAGAACGGGGCGCCGCTGAAGAGCCTGATGGTGGGTGAAATCAGCATATCGGCCAGGAGGGTCTGGTAGGCCCGGTTCTTGGACTGATACTCCGGCGCAAGCAATCTGTTGTTCTGCTCGTCCCAGTAGACAGGCCAATTACTCCCCTCCCGGGCGCCGGAATTGGTGGTTTTATAGAAAGGATCGCTCATCCGGTGGCAGAAGGAGCACTGTATGCCGTCGTAATCATCGCCGGTCATGGCCGAGGCGTTGAGCTGGCCCGGGAGGCTCGAGCGCCCCTCCAGCCACCCCTTGGGGAAGTGGCAGCGGAGGCATATGTCCACGGCGTTGGGGTTTCCCAAGGCGTAAATGGAATCCTGTGCCGCCACGGTGAAGCAGGCAAACATGAGGGGGTCGCGGGCGGAGTTTCCCATCATGGAACCTTGCCATGCATGGAAAATCTCATACTCGCTGTAATCGGTGCGGTTGCGCTGATCGGGATTCGGTTTTTGCCAGGCCCCCAGACCATTGCCGTGGCAGGGAAAACAGGTCGTTGCGCTGGCCAGGGGATTCTGTTGTATCCCCCCCGGTTGGGTGCCCGGCATCCTGACCAGCGGATCCTCGCGTACCGGCAGGTTGTTGCGGGGAACCGAAGGAGGAGCAGCAGAGACATATGGTACAGAAAGCGGTACTGATACCGACAGCAGTGAACAGATCAAACAAATACGCTTTATTAGGTTCATTATTTCCTCCTTGTTCGACCGGGTGATACTGTTAACGAGACCTTCTGTTCAGTCCGGAAGCCGGAGCGACTGCAGGAAAAGCTATAGGCATAGGTGATTTGCACCAAAGACACTACTCTTATAATTCAAAAGATGTAAAGATGTCATTCCGAGCGATAGCGAAGAATCTGCTTCTGTTTGAAAAGAAGATCCTTGGCGTTGCTCAGGATGACAGACCGTTTATACGTTTTTATCGCGAAGCAGTTCTGTGGAGACCCTGTGACGGTCAAAGAGCTAAGGAGAAGAGTGGATCAACGCTTCGATTTCCGCTACGTGCCGAAGCACGGCGGCGGCATCTCCGCGGCTCTCCACGTTCAGCCGCAACAGCGGTTCGGTATTGGATGACCGGAGATTGAAGCGCCACTGGGGGAATTCCAGGCTGACCCCGTCAGTATGGTCCGGAGCAGGATTCAGGGGCGTGTATCGCTCCAGCACCCGGTTGACGGTGGCCGCGGCATCGGCCACCCGGTAGTTGATCTCACCGCTGCAGGGGTAGGCGGCCATCCGCTCCCCCACCAACTGGGAAAGCGATTTTCCGCTGCGGGAGATCAGATCGGCCACTAGGAGCCAGGGGATCATGCCGCTGTCGCAGAAGGCAAACTCACGGAAGTAGTGGTGGGCGCTCATCTCGCCACCGTAGATGGCGTTTTCCGACCGCATCCGTTCCTTGATGAAGGCGTGTCCGGTCTTGCTCTGTACGGGGATGCCGCCGGCCTGGGTCACGATATCCCGGGTGTTCCAGGTCAGGCGCGGGTCGTGGATGATCTTTTCACCGGGATGTCGGGCAAGAAACGCCGCAGCGAGGAGGCCGACAATATAGTATCCTTCGATGAACTCCCCATTCTCATCAAAGAAAAAGCAGCGGTCGAAGTCGCCGTCCCAGGCGATGCCGAAATCGGCACGGTTCTCCACTACGGCTTTGGCCGTCGCGGCCCGGTTATCCGGGAGGAGCGGGTTGGGGACGCCATTGGGGAAACTGCCGTCGGGGGTTTCCTGGATCAGGGAAATGTGGAAGGGAAGCCGCTCCTGCAGGAGGCGAACCACCGGCCCGGCGCCGCCGTTGCCGGGGTTCCCCACGATGCGCAAGGGGCGCAGCGCCGCCGGATCCAGGTATCCCAGCAGATGGTTTATATAGTCGTCCTTGGCGGGCGCCCCGGTGGTCTTTCCCCTGGGGCCGGTATGATTAAAACCGCCGGCCAGGACCCGGTCGCGCAGGGCAAGCAGGCCGCTGTCACCGCTGATGGGGCGGGAACCGGCGCGAACCAGCTTCATCCCGTTGAATCCCTTGGGATTGTGGCTGGCCGTGACCATAATGCCGCCGTCCGCCCGGCGATGAAATGTCTGAAAGTAGACCTCCTCCGTGCCGCAGAGCCCGAGATCTACGACATCCACCCCACCATCGTTCAGTCCGCGGGCAACGGCGGCGGCCAGCGCCGGGCTCTCATGGCGGATATCCTGCCCCACGACCACGCTCCGGGGGGAGAACTCCTCCGCAAAGGCACGTCCCAGGCTGTAGGCAATATCTTCGTTCAACTCCTCCGGAACACTCCCCCGGATGTCGTAGGCCTTGAAACATGAAAGTTCCGTCATGGCATCTCCTGTTGCGCCTGAATCATAACCTCGATGACATCCTTCATCCGGCAGACCGCTTGCCACCCCAACTCCCGATGAGCCTTACCCGGGTTACCCCGGCTGATCATGATCTCGGAGGGACGAAGGAAGGAGGGGTCGGTGGTGACATATTCCTCCCAGGAAAGACCGAGAACGGCAAAGGTATGCGCGACAAATGATTCCAGGGTATTGGTTTCTCCCGTGGCAATAACGTAATCCTCTGCACTCTCCCGTTGCAGCATACGCCACATGGCGTCTACATACTCGGCAGCCAGCCCCCAATCCCGGGCGATGGAGATGGCGCCCAGTTGCAGCTTTTCCCGGCTCCCCTGGGCAATGCGGCAGGCCGAAGCTATGATCTTCCTGGTGACAAACCGTTCGGGTCTCAGGGGGGATTCATGATTGAAGAGGATACCGGTGCAGGCGAAGAGATTGTAGGCCTCGCGGTAATTGGCCACCTGCCAGTGGGCGGTGGCCTTGGCCACGGCGTAGGGACTCCGGGGGCGGAAGGGGGTGGACTCGTCGGCTGGCGCCCCCCCCGTGTCACCAAAGCATTCACTGGAGCCGGCGTTGTAGAGCCTGATGGGTTTCTGGATGAAGCGGATTACCTCCAGGAGATTGAGGGTTCCCACGCTGATACTCTCCAGCGTCTCCACCGGCTGCTCGAAGGAGAGCCCCACCGAACTCTGGCCGGCCAGGTTGTAGATCTCGTCCGGGTTGACCTTGACCAGTACCTGCAGGACGCTGCGGAAGTCGTTGAGCGCCATGGAGTGGCAGGTAACCCGCTCCCTGGCCCCCAACCGTGCCAGATTGTGAAAGGTAGCCATCTGGGCATCACGGGCGGTGCCGTGAACTTCATACCCCTTGTCCAGCAGAAGTCGGGCGAGAAACCCGCCGTCCTGGCCCGATATACCGCAGATCAGTGCTCTTTTAATCATGTATGGTTACTTCAACCCCTTTAGTTGATCCTTGCCCCGTTTCGCTTCCTCGCTAACCGGATACTGCTTGATCAGCTCCTTGAGGATGTATTTGGCGCTCTTGCTATCATTGAGGTTGATGAAGGCCATTCCCTGTTTCAGCATGGCCGGAGCCACCTTCTCCTTGTCGGGATAGCTTTTTATCAACTTCTGAAACTCGAGAATTGCCTGATCGTAATTTTTCTCGCTGTAATAACTCTCACCGATCCAATAAACGGCGTTGGAGGCCAGGGGCTGCTTCGGGTATCGATCCACAAAGGTGGAAAACAACTCCCGGGCTTTTTTCATGTCACCCCCCTTGAACGCGGTCAGCCCCGACTCGTAAAGGATTTCCGGACTTTCCGCCACCTGCTTCTGAACGGCTTCCTGCTCTTTGGAAACTCCCTGTAGTTTCTGCTCCAGGGCCGCCAGGCGTCGCTCCAGATCCTCTTTGAGCAGAGCCAGGTCATCCAGAGGCTTCTTCCCCTGAAGTGTAAGGTCATCCACCTTCCCGGTGAGGAGTTGCAGATCAACCTTCATCGCCTCCAGGGACGCCTGCAGGTCGGCGTTCCCTTTTCTGACGCCATCCAACTCTTTTTGGGCGTCCTTCAGGGTTTTATCCATCCCCTCCTTGCTTTCGCTTCTCACCGCGGAGAGATCCCGGTCAGCCTTGGCCTGGTGGGAGCGCATATCATCCACATCTCGCTTGAGGCTGTCAAAATCGCTTTTGTTGGCACAACCGGCCAGGAGGAGGAGCGTTAGAAACGTTGCGGAGACAGTTCTGTTTTTCATGGTTGGACTCCTTCTCTGGAAGCAAAAAACTTATTTCAGAACGACGAAATCATCCCGGCGATTCTTTGCCCAGGCGGCGTCATTGTGACCCGGGTCCACGGGGCGTTCCTTGCCGTAGCTGAGCACAAGGATTTGAGTCGAAGGCGCCCCCAGGGAGAGGAGATAGTCGTAGGCAGCCTTGGCTCGTTTTTCACCCAGTGCCAGATTGTAGGCGTCGGAGCCCCGCTCGTCGCAGTTCCCCTGGATCTGAATTTTCAGTCCCTTGTTTTTCTTGATAGCCACGGCGTTCTTTGCCAGGGAGTCGCGGGCAGGCTCACTGAGGGTGTAGGAGTCAAACTCGAAATAAATGGTCTGAAATAACTTTGATGCTGTCTCATCCTCGGTGAGCGTGGCTATTTCCTCGATGACCGGCGGCGTTTCTTTGACAACGTGGGCTTCCTTGGGCGTTTCAGGCGGAACAGGAGCAGGGGGGATCGGCGCCGGCGGAGGAACCGGCGTGGGAGTCACGACCGCAACTTCGGTCGGGGGGGTATCCTCTCTCACCAGCTCTTTTTTTGCGCATCCTGACGCAAACATCATGGTGCAACAGAGTGCCATCGTCATCGTAGTTATGCTGGCTCGCATGATTGTGTCTCCTTTTTGGGTTGATGGTGGAATAAATGCGCTAGATTCTTGGTTCTAAGCTCTAAGTTCTAAGTTATAAGTTCAAAGTTCAAAGTTCCAAGTTCTAATCTAGGGTGATAGAAGGTTTACAACCTAGAACCTAGAACCTAGCACCTGGAACGGATTTACCGTCTGTGCGTTATCTCGGAGACCAGACCGGATGGGTGTCGCTCCCTCCATTCTGGGAAACCTTTGTCTGTCCCGAGCCATCGGCCCGCATGACATACACCGATTCCTTACCTCCCCTCTTGGAGCTGAAGGTAATGAATCTACCGTCAGGTGACCAGCGGGGATGCTCGTTGCTCCCCTCAGAGGTGATCTGAACGTTGCCACTACCATCGGTGTTGATGAGAAATATCTGGAATCCTCCACCCATTTGCCGGCAGTAGGCGATGACTTTCCCCCGGGGCGACCAGCGTGGTTCCACATTGTAGGCGCCGCTGGTGGTCAGGCGTCGGAGTTCGGACCCATCGGAGTTTACCACGAAGATCTGTGGCTTCCCCAGGCGATCCGAGACGAAGGCGATCTGCTTGCCGTCGGGAGACCAGGCCGGAGAGACCTCCAGAGCAGAGGAGTTGGTGAGTCGGGCCAGTTGTTTTCCCTGAGGATTGATGATGTATATCTGGGAATGCCCCTCCTTGCTCATGGCCAGGGCGATCTTCTCTCCTCCGGGGGCCACCGAAGCCGTGACGTTGAGCCCGCGCTGGGTGGAAACCTTTGCTTCGGCCCCGGTATACAGTTCCCGGCGATAAAGATCAGGATTTCGGTTCTTGTAGGTGGTGTAGACGATCTCCCGGCCATTGGGGAAAAAGTCGGGGTTCAGGTTGATGGACCTGTTTTTGGTCAACTGCTGAGGATTGTGTCCATCGTAATCCATCAGGTAGATCTCTTTATTGCCGGTTCGTTTGGAAACGAAGGCGATCTTACCCGTGAAGGGACCACTCTGGCCGGTCAACGTCCGAAGGATCTCGTCGGAGAAGGCGTGGGCCAACCGTCGAACGTCTTTGATGCTCCCGGCAAGACGCTTGGCGGTAACCTGCTTTTCCAGGAGCAGATCATAGAGACGGAGTTCCAGGGTCAGCCGGTCACCGGTGATGGAGTAGCCGCTTTTCACCAGCAGCTTGGCGCCACCCACCTTCCAGGGGGCGTAACTGAACTCTCCCGGGCGGATACCTCCCCGCTCCGGATCCTTGGCCGCAACCTGAAACAACCCGGAAAGGGTCATGTCAAAGGCAAGGACCTCGGCTACCTCCCGAGCTACCTCCGGATTCTCTTTTCCCTCCAGTCTGAGGGGAGTGGCAACGGCCAATGAACTCTGACTGCTACCGGAGGCCGTTACTTCGAGATAGCTCTCCTGGGCCGGCGCTGAGGCGACCATGGTCAGCAGCAACGCCACCCCCACCATGAATCTGATCACTTTTTATCCACTCCCTCGGGTCTGAAGACAAACCCGAAACTGAACTCTTTGCCGCCGGGGGGGGGCTGGAAGTTTTTCCTGGCCAGTTGGACGGCCCTGGACACGGCGTCCTCAAAGATCGGGTCTCCGCTGCTTTTTTCAATCTTGGAAGAGATGACGATTCCTTTCGGGTCAAGGGTCAAACGTACCACCACCATCGGTTTCTTGCTTTGCCAGGCGATGGTCTGCGAGAACGACTCTCTGAGCCGTGACTGGAGATAGGCGGCATAGTCGCTCCCTGCCTGGTGGCCGCTCCCTCCGGGCATCCCCGCCGTGGCGCCTCCTGCATTCCGGGCCGCAACCCGGTGCTGGAGATCCGCCAGAGCCGTCTCCTGGCGACGGGCCTCGGCGCTCTGCTCCAGGGCGGCCAGTCGTTCCTCGTACTCCTGGGCCGTTTCGCCGCTTTGCGCCTTGGGGGGGACTTTTACCGTCTTAACCTTTGACGGCTTTTGCGCCGGAGGCGCGTTCTCCCGAGCTGCCCGAGGAATCGGCGCTATTTTGCGGGGAACCGTGACCCCTTTCTTTTCCGTCCCCGCAGGAGAACCCGCTTGGGGGGAGTGGACGGGAAGGTTCACCACGTCAACGAAGATCGCCTGATCCGCCACCGGAGATGGAGGGCGGAAGGTACCCAGGTTCGCCGCCGAAAAAAAGAAGACCAGATGAAGCGCCAGCGAGCAAGCCAGCATACCACCCAGTCCGTTAGTCGGCCGTCTGCTCTCTTTCCGCCGCCTGCGGGTCATCGCTGGGGAGACGGCTCCGTAATCATTCCCAGACGCTCCACCCCTGCTCCCTTGACGTCAGCCATGGCTTTTACCACGTCACCATAGGGGACATCCTTGTCTGCCTTGAGGAAGACCTCCTTCTTGCTCCGCCTGGCGAAGAGCTCCGTCAACCTGCCCCGCAACTCCCCCTGTTTGACTGCGGTACTGTTGATGAAGGCCGTTCCCTCCTTGCTGATGGAGACAATTACCGCCTCCTCCGGCGCGGGAAGCCCCTTGGCGTCTGCCTTGGGGAGGTTCACCTGAACCCCCTGCTGCATCATGGGGGCGGTCACCATGAAGATGACCAGGAGCACCAACATGACGTCCACCAGCGGGGTGACGTTGATTTGAGACATGGTGCCGCGGTCGCCACCGCTCCGGCTGCCGATTTCCATGACCTCCTCCTACTTCCTGCCGAAGCTGCGCTGCACGATGTTGAGAAACTCGGTGGAGAAGTTGTCCATCTGGGCTATGACCACCCGGATCTTGTTCTGGAAATGGTTGTATCCCATGACCGCGGGGATGGCCGCCACCAGTCCGATGGCCGTGGCGATGAGTGCCTCGGCAATTCCCGGTGCGACGACGGCCAGCGAAGCGGAACCGCTTTCTCCGATCCCCTTGAAGGCGGTCATGATTCCCCAGACCGTGCCGAACAGACCGATGAAGGGGGCTGTGGAGCCGGTGGTGGCCAGGAAGGTGGTGTATTTCTCCAGGCGGGTAATCTCCGAGGTGGTGGCGCGGCGGAGCGCCCGGGAGATGTTGTCGATCCCTCCCCCCTCGGTGCTGATGACCGAAGGATCGTCGATCTGCTGGTCCCCCTCGGTTTCCATGAGTTTTTTCAGCTCCGTGTATCCTTCATTGAACATGAGGGAGAGAGGGGAGTTGGGAAAACGATCCAGCTGGGTGCTGATGGTGTCGAACCGCTTGCTCTTCCAGAAAAACTCCAGAAACCTCTCCGATTCCGAGTTGGCCCGGTAGACCTGGAGGAGTTTGTAGAAGATGATGGCCCAGGAGACCACCGAGAAGTAGACCAGTAGTATGAGTACGAGCTTGACGACCAAACCTGTGCCGGTAAAGAAGATCAAAACTGTTTCCTCCTGTTGATTGCGTAAACAAAAACTTCGTAAAAATAGACCTTCCACTGCGTGAAGTCAATACGATTTAACGACCTTCCGGCGGGGGCTGTCGCAAAATCCATCCCCCCCCCAACGCCTTAACCAGCTGGACCGAGGCAGTCATCCGTCGTCCCAGGATATCGATGGCTGCTCTTTCGGACGCCAGTTCCGATGACTGGAGTACGATGACGCCCAGGTAGACCACCGTTCCGGCCTTGTACTGATTTACTATGATGGCTACGGATTGCTCCGCCGCGATAACGGCCTCGCTCTGCACGCGGGCCTCCTCCTCCAGTATCCGGAGTGCGGCAAGGTTATCTTCCACCTCCTTGAACCCGGAGAGGACTGTCTGGCGGTAGTTCGCCACGGTTCCGTCATAGGCGGCCTGTAACTGTTCGTTTTGCGCCCTCCGGATCCCACCGTCGAATAGGGTTTCGGAGATTCCCGGACCCACGGCCCAGAGACGGCTCGGCCAGTTCAGCCACCGGGAAATACTGGAAGCCTCAAGACCGGCCGAGGCGCTCAGCTTCACCGTGGGGTACCAGGCAGCGGTGGCGACTCCTATCTGGGCGTTGGCCGCAGCCATCCGCCGCTCTCCCCCGGCGATGTCGGGGCGTCGCTCCAGAAGTTCCGAAGGGAGACCAATCGGGATGGCTGGCGGCGAGGTCACCAGCGGCAGCGGCATGGCCGGGAGAGAAAAGTCTGTTGCGGTTTTTCCGGTAAGGAGTCCGATGGCATGTTCCAGCTGAGCCCGCTGTACTCCTGTGTCCAGTGCCTGCGCCACCGTGTTCTTGAGCTGGCTCTCCGCCAGGAGGATGTCGGAACGGGCGGCCACACCGGCGGCGTAGCGATAGTTGGTGAGCTCCAGGGATTTGCGGTACACGGCCGCCGTGGCGTCCAGGAGCTGTTTCTGAGCGTCCAGGGTTCGGAGCAGAAAATAGTCGCCGGCAAGTTCCGCCTGGCTGCTCAGGGCAACTCCGGCAAGATCCGCGGCAGAGGCCTGGGTCTGGGCCTCACCGGCCTCCACCTGCCGGCGGATCTTCCCCCAGAGATCCAGTTCCCAGGTCAGATCCAGGGGGAGGAGAAAGTCCGAGTTTACCCCGCCTGAGCCGGACAGGGCGCCGAGATTTCCCGACCGTTGGGAGCGTGACGCCGAGGCGCCCACCGAGACCGTGGGGAAGTAGCCGGCCTTGGCGCCCTGCGCTGCTGCACGAGCCTGGCGAAACTGTGCCTCGGCGGCGGCGACGGTGAGGTTGGAGACGGTGACCTGTTCTTCCAGGGAGTTGAGGAGGGGGTCCCGGTAGATCTCCCACCATTTTTCGACGGGAGCGCCGTCGCGGGGGTGCGCTTCCTTCCAGCCGGCCAGCTCCCGGTATGTCGCCGGCATGGTCGCCACCGGGGTCGGCCGGATATAGTCGGGACCCACCGTGCAGGCGGAGAGAAATAGCAGTAGTGATGCCGGCAGAATGCGATGGAATAAACCTGATAGTATCACGATGCTCTCCACGTTACTCCGTTGTATTCAAGGTAATATTTAACCTGAAAAATGCATTTATCCACGAAGGACACGAAGTTTCACGAAGAAGATCGGAATGTCGGGGCCCAAGACCGATTCACCCTAAAGGTTGTTACCTTTCTTTTGGCATCATCCTGGTTTTCCGGGTTTTTCTTCGTGTACTTCGTGGACAACAGCCGTTTTTGGGTTTAATGCTGAACACCCCGTTTTCGCTCCAGCCAGACGCGGAAACGGTCCAGGTAGAGGTAGACTACCGGCGTGGTATAGAGGGTCAACATCTGGCTGAAGATCAGCCCTCCCACGATGGCGATCCCCAAGGGACGTCTCAGCTCGGAACCGACACCATTCCCCAGGGCCAGGGGGAGCGCTCCGAAGAGCGCCGCCATGGTGGTCATCATGATGGGGCGAAAGCGGAGCAGGCAGGCCTGAAAGATGGCGTCACGGGGGGCTTTTCCCTCGAGCCGCTGCACCCCCAGGGCGAAATCAACCATCATGATCCCGTTTTTCTTGACGATACCGATGAGGAGGATCACGCCGATGATGGCGATGAGGTTCAGGTCGGAGCCGAAGAGCATCAGGGCCGCCACTGCACCCACTCCTGCTGAAGGGAGCGTGGAGAGGATGGTCAGGGGATGGATGTAGCTTTCGTACAGTATTCCCAACACGATGTAGACTGCCACCAGCGCCGCCAGGATCAGGAGTGGCTGGCTGGAAAGGGAATCCTGAAACGCCTGGGCTGTGCCGGCGAATTTCCCCCTGATACCGGCGGGCATCCCCATCTGACGGGTGGCCTTTTCCACGGACTCCACTGCCTCTCCCAGGGAGACCCCGTTTGCCAGGTTGAATGAGACCGTCACTGCGGGGAACTGGCTCTGGTGGTTCACCGCCAGGGAAGAGGCGCCGATTTTGTAGGAGGTGAAGGCCGACAACGGCACCAATACTCCCGTCGACGAGAGAACCTGGAGATCCCGCAGGGTGTCCGGTTGCTGCCAGAAGGAGGGGGCCGCCTCCATGACCACATGGTACTGGTTCAGCGGCGTATAGATGACGGAAACCTGGCGTTGGCCGAAGGCGTCATACAGCGCCTCGTCGATCTGCTGGGGAGAAATTCCCAGCCGTGAGGCCGTGGGGCGATCGATGACCAGTTTCGCCTCCAGACCGCGATTCTGCTGGTCGCTGCTGGCATCCGTGACTCCCGGCATGGTTCGCATCTTTTGGAGCATCTTCTGCCCCCAGCTGTTCAGTTCGGTGACGTTTTCACCCTGAAGCGTGTACTGGTAGATGGCGTTGCTCATCCGTCCCCCCACCCGCAGGTCCTGCACCGGTTGCAAAAAGGTCGGGGCTCCGGGAATATGCGCCAGTTTTTTGCGCAGGCGGGCGATGATCTGGGGTGCTGACGCATGCCGAACCTCAAAGCTTTTGAGAGTGATAAACATCCGTCCACTGTTCACCGTGGAGCCACCACCGCCGCCACCACCGGTAAAGGCGATGACATACTCCACATCGGGATCTTTTTTGATGACCGCCACCACCTGGTTCAGTTTCTCCCGCATGGCCTGGTACGAGATATCCTGGGCTGCCTGAATGGTTCCGGATATTCTCCCGGTATCCTGCTCCGGGAAAAACCCCTTGGGTATGAAGGCGAAGAGAGAGATACTTGCCGCCACCGTGGCCAGGGTAATCCCCAGGATGATTCGTGTGTGGGTTAGCGCCCAGAGTAATGAATTCTCATAGCTACGGTGCATCCGGTTGAACATCTCCTCGCTGGCCCGAAAGAGCGCCCCGTGAGGTTTCGTACTGTCGTCCCTGAGGATGGTGGCGCACATCATGGGGGTCGTGGTGAGGGAGATCACCAGAGAGACTATGATGGAGGCGGAGAGGGTTACCGCGAATTCGCGGAAGAGTCGTCCCACCATCCCTCCCATGAGGAGAATGGGGATAAAAACGGCCACCAGCGACACGCTCATGGAGAGGACCGTGAAGGCGATCTCCTTGCTTCCGGAAAGAGCCGCCTGCAGGGGGGACTGCCCCATCTCACGGTAGCGGGTGATGTTTTCCAGGACCACGATGGCGTCATCCACCACGAAGCCGGTGGCGATGGTGAGGGCCATGAGGGAGAGATTGTCCAGGGAGTAGCCGAACAGGTACATGACCGCAAAGGTGCCGATGATGGATGACGCCACCGCCACCGCCGGGATCAGCATGGCCCGGACGTTGCGCAGAAACCAGAATACTACCAGAACCACCAGCACGCCGGAGAGGAGGAGCGAAAACTCCACGTCATGGAGGGAGCCGCGAATGGGAGGGCTTCGGTCCAGCACCACGGAAAGCTTGACTCCTCCCGGCAGGGAACCCTCCAGCTGGGGGATGAGAGCGCGGATACTGTCCACGGTCTGTATGATATTGGCTCCCGGTTGCCGGGAGACGATGACCATGACCGCCGGGGCGCCGTTGACCACCCCGCTGACCCGTAGGTCTTCCACCGACTCCTCAACGGACCCCAGATCCGCCAGTCGGACCCCCCTGCCACTCCGGTAGCTCACCACCAGCTCCCGGTAGTCGGCCGCCTTTTTCAGCTGATCATTGGCCTGGATCTCCCACGAGTTGCTGTCGTTGGCCAGAAGTCCCTTGGGGCGGTTGACGTTGGTGGCGGCCAGCACCCCCCGGACCTGGGCCAGACTGATGCCGTACTTGTTCAGCGCCAGGGGGTTCAGCTCCGCACGGACGGCGGGGAGGGCTCCCCCACCCACGAAGACCTGACCGACCCCTTTTACCTGGGAGAGCTTCTGGGCGAGAATGGAGGAGGCGGCATCGTACATCCGCGGCTTGCTCACACTCTCCGAGGTGAGCGCCAGGATCAGGATGGGGGCGTCGGAGGGATTTACCTTCCGGTAGGAGGGGTTGCTGGGGAGATTGGCAGGGAGATAGCTCCGGGCGGCATTGATGGCTGCCTGCACATCCCGGGCCGCGCCGTTGATATCCCGGTTCAGCTCGAATTGCAGGGTGATGCTGCAGCTCCCCCGATTGCTCACCGAGGTCATTTCCGTGACCCCGGCTATCCGGCCGAACTGCCGTTCCAGGGGGGCGGCCACCGAGGTGGAGATGGTCTCGGGATCGGCGCCGGGGAGGCCGGCGGAGACCGAGATGGTGGGGAAGTCCACCTGGGGGAGCGGCGACACGGGGAGGAGCCGGAAGGCGATGATCCCGGCCAGCACGAGTCCCACGGTGAGGAGAGTCGTGGCCACCGGCCGGCGGATGAAGGTGGAGGAAATATTCATGGGGCTACCCCTTCCCTCTCCTTCTCGCCAGCCGGTCGAAGGCAAGATAGATGACCGGCGTCGTGTAGAGGGTCAGGATCTGGCTGAAGAGCAGGCCGCCGATGATGGAGATCCCCAGAGGCCTCCGGAGTTCCGAGCCGACGCCGTTCCCCATGGCCAGGGGAAGCGCCCCCAACAGCGCCGCCATGGTGGTCATCATGATGGGGCGAAACCGGAGGAGGCAGGCCTGATAGATCGCCTCCTGAGGCGGTTTCCCCTCGGTTCTCTCCGCATCCAGGGCGAAGTCCACCATCATGATCCCGTTCTTCTTGACGATGCCGATGAGAAGGATGATGCCGATGATGGCGATGACCGTGAGCTCCTGGCGAAACAGCATGAGGGAAAGGACCGCCCCGACGCCGGCGGAGGGGAGGGTGGAGAGGATGGTTATGGGGTGGATGTAACTTTCATAGAGGACCCCCAGCACGAGATAGACCGTGATCAGCGCCGCCAGGATCAGGATCGGCTGATTGCTCAGGGAGGCCTTGAAGGCCTGGGCGGTTCCCTGGAAACTCCCCTTGATGCCGGCGGGAAGCCCCATCTGTTTTGTGGCCGCCTCGATGGCCTCCACGGCACGCCCCAGGGAGATCCCCGGCGCCAGGTTGAACGAGGCCGTCACCGCGGGGAACTGCCCTTGGCGGTTGACCACCAGTGGCCCCCGGCTTTCGGTGGACGAGGCGATGGTGGAGAGCGGCACCTGTCCCCCTGCGGCGGAACGGAGATGGATGGCGTTCAGCCCGGACGGCTCCTGCCGGAACTGGGGCTTCACCGCCAGAATCACCCGATACTGGTTCAGGTCGGTGAAGATGGTGGAGACCTGACGCTGGCCGAAGGCATCATAGAGTGCGTCGTCGATGTTTTGCGGGGTGATGCCGAACCGGGCCGCAGTGGCGCGATCGAAATTGAGTAAAACCTGCAATCCCAGATTCTGCTGGTCGCTGCTCACGTCCCGCAATTCACTTCTACCCTCCAGCCCTGCGATTATTTTTGGCGCCCAGGCCGCCAGCTCTTCGGAGTTGGGACTCTCCAGGGTGAACTGATACTGGGTGCGGCTGACCCGGGCATCCACGGACAGATCCTGCACCGGCTGCATATAAAGGGTGATTCCTCCCACGAAGGCCAGCTTCGGTTGCAGGCGGCGGATGACCTCCGTGGCGGTGGCGTCTCTCAGGTGGAGCGGTTTCAGGTTGATGAGGATTCGGCCGCTGTTCAGCGTGGTATTGGTGCCGTCAACTCCGATGAAGGAGGAAATACTATCCACTGCCGGGTCCGCAAGAATTACCCCGGCCAGGGCCTGCTGCCGCTGGGCCATGGCGGGAAACGAGATCGTCTGGGATGCCTCCGAGATCCCCTGAATGGCGCCGGTATCCTGGACAGGGAAAAAGCCCTTGGGAATAAGCAGATAGAGGAGCACGGTAAGGATCAGCGTTCCCCCGGCAACGGCCAGGGTGGCTCCCTGATGGCGCAGCACCCACCGGAGTGACCGACCATAGGCGGCGATGGTCCGCTCCAGGAATTGACCGGAGAGGTGGTAGAAGCGCCCCTGGCGCTCTTCCGGGACGTGCTTCAGTATCCGGGCGCACATCATGGGGGTCAGGGTCAAAGAGACCACCGCCGAGATGAGGATCGTCACCCCCAGGGTCACGGCGAACTCGCGAAAGAGCCGCCCGACCACGTCCCCCATGAAGAGAAGCGGAATGAGGACCGCGATGAGGGATACGGTGAGGGAGAGGATGGTGAAACTTATCTGTTTCGAGCCTTTGAGAGCCGCCTCCAGGGGCGTTTCACCCTCCTCCAGGTAGCGGCTGATATTTTCGATCATGACGATGGCATCGTCCACCACGAAGCCGGTGGAGACCGTCAGCGCCATGAGGGTCAGGTTGTTCAGGCTGTAATCAAGGAGGTACATGACCCCGAAGGTCCCCACCAGAGAGAGCGGTACGGCCACGCTGGGAATGGCGGTGGCGGGGAGGTTGCGAAGAAAGAGGAAGATGACCAGGATGACCAGGGCCACGGCCAGAAGGAGCTCGAACTGCACATCCTTCACCGACTCCCGGATGGTGACCGTCCGGTCGGTGAGGAGGGTTACCTTCACCGAGGCGGGGAGCGCCCCCTGCAACTGGGGGAGGAGCTGCTTCACCCGGTCCACCACCTGAATGACGTTGGCCCCGGGCTGGCGCTGGATGTTGACGATTACCGCGGGGGTGTTGTTCATCCAGGCTGCCTGGTTCACGTTCTCCGTGTCGTCCAGAGCTTCCGCCACATCCCGCAGCAGAACCGGAGCTCCGTTTTTCCAGGAAATCACCAGGGAACGGTACTCCTTGCTGTCGAGGAGCTGGTCATTGGCGCCGATGATGTAGGACTGTTTAGGTCCGTCGAAACTTCCCTTGGCCTGATTTACATTGGCTGCCACCAGGGCGGTGCGCAGATCTTCCAGGGTCAGACCGTAGGACGCCAGGGCCGTGGGATTGGCATGAATCCGTACGGCCGGACGCTGCCCGCCGCTGATGCTGACCATCCCCACACCGGGAAGCTGGGAGATCTTCTGGGCGAAACGGGTATCCGCCAGATCTTCCACCTTGGGGAGCGGCAGGGTGTCGGAGGAGAGCGCCAGGGTCAGAATGGGGGCGTCGGCGGGATTAACCTTACTGTAGACCGGCGGGTTGGGGAGATCCTTGGGGAGGAAGTTGAAGCCGGCGTTAATGGCGGCCTGGACCTGCTGTTCCGCCACGTCCAGAGGGAGCTCCAGCGTAAACTGCAGGGTAATCACCGCGCAGCCGTGAGAGCTGGTGGAGGTCATCTGGGTCAATCCCGGCATCTGCCCGAACTGACGTTCCAGCGGCGCCGTTATGGAAGAGGCGATGACGTCGGAGCTGGCGCCGGGATAGAAGGTGCGCACCTGGATGGTGGGATAATCCACTTGGGGGAGCGCTGAAACAGGGAGCTGTTTGTATGCGACAGCTCCGGCCAGGATGATGGCGATCATCAGCAGGGTGGTGGCCACCGGCCGGAGAATGAAGATGCGGGAGAAGTTCATAACCCTTTACCGCGCCCTTTTCCTTCTCCACGCTTGCTCTCCGGCCCTTTCGCCTCTCCCGCACCGGACTTTTCCGGCTCTTTCAGTTCAACCTTGCTCCCTTCCCGGAGCCGCTCGGCACCATCCACAACCACCTGCTCTCCCACCGCCATCCCCTGGACGACGGAGGCCTCTCCTCCCTGAGTCATGCCGATCTTCACCGGGCGCAGCGTCACCGTTTTATCAGCTTTCAGGATGAAGACGAAGGCTCCCTGGGGATTTCTCTGGAGAGCGGCGGCGGGGATGATGATGGCGTTTTTCTTCACCTCCAGCAGGAGCCGGGCATTGACGAACTGGTTGGGGAACAGTTCGCCCCCCTTGTTGGCGAAGAGCGCCTTGAGCTTCACCGTGCCGGTGGTCGGATCGATCTGGTTGTCAAGGGTGGTAAGGACGCCGTCGGCCAGTTTCAGCTTCATCTCCCGGTCGAAGGCCTCGACGTTCAGGCGGCCTACTTTCATCTTCTGCAGAAGCTGGGGGAGATTGTCCTCCGGGAGCGGGAAGATCACCCCCATGGGTTGCGTCTGGGTGATGGTTAACAGCCCCCCCGGATCCGTGGCATGAACCATGTTTCCCGGATCCACCGTCCGGAGACCGATGCGGCCGGATAGTGGAGCGGTGATCCGGCTATAGGTGAGTTGCAGCTTGGCGCTATCCAGCTGACCCTGATCGATCTTGACCCCCCCCTCAAGCTGTCGCACCAGTGCCTCCTGGGTCTCCAGCTGTTGCCGGGGGATGGAATCCTGCTTCCAGAGGGTGCGGTATCGTTCCAGGTCCAGCCGGGCGTTGTTCAACAGCTCCCGG
>CAIUUR010000035.1 GCA_903902345.1 uncultured Geobacteraceae bacterium | reverse complement strand
CCGGGGGCTTGACGTTCAGCTATCTGGGTACCGGCGGGACGACCTATGCAACGAGCTCGACCAAGCCGACAGCGGCAGGAACCTATAGTGTGACCGCAACAGCGGCGACCGACAGCAACAACAACACTGCCTCCTCCGGCGCTACCCCCTTCAGCATCGGCAAGGCTACTCCCGGCGTAAGCAGTTGGCCGACAGCCTCCGCCATCACCTACGGCCGGACTCTGGCTGATTCCTCCCTCACCGGCGGGGCATCCGTCCCGGCCGGTTCCTTCACCTTCACCACACCCGGCGCCGCGCCCAACGCCGGGACAAATTCGCAGAATGTCACCTTCACCCCCACGAATACGTTCGATTACGCCACCGTATCCGGCTCCGTCAACGTCCTGGTGAACAAGGCCGACCCGACCATTGCCTTCAACGCCCTACCCGTAACGGTGGGCGGATCCGCCCCCGTCAGCGCCACCGGCGGGTCGGGAAGTTTTACCTATAGCACGGTCTCCAGCGCCGACTGCAGTGTGAGCGGCGCAAACGTAACAGGTATGAAAGCCGGCGTCGGCAATTGCGTCATCAAGGCCGACCAGATCGAAAGCGCCAACTACAACGCCGGGACGCTGACGCAGAGTTTCTCCATAAGTCTGGGGAATCAGACCATCACCTTCGCTCCTTCCCCCACCACGGTTGTGGGAGGGAACGGCGCGGTTTCCGCGTCCGCCACCTCGGGGCTTGCCGTCGCCTACGCCACCACGTCTCCCGATATCTGTATACTGGGGGGCGTTAATAACTCCACCGTAACCGGCGTCAAGGGGGGAACCTGCACGATTGCCGCGACTCAGCCGGGGAACGGCAGCTACAGCGCCGCCCCCTCCGCCACGCAGTCATTCACCGTCGGCCTGGGGCGCCAGACCATCACCTTCGGCGCCGCACCGAACCTGGAAGCGCAAGGTTCGGGAATCGTCACCGCCGGGGGTGGAACTTCGGGGAACCCCGTCGTCTTTAGCAGCCTCACCCCGGATGTTTGCACCACCGGCGGGACGAACGGCGCCACTGTTACCGGTTTACTCTCAGGCGCATGCACTATCGCGGCCAACCAGGCGGGAGTGGAGGGCTACTACAACGCCGCCCCACAGACGACCCAAAACCTGATCATTACCCCCAAGAGTCAGGTTTCGGTGGTGATTCAAACAATTCCTTCCGGCCTTACCTTTACCGTCACCGACTCCGACGGCACGCACAGTTATACCTCTCCCCATCTCTTCGCCTGGGTTCCGGGGGCGACGCATACGGTAGCCGCCGGCGATACCCAACCGGGAATCACCGGGGTTCGGTACCTCTTCAATAACTGGTCCGACGGCGGGGCCATGACCCATGCCGTCACCGCTCCCGCTGTCAGCGCCACCTACACGGCCGCCTTCGCCACCCAGTATCAGCTTACTACCACCACCGACGGTCACGGCACCGCCATTCCTGCCCAGCAGTGGTATAACGCCGGCGACTATGCAACCATTCTGGCCACCCCGTCTTCCGGTTATATCTTCTCATCCTGGACTCTTACCGGCGGGGCCGGCGTCATCACCAATCCCGCCGCCGCCGGTACCTCTGTGGCCATGAACGGGCCCACCAGCGTCAACGGCGCCATGGCGCAGCTTGCGCCGGCCAATCTAAGCGCGACCATCGTCACCGGGAACAAGATCGGGATCATCGGTGGTATCCGGAGCTGGCCGATTACCATTCAAAATAGCGGAAGCGCCTCCGCCGACGGGGTGACGCTGAACTCGGTGACTCTTTCCGCCAGCGGCGCATGCAAACCGACGGCCACCACCGACTCCCTGTTGCCTCTCCCGTACGGAACAATCGCCGGTCCCGGTTCTGTCACGCAAAACATTCAGGTAAACTTCGCCAAATGTCCGTCGCTGACAAAGTTTACCGTCACGGTCAGGTACAGCGCAACCGGCGGCATATCCGGTTCCAACAGCTTCACCGGTGTGACCCAGTAATCGCTCTAATCCGCAGCCGGGGAGGCAACTTCCCGGCTGTACTTCCTGACTTCATATTCCAAGGAGTTTTACATGAAACGGTTGGTTATCGGATGCTTGTTGGCGCTCATGATCACGGCGGTATCGGCGGCCCCCGGCGCGGCTTACATCGTCTTTGATTTCACCTTCGGCGAGGTTCCATCGGGCGATTACGCCACGGTGAACATGGCCCTGAACACCGGTGACATGGGGATGCTCTCCATGAACACCCCGGGTCGTTATGTCTGGAATCCGGACCGGAGTATTACGGGCGAGCTCCTCAGCAATGACGGTCTGGTCCGGACGTTGAACGTGGACGTCTACAGCGGCGGTATCTTGGCAGGTCAGTACAGCCGGGGTGACTTTTACGGGATGATTTTAGATCTTTCGCTGCTGAATGCGGTTGACTTGTCTCACGATCAAAGCCTTATCGGTCAGGCGACGGCTAATGGACCTTGGGGTGGTTATGATCCCGCTACTCCGGTTCTTACGGGGGACTTTCAGTTTTTCGCCAACGAGGGGAGTTTCGCGCCCAGCGGGATTGATTCCTACACGATCGCCACCAACGAAGGGACGGGTGTGCCGATGCAACTTACCCAGGCGAATGTCGTCCCCGAACCGACCACCTATCTTCTCCTCTGTCTGTCCCTGGGAGTGGTGGGGGTTGTGAGAAGAAAAATTATGAAGAGTGAAGGCCGTGAAGAGTGAATGGTGAAAAGTATAAAAAAAATAAGTGCGGCGTCCTGGGCGAAGTCGAAGGGTGAAAAGTAAACAAGAGCTCCGGGGATTGTGAAACTTCGAAGCTTCTTTGATGACCTTTGAAATCCGGACATAGACGGAGACAATAAATGGGAGCGTCGATACGATGCGGCTTATCTGCCCAATCACCTTTTTCATGGCAATCATGGCCACCGTAACGGTTCTTGCCGGGCAGGCGGTTGCGACTCCGCACAGTTCGGTTTCGCAACCGCGGTTGGTGACGGATCATTCCGCCGCCATGTCTAACACGTACCGAGGTGAACGGAGTGCGCCGGGAGAAGGGAGTGGAACTCCTGTCGTTACCCCTGCCCATGAAGAGCGCGCCGGCGTGCCGGTGCGACTCCTGTTTTACCTGCTCCTTGCCGGCGGCGCTGCGCTGACGGTAAAAGGGGCGTTCCGTACCGCCAAGGTAATCTCCATGGACGGCCTCAATAAAATGCGTTTCCGAAAATTCCGGAAGTTGTCCCCCATGGTGACTCGCTCCCTGGAAAAGATGGGAACTTCGTTGTGGGGGAAAAACCGTCTTTGGGTAAGGAATTTTTCCATCACCAGGGAGAGCGATCGGTGGCTCCTTCGCGATGGCAGGCGTGAACTCTTCTTTCACAAGAGCGAGGTGAAAAACTGTCTGGAAGTATGTTTGAGGGACACGAATCTCAAGGTAAAAATTCGCCTGCTGAACGGTCAACGTGCGGATAGAATCATGGAATGTGGGAGTTTTTCAGAAGAAGGGCTGGTGGAGTGCCTTGAAGAAGCACGAGTATGTCTGTCCGGCAAGAGCGAAGAGTCCTGCTCAACATCAAATTGACAGGTTACATGGTAAGGAGAGTACTATGAATAGGCAACAAGGGAGAATTTATGGCTATTCTACCTCATTCGATTACAGCTGTCCTGTCTGTGGGGTTGAATATGAGATCGAAATTCCCCTGGAGCATAGGGAGGTATTGGGTTGCCCCAACGGCTGCGGCGCCGAGTTCACTCTTCTGGTCCAAGATGGTGACTACCCGCAATTGGTCTCTGTTCAACGGCCGCAGTCGGCAAGGAATCTCTTGAGGGAAAGCGGTCGCCAGGATAGAGTCGTATTCATATCCGGGTCTTTCCTTAGGTGATTCGCCGCAATAAAGATACCATGCTGACACCTGCAGACTGTCATCCTGAGCGACAGCGAAGATTCACCTTTCCCAATCACTCCAGCGCCCCGGAGTAAACTTGATAAAATTAGCAGTCTAAAACCTTTATCTGGATAGTACAAGGATCTGCTTCCGGTTAATTCAACCGCAGATCCTTCGCGTTGCTCAGGATGACAAGCTAAAGAACGGGACAACAGGCGGGCATGTCATTTGTTGCACATCACCTAACTCCTCACCCCCCCCACACTCTCTCTTTTCTCTCATTCTCGAATGGTACCAACGGGGAACCATTGCCGTAACATCCGGAGATCAAGGTCCGACAAGATCCCTGCATCATTCATGGCCATAAACCACCGTTGTCAGCGAGGATATGACCCCCTGTTCTTACCCTGGCGGTTGTTGATTATGTCTCGGCGCCCGGCAATGGTTGACACATCGCCTCAGAGTGGTTACATTACGGGCAAATCATGGAGTGAGAGGATACGATGGCAAACCGCGATTATTATGAGCTGCTTGGGGTCAAGAAAGACGCCACGCCGGAAGAGATAAAAAAATCCTATCGCAAGCTGGCGGTGAAGTATCACCCGGACAAAAATCCAGGGGACAAACAAGCCGAGGAGCGATTCAAGGAGATCAGTGAGGCCTATGCCGTTCTCTGTGATCCGGAGAAGCGGAAGCAGTACGATCAGTTCGGCTCCGACGGGTTCCATCAGAAATTTTCCCAGGAGGATATCTTCCGGGGGGCCGACGTTAATGATCTCTTTCGTGATATGGGGTTCGGGGGGAACGATGTTTTTTCGCGGATCTTCGGCGGCAAGGGGGGACGTGGCGGTTTCGGCTTCCGTCAGGGCGCCCGCAAGGGAGAAGACCTGGCCATGGAGGTGTATGTCACCCTCCGCGAGGCTGCCCTGGGGGGTGAGAAGCGGGTCGGTTTCCAACACGGGGGGCAACGGGAAGAGCTATCCTTGAAAATCCCCGTGGGGATCGAGGACGGGGCGCAACTCCGGTTGAAAGGGAAGGGGAGCCCGGGGAGCGGTGGCGGACCCAACGGAGATATCTACCTGACCATCAAAGTCGGAAAAGATCTGGAGTTCACCCGGGAGGGGGACGACCTGGTGGTGGAGCGGCAGATACGGTTTTCCGAGGCGGCACTGGGGACCTCCCTGGATGTGCCGACCCTGGACACCCCCAAGCGGATCAAGGTTCCGGCCGGAGTTCAGTCCGGCACTAAGATCCGGCTGAAAGGGTGCGGCGTTCCCCACCGGAGCGGTTCCGGGAAGGGGGATCTCTACGTAAAAATCGAGGTGAAGGTTCCGGAGTTGATGACCCGAGAGCAGAAGAAGCTGCTGGAAAAACTGGCGGAAGCAGGACTGTAATGAAGATGGGGAGGGGACATGGACCTGAGAAACGTGCCCAAAAAGGCTAAAGTGGTGAGCCTCATTCTTGAGAAGATGCTGAAAACCAAGATGCTGGCGGAAGTGTACCTCCTGAAGTACCCGCATCACTACGAGGCGGGGCTTTTTATCGGGGGGCTTTTCAAACCCGGTCCGCCGCTCCCTCGTCCTTTGGAGGAACCGACGGATGTGGCGGCGTACTGGATGGGTGTTCGCCCCAGGGTAGGTTTTACCCAGTCGGAAGGGGATGAAATTCTGGGTGAAGTG
>CAIUUR010000034.1 GCA_903902345.1 uncultured Geobacteraceae bacterium | reverse complement strand
GTGATGACGGAGGCCCTCAGGGTGCTGGACGCCGTGGAACGGAAATACGCGGTGACCTTTCAGCGGACCCACGCCAACGTGGGGGGCGCCGGCATCGATAATGAGGGGAAGGCCCTTCCCCAGACAACCATAGACATCTGCAAGGCTTCCGACGCTATCCTCTTCGGTTCCGTGGGGGGACCCAAGTGGGAGTCCCTCCCCCCCGATGAGCAGCCGGAACGGGGAGCTCTCCTTCCGTTGCGGAAAATCTTCGGCCTTTACGCCAACCTCCGGCCGGCCATCATCTTCCCCTCCCTCACCGGGGCTTCGTCTCTGAAGGAGGAGGTCATCGGCGGCGGCTTCAATATCCTGGTCATCCGCGAACTCACCGGGGGAATCTATTTCGCCCAGCCCAAGGGGATCGACGGCGTGGGGCGCGACCGGGTGGGGTATGACACCATGCGTTACAGCGTGTCGGAGATTGAGCGGATCACCCACGTCGCCTTTCTGGCGGCCCGCAAGCGGGGGAAGAAGGTCTGCTCCATTGACAAGGCCAACGTCCTCTCGTCTTCCGTCCTCTGGCGGGAGATCGTCACCGGCATTGCCAAAGAGTACCCGGATGTTGAACTCTCCCACATGTACGTGGACAACGCCGCCATGCAACTGGTAAAATGGCCCAAGCAGTTTGACGTGATCCTCTGCGAAAATATGTTCGGCGATATCCTCTCCGACGAGGCCGCCATGCTCACCGGTTCTCTGGGGATGCTTCCCTCCGCCTCCCTGGCCGAAGGGACGTTCGGCATGTATGAACCTTCCGGCGGCTCCGCCCCGGACATCGCCGGCCAGGGGATCGCCAATCCCATCGCCCAGATCCTCTCCATGGGGATGATGCTCAAGTTCTCCTTCGGCATGCTGGAGGCCGCCGACGCCATCGATAGCGCCGTGGCCACGGTCCTGGACCAGGGTTTCAGGACCAAGGATATCTACCAGGGTAAGGATGGGGAGAAGTTGGTCAACACGAAGGAGATGGGCGAAGCCATCATCGCGGCGCTGGATTAGTCTCCGTGTTCTTCGAGATTGTCGGTGAGATAAAGCAGCTTGAGACTTTTGCGGTCGGTACTGCGATTCGTGAGTTGGATCGGCTCAGAAAACAGTATGGAAAGGGCCATTGGCGTAAGCGGAAGGGAATTGCTCGTATCAAACTGGCTGACGATTCCCTCGTTATGGCAGAAATCCACTGGTATGAAGCGACGGGGATCGGTGGGAAAGAATACAAAATCAAGAGTTTCGTTGAGGATATCTGACATGAAGACTGCACTCCGAGCCAAATATTATGTCTGCGTTAACAATGAGGGATATGCTGCTTCTCTTGAGCCGCGCAAGATCTACCGGGCACTTTCTGATGTTATTGCCGAAAAACATGGTATGGTACGGGTTATAGATGAATCCGGAGAGGGTTATCTCTACCCTGCTGCATGTTTCGTCGCCATTACTCTGTCACCAGTGGCACGGCAGGCACTGAAACTTGCGGCATAAAGATGGTCGGACTGTGTGAATAAAATAGAAAGCTCAACATTCAAACCAATAACTACACCAAAGGAGCCCATTCTATGAAAGTCGGAATAGTCGGTTGGCGCGGTATGGTCGGTTCGGTCCTCCTCCAGCGGATGCAGGAGGAAAATGATTTTGCCCTGGGCTTCGAGCCGGTTTTTTTCTCCACCTCCCAGGCGGGGGAGCCTGCCCCTCTCAATGCCGGGACCCTCAAGAATGCCTCGGATATTGAAGAGCTGAAGAAGCTGGATGTCATCCTCACCTGTCAGGGAGGGGATTACACCAAGGCGGTGCATCCCGAACTCCGCAAGCAGGGGTGGAACGGCTACTGGATTGATGCAGCCTCCACGCTCCGGATGGAGGAGAACGCGGTCATCATCCTTGATCCGGTGAATCGCAACGTTATCGATGCGGCCCTGGCCAAGGGGGAGAAGGATTTTGTCGGCGGCAACTGCACCGTCAGCCTCATGCTCATGGCCCTGGGGGGACTCTTCCGGGCCGGACTGGTGGAGTGGCTCTCCTCCATGACGTATCAGGCGGCCAGCGGGGCCGGCGCCCCCAACATGCGGGAGCTATTGGCACAGAAGGGGGCGCTGCACGGTTCCGTGGCCCACCTCCTTCAGGACCCCTCCTCCGCCATCCTGGAAATAGACCGGGAAGTCACGGCCATGCTTCGCAGTGACGCTCTCCCCAAGAAGGAGTTCGGTTTTGCTCTGGCGGGCAATGTCCTCCCCTGGATCGACCGGGAAGTGGAAGACGGCCAGAGTCGTGAGGAGTGGAAAGGGTTTGCCGAGACCAATAAGATTCTTGGCAGCTTCTCCCCTATTCCGGTGGACGGTATCTGTGTCAGGGTGGGGGCAATGCGCTGCCACAGCCAGGCCATCACCATGAAGTTGAATAAGAATATCCCCTTGGCTGAGATCGAGGCGCTTATTGCCAATGATAACCAGTGGGTAAAGCTTGTTCCCAACAACAAGGCCGACACCCTGGCTCACCTCACCCCCGCCGCCGTTTCCGGGACCCTCACCGTTCCCATCGGCCGGGTGCGAAAGATGAGGATGGGGCCGGAGTATCTCCAGGCCTTCACCTGCGGCGATCAGCTCCTCTGGGGGGCCGCCGAGCCTCTCCGGAGGATGCTCCGGATCCTGCTGGAGAAATAAACGAGGAAATGCAGACAGGCAGCAGGTAAAGTCGCCCCGGCAACGGGGCGCTTTTTGTTTTTGGATACCGGCGTTGCACTATGTTATATTCAATTACGTAAGACGTAGCACGTAGGCCGTATAGAGGAAAGGGATCGCCATGCAGAAAAAACTGACTATTTCGCTGGATGAACTGATTTACGAGGACCTTTGCCGCGTCGTCGGTCGCGGCAACATCAGTAAATTCATTGAGAATCTTATCAAACCCCGCCTCAGGGAAAACGAGCTGGATGCCGCGTACCGCGAGATGGCCGCCGAGACGGTGCGCGAGCGGGAGGCGGTGGAATGGGCTAACGGCGTGGTGGGAGATTGTGCCGATGAAAAGAGGTGAGGTCTGGTGGGTCAACTTTGAACCGTCCCTTGGTTCAGAGACACGAAAGGTCAGGCCGGCCGTCATTGTGAGCAACGATTTCGCCAATACTCATCTTAACCGCATTCAAGTTGTCCCTCTGACCAGTAACACCGGACGATGCTATCCCAGTGAGGCGATCGTCATACTGAACGGGGCTGAGAATAAAGCGATGGCGGATCAGTTGGCGACAGTCGACAAACAACGCCTCCAGAACCGTATCGGCAGCATCGGCAGCAAGGAAATGAAGCTTCTGGAACGGGCGCTCAAGATTCAGCTTGGTTTGCCGCTATGAAGGGCGAGAGCCGTTGTGATGGGACGGGAACAGAAAGTCAGGAGCGAGAGATGTGGCAAGCTGCGCCAGCTCGATTTGAAGAGTGTCAAGGTGCGCAAAGCTATTGCAGTCGCCAAGGATGCGGCAACTCTCTTTAGCGGAACCTTGGCGAAGGATTACTGAGAGGAGAGGTAACGGAAGGGAACATGACCCGACAAATATTTCAAACAGTTTCAGCGTTACGGGTACAAGAGGCTAAAGTTCTCCTTGACTCAAATCAATATGCGGGCGCCTATTACCTCATAGGATACTCGATTGAGTGTGCTCTCAAGGTATGTGTGGCTAAGCAGGTGAAGCAATATGATTTTCCGTAACTGCTCAGGAGGGACACAACCAGAGTAGGTCG
>CAIUUR010000033.1 GCA_903902345.1 uncultured Geobacteraceae bacterium | reverse complement strand
GAAATCTCCCCTACTTCATTTGAAACATGGGCATCACGTACTCACCCGGATGATCTTGAAGCAGCCCATGAAAAACTGAAACTTCACTTTAAAGCCCCCTCGCACCCCTATCAGATTGACGTTCGGATGAAGCATAAGAACGGAGAGTGGATCTGGATTAGCGACCGGGGGAGTGTCACAGCCTGGTCTAATGAGGGCTCACCACTCATTATGCAAGGTATTTGCATCGACATAACCCATATGGATTGACCCGACCTGCAAGGTCGGCTCAATCCAATGTTCAAGAAGCCCGGCCGATTGGCATGGAATTTCATATATAGGGTAATGGTTCGATATCTGTTGGGGGTGACACGGCTTACGATGGCACCTTCCTCATGTTTTGAGGCGGTGGTGGGACTTTGAAGTCTGATTTTCATTCATTTGACGCTTCAACTACAGGTAAATGTACTCCTTGGTCTCATTTTAGTTGAATTGAGGGCGCACATCGCCTATCCGCCTCCTTTTTGTGAACAAGGTGATGATGTTCTTTGATAATGATTGGTAGGTTCGTTATCTGCTCTTTACCCGGACCGTCCCGACACCAACGGCCTTTTCGGCGGGATCGAGAAGATATACCGCACCGGGTTGCCACACGTGTTGCATTTGAACTCAGCCTTCGGTTTCGCTTCTCTTTCCGGTTCGGTTACCTCGAATCCGTAGGTGATCTCAATCTTCCCTCTTGCCTCATCGAGAGAGATTGCCGAATTTGGGCTGAGAAAACCGTAGTACCGGACCTTCATGAATCCGCTCGGGAGCACGTGTTGCAAGAAACGGCGGATGAATTCCATGGCATCCAGTTCCATGACGCAGGGCTTGGTGTCACCGACCTTTCGATAGGTGAATGTGACCTTGCCGTTTTCCACTTTCACGATACGGTGATTCGATATGGCCACGCGAAAGACATAGGGGGCCAGATACTTGATGCTCGCCTCACTGCTTCCTACAGCCTGTGAGTTGATATTCCACGATTTTGTCCAGACCTCTTTTGGGATTTCAGCGAGAAGCCCTGCTTTCTTCATTCGGTCGCGGAACTTGGCGCGGAAGATGGGCGACAGTGCCTGGACCGGCAGAAAGAACCGCTCGCCGCTACGTTGCCAGCACCCGCTGACGGACGAGAAGGCACCTCCAGGAACCACATAATGAATGTGGGGATGATATTGCAACTGTCGGCCCCAGGTATGCAACACTCCGAAAAAACCAGGGCGGTCTCCGCCAATATATTTGGGATCTTGGCAAAGCTTTTTCATGGCATCCGATGATGCCGCGAACAGTGCTGCATAGCAGACCCTCTGGTGCGAACGGATGAAGTCGCGCAACTCTGCCGGGACGGTGAAAGTCACCATGAAGTGATGGCCCGGCATCATCCGCCCAAGTTGCCGCTCCAGCCAGAGGTTCGCCTTGTGGTTCTGGCATTGTGGACAGTGGCGATTGCCGCAGGAACGCTCGGTTAGGTGGAGTAGTCCGCACTCTTCGCACTCATATACGACCGTTCCGTTTTCCTTTGTCCGGCAGAGGAGGATGGCAGAAATCACTTTCTTGTGCTCTTCAGGCATGGTGCCGCCGAAGCGGAGTAGATACTCGGGCGCGAACTCACGGAAGATTTCGTTGATAGCGCCCATTACCTGAGATCTCCCATGAGGCGGTTGATAATCTGGGCAGCATCGTCATGCCCCTTGCTGGTGAGGTGGAGGTAGACCATCGTTGTCTCAATAGAAGCATGGCCGAGATAGCGCTGAATGACACGCAGGTTGACACCCTCTTCCAGCAGGTGGGTTGCATATGAATGCCGAAGCGTATGGATGTGAACATTACGTTTGGTAAGACCCGACTCACGTACGGCTGCCTTCATGGCACCTTGGACGCTACTTATGGCCATAGGAGAATCTGCAGGAGTGGATCGGCTTCTGCCGATTGCAGGGAAAATAAATCTGTGATGGCGATGCGATTTCCAGTGAGTACGCAGCACATCCAAGGTTGCAATAGGAAGCGGTACCATTCGGTCTTTGGCCCCTTTGCCGCGATGGATATGAATGAGCATCCGGTCGCTGTCGATGTCGCCCACTTCCAGGTTGAGCGCCTCCTGGAGACGAAGACCGCATGTATAGACAGTGAGGAGATAGGCGTGGTTGTGGGGAGTTCGCACCGAGGAGAGGAGTTTTACGATCTCCTCTTTGGAGAGGACGGCGGGAAGAATATTCGGACGCTCAGCTTTCAGGTAACCGAAAATGTGCCACTCACGATGCAAGACCTTCTCGAAAAAGAATTTGAGGGCACTGTAGCAGATCCGCAGAGTTGCAGCTGACCACTTGGTCACGTTGCGACAATGGAGGAGGTAATCCTGAAGTTCCTCTTCGGAAACCAGATCAGGGGTCTTGCCGTAAAAATCCACCAGTTGGCGGAGCATGCGGGTGTAGGCAGCCCCGGAACTGTTGGCCAGTCCTGCGAGTTGGAGTGCCTTTGTAGATCTTTCGTACCAGTCGGTCATCATAATGTTTCTCCCTTCGAAGTGTGGTAACAACGAAAGAAGAAATACGTGACTGACCAGCTGGTACGAAAGCAGTTATGTCAAACGAGGAGCACTGCGGGGAAAAAAAGGTTTATTACTGCCGCGATAGCGGCTTACTTGAACATCGCCGGATTGTAAGGCTGAGAACCACGCCCGGCATACGATGATTTCAAAGAACGAAGGTCGAGCTGTTCAACAACGTCAACCACAAAGCGAGCCAGATGGCTTTTAG
>CAIUUR010000032.1 GCA_903902345.1 uncultured Geobacteraceae bacterium | reverse complement strand
TCAAAAGCATAATCTACAAGATCTTTTTGCATAAGTTTTGGTAAAGGAGCGGCACTATGAAAATAAAGCGACTGAGCATCAAAAACTTCCGGGGGATTGAGTCACTTGTGCTGGACTTCCTTACCCCCGACGGTAGCAAACCGAAAGATATGCTGGTGTTTGCCGGGGCCAACGGCAGCGGCAAGACAAGCATTATTGAGGCTTGCCTTCTGGCCTTGGGGATGAAAGATGCCTTTCGTACCTCGACGGTTGCCAAAAATGACATCCGCGAAGGTTGCGATGACTACCTGATTGAGCTGACTGTTGAACACGGAGAGAAAACCTACGATTTCAAGAAGACCTCCAAATCAGGCAGCTCCAGATCCCCCGAGTTGACAGCGCTCTTGAACGAAACGCCGCTTGAGTATTTTTCCTCCTGGCGGGAACCGAAACTTGCCGGTCCGGTGACCATTACCGCCGGGAGAAAGGGGAAGCGCCCTGCCATCACGGAAGAAAACAGGTTGTGGCGGTTGAAGCAACACCTGGTCAACGTCACTGCCCGTAAGGCGTTCGGCGCAGCACCCGACAGTCAACAGGATCTGATATTTGATAACGAAAAATCGGCGTTTGATAGGTTGCAGCAGTTGTGGGGCATGTTTTATCCCGGCAATAACGATACGTTCCAGGCCCTGCCGGTCAGTGACAATGTGGATGAAGGATTTGACCTGTTTATCAAGTATGGCCGTACGGGAGAGATGATTTCAACGGATGCACTCAGCTCCGGTGAGATCGAGGTTTTAGCCTTTGCATCGACCTTCGTGCTTACCGATTTTTCCGGCGGCGTGGTGTTTATCGACGAACCGGAACTGCATCTTCATCCGGCATGGCAGAGGATTATCCTTCCTGCGTTGCGAAAGATCATGCCCGATGCCCAAATTATTGCCGTCACTCATTCACCCCAAGTTTTGAGCTGCATCTCTCCGGAAAGCGTTTTGCTGATCAGCAGGGACAAGGACGGGCTGAAGGTTTCTTCACCGGAAGACTCCTTCGGTCTGGACAGCAACCGGATCTTGGAAGATCTGATGAATGTGTCGGAGCGGCCCACCGAGATGAAGCAACGTTTTGATGAATTGTTCACCCTGATTGACAATAATCAGCTTGAGCCTGCACGGAAGTTGATTGCCGAGCTGAAAGAGGTGATTCATGCTGACCCGGATCTGGTTAAGGCGGAAACTATCATCCGTCGTAAGGAGATTCTCGGCAAATGAAGCAGATCATCAAGAACCAGGAACCTGAAAATTTCCGGGAGTGGAAGCAGCTGGCAAACGATGACTGGCAGCCTTCGTGGACCGGTATGCCGGGAGATATCAAGCGAAGCCTGCATCAGGCTCTGATCTCTGAACAGGGAGGCATCTGCTGTTATTGTGGCAGAAGGATCGATTCTGGTGAGAGTCATATCGAACATTTCCGGCCACGCGGACGCAATTCTTTTCCGGAGCTGGAGATCGTCTACACGAACCTGCTTGCTTCCTGTCAGCGTGATGTGCAGCCGGGAGCCCCGCTGCATTGCGGAAAGAAGAAGGGAAAGTGGTTCGATGAGCGTTTAACGATATCACCCTTGAATGCAGAGTGTGAGCGTCGTTTCCGTTTCGGCTCCAATGGCCCGATATTCCCGCTGGTCGAGGGTGACGATGGCGCCCGCCAGACAATTGAGCATCTTGGTCTCGATATTGACAAATTGCGCGCCATGCGTAAAAGCGCCATCGAAGGGGTGATTTCAGAACTCGATGCCTTGTCGGATCAGGATCTCGGTCGCCTCATTGCAGGGTTCACCGAACGGGACAACTCCGGCGAATTTCCGGAATTCTGCATGCCGATTGTCTCTGTATTGCGAGAACTGCAGGTTGCAGCCTGACTATGATACCGGTTTCACTTAATCGGGCTTTTCAGCGGTTGCTGAAAGCAATGGAGATGTTGTGAACGTTAGGAGCAGCGTAAGCGAGAAATTATGCAGATTGCGATTCGTAGCTAATAGTGATGCGGGATGCGACACATGGTAACGATATTTTTCTCTTATTCTCACAAAGATGAGGACCTGCGCAATGAGCTGGAAATCCATCTTGCCAGTCTGAAGCGGCAGGGGGTTATCAGTACCTGGCATGACCGCAGGATTGCCGCTGGCGAAGAGTTTGCCGGCAAAATCAGTGAGAATCTTGAATCTGTGGATATCATTCTTCTTCTGGTAAGTCCCTATTTCATTGCTTCGGATTATTGTTATGAAGTTGAGATGAAACGAGCGCTTGAACGACACGAGTCGGGCGAGGCCAAGGTGATTCCAGTCATTCTTCATCCGTGTGACTGGCATGGCACACCATTTGGAAAGCTACTGGCTGCTCCCACGGACGGGAAACCCGTATCAAAGTTTCCAAACTTGCATGATGCATTTCTTGATATCACGT
>CAIUUR010000031.1 GCA_903902345.1 uncultured Geobacteraceae bacterium | reverse complement strand
CTCTATGTCCAAAACAAGGACATAACCCCACCATTCATTCACCATCTTCTCAAACTGGCTAGAGAAACGGGTTTAACGCTGAATATTGAGCAGGAAGAATTTCTTCTTGAGGTAACCAGTTACAATATCAGAGGCCGTTATCCTGACTTCAAGCATGCCTTGCAAAACAAGGCAACCCCGGAATATACTATCGAGAAAATAACCCGGATAAAGGAGTTTAGACAATGGCTCAACTCTCTGATAATCCGCTGATCAGACAATCTATTGACAGTTATCTGAGCGTACTGGCGAATAACAGTATTACTGTCTCACGACTCTATCTGTTCGGATCATACGCCAAAGGGACCCAAAACAAAGACAGCGATATCGACTTGGCGGTCTTCTGCGACCGTGATGAAGTTGATCCGTTTGACGATGGTCTGAGACTTCTGAGGTTGACACGGACGGTAGACCTGCGAATTGAACCACATGCGTTTTCCCGCAAGGACCTGGAAAATCCCGATCCATTCGTGAAGGAAATTCTTGAAACCGGGCAACGAATTGTCTGATATATAACCAAGAAAAGGAATTTGTGAAACCATGACCAGAGAACTTGCCAAGGGGTATGAACCCCATGATGTGGAGAAACGGTGGTATTCGGAGTGGGAATCCAAGGGATATTTCCGGGCGGAGGATACTTCGGATAAGAAATCCTACAGCATTGTTATCCCGCCGCCCAACGTGACTGGCGCGCTCCATATGGGGCACGCACTTAACAATACCCTCCAGGATATTCTCTGCCGCTGGAAACGGATGCAGGGATATAACGTTCTCTGGATGCCGGGGACCGATCATGCGGGAATTGCTACGCAGAATGTGGTGGAACGGCAGTTGGCCGCCGAGGGTAAAGACCGCCACGACCTGGGGCGGGAGAAGTTCATCCAGCGGGTCTGGCAGTGGAAGGGGGAGTCGGGGGGGCAGATCATCGGCCAGTTGAAACGGCTGGGGGCCTCCTGCGATTGGGAGCGGGAGCGGTTTACCATGGACGAGGGGCTTTCCAAGGCGGTGCGCACCGTTTTCGTGAAGCTATACCAGGATGGACTCATCTATCGGGACAACCGGCTCATCAACTGGTGCCCCCGCTGCCATACCGCCCTCTCGGACATCGAGGTGGAGCACGAGGATAAGAAGGGGCATCTCTGGCATATCCGTTACCCTGTCGTCGGGGAGCCGGGACGGTTCGTGACCGTGGCCACCACCCGTCCGGAGACCATGCTGGGGGATAGCGCCGTGGCGGTCCACCCGGATGATCCAAGGTATCTGGATCTCGTGGGAAAATCGGTAATCCTCCCCCTGGTGGGTCGGGAGATCCCGGTGGTGGCCGACGATTACGTGGAGATGGCGTTCGGCACGGGGGTGGTGAAGATCACTCCGGCCCACGACTTCAACGACTTCGAGGTGGGGGTGCGTCACGGGTTGGACAAGATTAACGTCTTTGACGAGTCCGGCATCATCAACGCGGCGGGGCGGCAGTATGAAGGGATGGAGCGGTTCGCGGCCCGGAAGAAGATCGTGGAGGATCTGGACGCAGCCGGACTTCTGGAGAAGATCGACGATCACGCGCTCTCCATCGGCGGCTGCTATCGCTGCAAGACCGTGGTGGAGCCGTACCTTTCCCTGCAATGGTACGTGAAGGTCGCCCCCCTGGCGGAAAAGGCCTTGGCGGCGGTGAAGGAGGGGAAGACCCGCATTCTTCCCAAGCAGTGGGAAAACACGTACTACGACTGGATGGAGAACATCCGGGATTGGTGCATCTCCCGCCAGATCTGGTGGGGACACCGGATACCCGCCTGGTTCTGCGACCACTGCGGCGAGATCACCGTGGCAATGGAAGATCCCACGGCCTGCGGTAAGTGCGGCAGTGACGAACTCCGCCAGGAGACCGACGTGCTGGACACCTGGTTCTCCTCGGCCCTCTGGCCCTTCTCCACCATGGGGTGGCCGGATAAAACACCTTTGTTGGATACCTTTTATCCCACCTCCTGTCTCATCACGGGGTTCGATATCCTCTTCTTCTGGGTGGCCCGGATGATGATGATGGGACTCCACTTCATGGATCAGATCCCTTTTACCGACGTCTATATCCATGCCCTGGTGCGGGACGCCCAGGGACAGAAGATGTCCAAGTCCAAGGGGAATGTCATCGACCCCCTGACGGTTATCGACCAGTACGGCACCGACGCCTTCCGCTTCACCCTGGCGGCCTTCGCGGCCCAGGGGCGGGACATCAAGCTGGCCGAGGAGCGGATCGCCGGCTATCGGAATTTCTGCAACAAGGTCTGGAATGCCGCCCGCTTTACTCTCATGAACCTGGAAGGGTTCGATCCGACGGGGATGAGGCTTGAAGAGCTGACTCTTTCTGAAGGCGACAAATGGATATTGTTTAGACTTAACCAAACAGCGTACGACATGGATTTGTACCTGAAGGAATATCGTTATAATGACGCAGCGTCGCGGCTCTATCATTTTACGTGGAGTGAGTTTTGTGACTGGTATCTTGAACTTTCAAAGCGTGATCTCTACGGTGATCTCTCGATACGTAAACTGACTACTCAATATGTCCTCTGGTACACGTTAGAAAATTTATTGCGTCTGTTACACCCTTTTATGCCTTTTATTACCGAGGAAATATGGCAAGCTCTCCCGGGTGTCAAGCCAACGTCAACTATCATGCTGGCTGAATATCCCGTATTTATCGACGAATTAGGTCTTACGGAATACGTTGTGGCAGCCTATAATGTCGACAGTGTTATTGAGGTTATTAAAAGTATTAGGACCTTTAGAGGTGAAAACGGCATATTGCCAAGTCAAAAAATTCCTTTTATCACTTTGGACTGCAGGTATAGTGAAGATTCCGGAGTTTATTTTTTAAATTCTCAAATAATTTCACATTTTTGTTTAGTCACAAACTTACAAGTTCTCATGCCTAACGAATCCTATGTTCCTCCATTTGATGCTGTAACTCTACCTGTGAAGGATGTTAAGGTGATCATTAGGCTGTGCGACTTCATTGATCCGAAAGAGGAAGAGGAACGTCTTCTTAAGGAAATAGGCAAGGTGGAGAAGGATATTGATCTTTTTTCCAAGAAACTCGGTAATCCTAGCTTTGTCGACCGGGCTCCGGTTGACATTGTGACCAAGGAAAAGGAGAGACTTGCCGATGTTACTGCAAAGAAGATTCTGCTGGAGTCGAGCCTAGAGAAGATTCGGAGGCTTATGTAGTCGGCAATGGATGAATTTTTTGAATGGGATAAACAAAAAGCTTGGTTGAATCTTAAAAAGCACCGGGTTTCCTTCGAGGAAGCCATGACGGTGTTCAGGGATCCGCTTTCTCTCACCATCCCCGACCCGCTTCATTCCCAAGGAGAATTGCGACTTGTCATTATCGGGGAGTCTGTCAAGCATCGCCTGCTGGTTGTTTCGCATACAGATCGAACTGAAAAAATACGCATCATAAGCGCGAGACTGGCGGAGCGGAATGAGAGGAGATGTTATGAAGAAACAGACTGAAAGGGTAAAAGATTCCGAAATGTCGGCCGAATATGATTTTAGCGCAGGCGCCAGAGGAAAGTACGCAAATCGGTTTGCCGGAGTACACAACGACGTTGTTGTGCTGGAGCCGGATGTGGCTGAGATCTTTCATGATTCAAAATCAGTCAATGAGGCTCTTCGGGTGATTGCCAAGCTGGTGGAAAAACAGGCTGTGAAGAATAAATCCCGGCAAGCTGTCGGCTAGTACTCAGTCCAGACAAGGAGGCAGTCATGAAGTGCGTCATCTGTAAATCGGGTGAAACTGAAAACGGGACAGCTACCGTGACTTTGGAGCGGAGTGGCTTAACGTTGGTTGTCAAAAAAGTGCCGGCCCGAGTCTGTGGTAACTGCGGCGAAGAATACCTTGACGATACTGTGGCAGAGCAGCTTTTCAGGACTGTTGAGGAGGTAGCCGGAAGCGGGGCGGAAGTTGATGTGCGGCATTATCGGATCGCGGCGTAACGATCATGCAATCTTGCGAGGTAAGAACAACGATGACCCGACCCGGTTGGGATGAATATTTCATGGAGATCACGCGGCTGGTGGCCCGGCGCTCCTCCTGCACCCGGCGGCAGGTGGGAGCGGTGCTGGTGAAGGAGAAGAACATCCTCGCCTCCGGCTACAACGGCGTCCCCACGGGGATCACCCACTGCGCCGAGACCGGCTGCCTCCGGGCGAAACTGAACGTCCCTTCCGGCGAGCGGCACGAACTCTGCCGGGGGCTCCATGCCGAGCAGAACGCCATCATCCAGGCGGCCAAGCATGGGACGAATATTGACGGGGCCACCCTCTACTCCACCACCATGCCTTGTATCATCTGCGCCAAGATGATCATCAACGCCGGGATACTCCGGGTGGTTTACGAAGAGGGGTACGCCGACGAACTCTCCCGGGAGATGGTGGCTGAGTCGGGGCTCCTGGTGGAGAAGTTCGTAGCGCCGGGTGTGGAGGTCGCGTCATGAAATGTCCCTTTTGCGTCTCTCCCGACACCAAGGTGGTGGACTCCCGGCCGGACAAGGACAATACCGCTATCCGTCGCCGCCGGGAGTGCGAGTTGTGCGGCAAGCGGTTCACCACCTATGAGCGGGTGGAGGAGCTGCAGCCTCTGGTAATCAAGAAGGATGGCCGCCGGGAACCCTTCGACCGGCTGAAGCTCATCGCCGGGGTGCAGAAGGCGTGCGAGAAGCGACCGGTCTCCTCCGAGACGATTCAGCGACTGGCGGACCGGGTGGAGGCGCGGCTGCAGGAGGGGAGCGAACGGGAGGTGCATACCACGGTCATCGGCGAGTGGGTCATGAAAGAGCTCCATGACGTGGACGAGGTGGCCTATGTCCGTTTCGCTTCTGTCTACCGTTCCTTCAAGGATATCAACGAGTTCATGGCCGAGCTGCAGGAGATTCTCGTCAGCGGGGGTGTCCGCCCCACCAGGAAGAGATGACTGCTCCCGACATCCGTTATCTGGAAAAAATGATGAAGCGGGCCATTGTCCTGGCGCGTAGAGGGGTGGGAAATACAACGCCCAATCCCCCCGTGGGGTGCGTTATTGTCCGGGACGGGGAGATCGTCGGGAGTGGCTGGCACCGGAAGGCCGGGACCCCCCACGCCGAGGTTCACGCCCTCCGGGAGGCGGGGGAGCAGGCCCGGGGAGCCGACCTCTTCGTTACTCTGGAGCCGTGCAGTCATTTCGGCAGGACCCCCCCCTGCGCCGATGCCGTCATTGCTGCCGGGGTAGGGCGGGTCTATGCCGGAACGGTGGACCCCAACCCCCGGGTTGCGGGGATGGGGATACAGAAGCTCCGGGCCGCCGGTATTACGGTACGTTCCGGGATACTGGAGTCGGAGTGCCGTCGTCTCATCGGACCGTTCATCAGGCAGATGGCGGCCGGACTTCCTCTGGTCACCGTCAAGAGCGCCCTGACCCTGGACGGTTGTACCGCCACCGCCACCGGCGATTCCAAATGGATTACCGGTGAACAGGCACGGCGCCATGTGCATCTGCTCCGGGCGCAGCATGATGCCCTCATGGTTGGGGTGGAGACGGTTCTTGCCGACGATCCCCAACTCACCTGCCGCCTTCCCCGGGGAGCCCGGGACCCGCTCCGGGTCGTCGTGGACAGTCGTCTCCGAACCCCGCTGGACGCCCAAATTTTTCGGGTGCGGTCCACGGCAACTACCCTTGTTGCGACCTGCGAGCAGGACGAGGAGCGGTTGACTCCTTACCGGGAGTTAGGAGCGGAGCTGATGGTCTGCCGGGAGGCTGATGGTCGGGTGGATCTGGCTGACCTGCTGGCGAAGTTGGGTGCGAGGGGAATTCAGTCGCTTCTCGTGGAGAGTGGCGGAGTCCTGGCCGGAGCGCTGTTGCGACAGGAACTCATCGACCGACTGGTCCTCTTCTACGGGGCCAAGCTGGTGGGTGGGGTGGGGCGTTCCCCCTTTGCCGGAAGCGGTGTGGAGAAGATGTCCCAGGCTATCCCGTTGCAGGAAATGCAATTTCGGAGGTTTGGTGATGATCTCATGGTGTCGGGTTATTTGAGACAGTGGTGAAAAAGCTCATCCACTGAGGACACTGAATTGGTTCATTGTTTTACTCAGTGGTCTCGGTGAAATCAGTGGATATGGTTTCAGGGTTTAACCAGTGGAGAGGGGTAACATGTTTACAGGACTTGTTGAGGATGTTGGTAAAATCGTCTCGTTGGTCCGTTCCGCCGGTTCCGGGCGGCTCACCGTGGCCACGGGGCTCCCCTTGGCCGAGATAGCCCTGGGGGATTCGGTGGCGGTGAACGGGGTCTGTCTCACCGTAACGCGACCGGAAACGACGGGGTTGACCTTTGATGTCTCGCCGGAGAGCTTGGAACGAAGTAACCTGGGCGCCCTGAAGGGGGGGGAGCGGGTCAACTTGGAACGGGCGCTCCGCCTCTCCGACCGTCTGGGGGGACATATCGTCACCGGCCACGTGGACTGCATCGGTCGGGTGGAAACCCGGCGGGAGGAGGCCAATGCCATCATTCTCACCGTTACCCTCCTTGACCCGGCCATGGCGCGTTATCTGGTTCCCAAGGGGTCGGTGGCGGTGGACGGGATCAGCCTCACCGTGAACGATGTTGCCGCCACTACCTTTTCCGTCAGCATTATCCCCCACACCGCCGCCATGACGACCCTCATCCACCGGAAAGTGGGGGATAGGGTCAATATAGAGACCGACATCATCGGCAAGTACGTGGAGCGGCTCCTGGCCGGGCATCAGGGCTCCACCGGCGGCATCACCACGGAACTCCTCGCCCAAAACGGGTTCATGTAGACCGGCTCCCTCTTTTTCTGTGAGTATGCCGAATGTTCACGCTGGTGAGGGGCATACGGAAAACCGGTTACGCCCGAGACTCTTGGCGAGATAGAGGAGTTGGTCCGCCGCGGCTACGAGAGTCTGCGGCGAGGCTGTCGGGTTGGGAAGCTGAGACGCGACGCCAAGGCTGACGGTAACGTGGGGGATTCCCTTGGCTTCAGTATGGGGAATCTTGAGTTTTTCCACGTTAAGCCTCAGTTTTTCCGCCATGGATTCCAGTTCGTCGCCCCGGATTTGGGGAAGGATGCAGACGAACTCTTCTCCACCGTAGCGGGCAATGAAATCCTCGGCTCGGTGGAGGGTTTGTTCCAGCGTCCGGGCTACCCCTCGCAGGCAATCGTCTCCTGCAAGGTGACCGTAGGTATCGTTGTACAGCTTGAAATTGTCAATATCGATCATGATGAGGGAAAGCCATGATCCGGAGCGGAGAGCCCTGCGCCATTCCGTTTGTAATCGGTCATCGAACATCCGGCGATTGTTCAGTCCCGTCAAACCGTCAATGAACGAAAGATTATCCAATACGTCGCGCTGCAGTTTCAATTCCAGGTGGTTTCGGACCCTGAGCTTGACCAGGGAAGAGATGATCGGTTTGGCAATGTAATCGACGGCGCCTAATTCCAACCCCTTCGCCTCGTCGGTTTCCTCTCCCATTACGGTGAGAAATATCACCGGAATATCAGACAACAACTGCTCTCTCTTGAGAGCCCGGCAGACGTTAAAGCCGTCCATCCCCGGCATGTTCACATCAAGAATAATTAAATCCGGGAGAGTTCTTGTCGCGATATTCAGTCCGTTTTGCCCGTCGAAGGCAAAGAGTACTTGATACTCTGCTTCGAGAGCCAGGTTGAGTTCCGCGATAGTCACTCTATCATCGTCCACGATGAGAATTTTGGGACGCTTTCGTTTGTCTTGCATGATGCCTCCATGTATCCTAAAAAAAAGCATTTGAACCACGAAAAACACGAAATACACGAACAAAACTGAACGGTTGCTTCCGGTAGAGATGTCACCGGGTCGGACTTTATATATTTTCTTAATCGTCTGTGTTCTTTCGTGTTTTTCGTGGTTAACAGCCGTTTTTGGTTGATTCGTTACTGCTCCGTCTCGACAAAGTCATCGAGGAGTTCCAGCACTGCCGAAAAATTCAGATCATCCATCATTTTTGCCAGATCCGCCGTCAGGGCAGGGTTCTTTCCCTTCAGGTAGGGGCTGAGATGGGTGAAAGCCGTCTGGGCTTCAAGGTCCTGCTCAGTCAAGAGAAGCGATAACCTCTCAAGTTGCGGGTTCAGTATGGCAGGGTACGTTAAATCCATCGGCATATCCTTCGGTTCATCACCCGTTGCAGTCAGGTCGTCAATGTTTGCCACAAGCGCTGCCAGAGTTGACTCCACTGACGCAAGAAGTTCTTCCGCTCTGTTCAGTCCGTCGCTCTTGATGGCGGATTCCAGTGCGGATGCCGCTTCCGCCAGGGGGTGTGCCGAGATGTTGGCGGCTACTCCTTTCAGGGTATGACTCAGCAAATGTGCCGCCTCATTATTCCCCGCTGCCAACTCCTTCCGGAGCAGCACTGCGTCGTCGGCATGGGCTCGTCTGACCAGCGCAATTATTCCCCGATATTTTTCCGGAGAAATAGCCAAACGGACCATCGCCCCTTCCGGATCCATGGGGACCGGTGGGTGGATTACTGGTGGCGGGAGGGGAACCACCGGCTCTTCAGGATACTGCTCCGCTCCAGGCTCCCGCTTGGCCGGAGGTCTGATCCATCGGCAGAGTCTGTCGTGGAGTGCTCCGACCTCAATGGGCTTGGCCAGATGATCGTTCATGCCGGAGTCGAGACATCGTTGCACCTCTTCCTTGAATGCGTGAGCAGTCATGGCGATGATCGGTAACTCCGAGGCCGGCCACTCCTTCCGAATGAGTCGGGTCGCTTCGTGGCCGTCCATTTCCGGCATCTGGATATCCATGAAGACGATGTTAAACCGTTCCTGGGCGCTCCTGATGGCGGTGACCGCTTCCCGACCATTGGCCGCCGTTTCCACCCGGACACCGGCGCCAGACAGCAGTTCCTTCATGATGAGCAGATTGATTTCGTTGTCTTCCACCACCAGAACCCGCGCATTCCTGATATGGTCGAGTTGTAACGGTTGACATGGCGACAGTTCCGGTCGCAGGGAGGAAACCTGTAAAAATTGTACCGTAAAAGTGAAGGTGCTCCCCTCATGGAGGACGCTGGTCACGGAAATATCGCCTTGCATGAGATCAATCAGGCGTTTGCAGATGCTCAACCCCAGCCCTGAGCCGCCGAAACGGCGAGTAGTGGATGGATCTCCCTGGGAAAACGGTTGGAACAACCCGGCGATCTGGTCGGGGGTAAGTCCGATTCCTGAATCCTTGACGCTGAAAGACAAGATCAGGGGAGCGTCGCCGCCGGCAGTGACGGATTCCGCCGTGAGGATCACGCTCCCATGGTCGGTAAATTTTACGGCGTTGCAGAGGAGGTTGATCAGCACCTGCTCCAGACGGAAGGAGTCTCCCCGGAGAAATTCAGGGACGTCATCTTTTACGGAGAGATGAAGATCCAGCCCCTTCGCCTCCGCCTGACTTTCCACGATGATCACGACCCGCTTCAGACTCTCCACGAGGCTGAAATCGGCCTCCTCCAGTCGCAGTTCTCCCGCCTCTATGCGGGAAATGTCGAGAATATCGTTGATGAGACCCAGGAGGGAATGGGCTGACTGATCCATCTTGCCCAGGTAGTCACGCTGCAGTGGTGATAACTCCGTCTGCTGCAGGAGGTAGCCCAAACCGATAAAGGCGTTCAAGGGGGTTCTGATCTCATGGCTCATATTGGCCAGAAAGATACTCTTGAACCTGTTAGCCGATTCCGCCGCCTCGCGAGACGTTATGAGCTCACGTTCTGTCCGCACGTGTCGCGTGGTGTCTCGGAAGCTCCAGACTCGGCCGACGATAGTGCTTTCCAGTCGCTGGGGCTGGGAATAACACTCAAAGACTCGACCGTCCTTAAACGTTAAAATGTCCAGGGAGGTGGTTTCAGGGTGATGATGCAGCTCCATAACCTTGTCAAGGAACGTCGCGGGATGGTCCAGCTGTGGCAGTGCATGGGTCATGAGAAAGCGTTTGCCATTCTCTTCCTCCGTTACCTGAGGTATCTTCCAGAGTTCGAGGAATTTTTTATTGTATGAGCTCCAACGACCGGTGCGGTCCACCACGAGGATTCCGTCGGCAGTGGCTTCCAAGGTGGCGCTCTGGAGCGAAAGCACCTTCATCGAGGTCTCTTCAGCCTTTTTGCGGTCGGTGATGCTCAGTGCCGCGCCGGTAGTTCCCTGTACCTGTCCCCTCTCGTCAATAATTGGCGCTTTGAAGGTTTCATGCCAGGTGTTGCCGCAACGATCCGCCACCTGTTCCTCTAATCGTTTCTGCATCCTGGAGGTCATCACCTCCCGGTCGTCATTCATGAACTTTTCGGCCAGTTCTCGGGGCCACACCTCCCTGTCGGTGAAACCGATGATCTCCGACATTGATTTCCCAACGGCCACCATGAAGTTTTGGTTAACCATTTTGTATCGTCCCTTTGTGTCCTTGTGCCAGGCCAGCATGGGTAAATTGTCCAGTATGATCTGCATATCGCGCCGGGAACTCTCCAGTTCTCGTATCAATTCCAGTCGTTCCGTCACTTCTCGGGATATGCCGATGATGCCGATAATTTTCTCCTCGCAGTCTCGAAAGGGAGATTTTACGGTCTCGAACCAAACGTGCCGTCCTTCGATCAGTGGAAACTGTTCGTCAATCACGATTGCCTCCCCCGAAGTAATGACCGCCGAGTCTTGAAGGCGCCGGTAATGGGCCAGTTCCAGGTCCGAATTGATCTCCGGATCGGTCCGGCCGATGATCTGATCCTGGGGTAGCCCGGCGTATCGGGTCGCGAAGGCGGTATTGCATCCCAAGTAACGTCCTTCAAGATCCTTGATGAAGACAATATCCGGGATGGTATCCAGGAGTGAGCGGAGGAATCTCTTTTCGGTTTCGAGTTCTTTTTTCAGGTCAATCTGGGATGACATCTCGGTTATTTCTCTGAGTTGCGCCTTCAGTAGTTCATTTTTTTCTTCAATTTCCCGGAAAGAGACCCGCAGAGCCTGCTCCATCCTCCGGAAATTGTTGATGAGCCCTTCAACTTCACTGATCCCGCTGGCAGGGTAAGGGGAACAGTATTCCGGCTCCCTGATGCGCAAGGGGGTTTCGGACGATCGCTCTCGAAGGTGAAGGAGGGCAGTGGCGAATATTCTGCTGAAGTGATGAGCAATGATGCCCGCCAACGTTACGAGGAGGATCATGGCGGTAAAACCCTTTATTGCCATTCGGGATAACAACTCATGCAGGGGGGGTGTGGAGAGTCCCGCCGCTTCCGAGATTAAAGTCTGACGCTGGTTTACCACCAGGCCGATGAGTGGGGGGGGCATGATCAATCCCAACGTGGCGGTGAAGATGATCTCCTGAAAGGAGGGGAGTCGCTCACCGCTTTCTTTGCGCACTATCCGGATGGTGATCCAAATGATGTTCGCCATGACGGCGTTGAGTACGCCGTTCACCCCTTGCTTCAGGATAAGAAGTTGCACCGGTACGGTCTGAAAATCGAGAACGTTGTGATAGAGCAGCCATGAGAGGGGGGCGCAGAGTCCGAACCAGTAGATGGTGTCGGAGATGATGATGTTGCGGGAGTTGCGTCGGAGCCGCCAGGTGACAAACAGGATCTCAGCGAAGGTGAAGGCCATGGCCCATGGCGCTTGCCACTGATACCACGCGGCTGAAGTCGCGATGATTCCCGCCAGAAGTGCCGCCCCTCCGCCATACCGCAGCAAGGCCAGGATGGTGAAGAAGGAACCGAGGGAGAAATCAACGTTAAGGAAGAGTTCCACCGGGAAGCAGTTGGCTGATAATCCGAGTATCCCCAGGGATAGTCCGGCGAGGAGTGAACGCCTCATTGTCTGCTCTCCTGCGTACCGTGTTACCTGTAACCTGCCGTTGACGATGGTGCTAATGTGTACACTGCTTAAGATTAAAACATTGTAGTACTAGTGGTTATATTTGCAAAATCCAATATGACATCTTATAATTTTTTAGTCAATGCAATTGCGGAGCTATTCTGGATCGGGATCAGTTGATTTGAGGCGGGGTAATCAGCGACGACCCGGCGACTAGCCGTCTCCGCACGCTTTTCCGCGCACTAGTGACCGCGCTATCTGCCAGCGCCGATATTGCGTCGCTGCTCCCGGTATGGTATAGAAGGTATGTTTTTAACCTGCTTTTCCCGGCGGGATTTATCCTGGGTCACGAGGTTCTCATGCTCCCCCTGCTTGTTACCGCCGCCGTCATTTGGCACGACGGCAAGATTCTCATCTCCCGCCGCAAGGCCGATGTCCCTTATCCGCTCCTCTGGGAGTTCCCGGGGGGCAAGATGGAGAAGAATGAAGATCCGCGGGATTGCGTGGTGCGGGAACTCAAGGAAGAGCTGGACATGGATATCCAGGTGGAGGATATCTTTGATGTGGTTTACTACCGGTACCCCGAGAAGCCGATCATGGTTCTGGCTTATCGTTGTCGCTGGAACGGCGGAGAGTTGCGTGACCTGGAGGTGACCGAACACCGGTGGGTCATGGCGTCGGAACTGGCTTTTTTCGACTTCCTCCCTGCGGACCTTCCCCTCATCCAACGGCTTCAGGGTAACGTTCTCGCGTGAAAACTCTTATCTGCTCCGTATATGGGGCGGGGAGTTACCTGCGGCGCCTTCCCATGACCCAGTTTCAGCGCGGGATAGCTGATAAAACCCGTCGGTTGCGGCGCTGGCGTTCGAAAAGAGCAGGGACAAGAGTACCAAGCCAATCAAGGACATCACATAGTCGCCGGCTCTTCTCATGATACGTCTCCTTTTATCTACGTAGAGAGCATACAGATAGTGGAAGCATCGCGTCCCGTGGAGAGCCAAGGGAGTCAGGTGGACGTGCATGCAATCATGCGTTTCTGCTACGTCATT
>CAIUUR010000030.1 GCA_903902345.1 uncultured Geobacteraceae bacterium | reverse complement strand
CGCGACAGACCACCAGCGGTGTCGCCCCGCCTCGGGCGATTTTGTCCACCACATCCTCAAGAGTGTCGGGTATGGTTTGCGCGCCAAGGCGCTTCACGAAGGCAATGGTGGAATCGGACGCCCCTTTCCGGTACCGCATTCCTCCCGTATTGATCCCGGAGAGGCGGGTGTCGGCGCTGAAGGCGATGATCTCTGCATCCGGGGAAAGAGCCTCCGGTGTAAGTCCGTAACTCTTTGTCGCCAGTTGAACGATGCTTCTCCCTTCCGGGGTTTCGTCGGCAAGGGATGCCATCAGGGCCGTCTGCGCCAGTTCCCTTTCCGTATATCCTCCCACGGGGACAAAGGCGACTGCTTCACGATTCCCCAGGGTGATGGTGCCGGTCTTGTCCAGCAGGAGTATGTTCACGTCGCCGGCGGCCTCGATGGCCCGGCCGGAGAGGGCGATGACGTTCTTCTGGAAGAGACGGTCCATCCCTGCAATGCCGATGGCCGGGAGAAGCGCCGCGATGGTTGTGGGAGCCAGACAGACGAAGAGCGCCACCAGGACTGTGAGTGAGACCGGAGTTCCCTGACCGGCGGACCGCACGCTGTAGATGGAAAGTGGGCTGATGTTGGCGCAGACCAGGAGGAAGACTACGGTCAGGGCGACCAACAGAACCTCCAGGGCGACCTCGTTGGGGCTCTTGCGCCTCTTGGCTCCCTCGATGAGGGAGATCATCCGGTCCAGGAAGGTCTCTCCCGGGTTGGCGGTGATCCGGACGATAATGGAGTTGGCAATAACCTCGGTGCCGCCGGTAACGGCGCTCCGATCCCCGCCTGATTCCCGCACCACCGGGGCCGATTCACCGGTTACCGCAGCCTCGTTTACCAGAGCTGCTCCGGCAACCACGTCGCCGTCTCCGGCGATGATCTCCGGCGCCTCCACCAGGATATAATCACCCTTGCGCAGCTGGCTGACCCCCACGGTGGTAACGGCGCTGCCGAACTCGGGCTTCTTCAGGAGTTTGGCGGTCACATCGCTGCGAGATTTGCGCAGCGACGCTGCCCGGGCCTTGCCGCGACCTTCCGCCAGCGCTTCGGCGAAGGTGGCGAAGAGCACCGTCAGCCAGAGCCAGACCGAGACGGCGCCGGTAAACCACGCCGGCTCACTGTTCAAACCTGCCAGGGAGAGGGCGAAGGTTACCAGGGTAATGACGCTGGCAATCTCCACGCAGAACATGACCGGATTGCGCCAGAGGATGCGCGGATGAAGTTTCTTCAGGGAATCCAGGAGGGCGGACCTGATGATTCCGCCGTGAAAAAGGGAAATGGTTTGTGCCGCATGTTTAGACATATTGTTTCTCCGTAGGGGCGGACGGCGTCCGCCCGAAGCAGGGCGCATCCCATGCGCCCCTACCGTATCATGGTCAGATGTTCGATGATGGGTCCCAGGGAAAGAGCCGGGAAAAAGGTGAGCGCTCCCACGACCAGAATCACCAGCGTCAGCCAGAGGGCGAAGGGGACCTTGTCCGTGGGGAGAGTTCCCAGACTAGGGGGGACGTACTTCTTGCCACCCAGGGAGCCGGCCATGGCCAGTATCGCCACAGCGGGGAGGTAACGCCCCAGAAGCATGGCCAGGGAGCCCACGAGGTTATGGAAGGGTATGTTGGCAATGAGACCCGCAAAGGCGCTGCCGTTGTTGTTGGCCATGGAAGCGTAGGCGTAGAGGAGTTCGGAGAGGCCAT
>CAIUUR010000029.1 GCA_903902345.1 uncultured Geobacteraceae bacterium | reverse complement strand
CTTACCCCGGTCAGCGGCGGCGCTCTCGGCGTTTTTGATTGCCAGGAGCATCAGCTCCCGCTTGACGCCACGACGGGGGTGATGCACCGTCACCTTCTTCCCCTTTTTCTCCGACAACAACTCCCCATAAAGCGGAGCATCCTCCAGGTGCAGCGGGAGGAGGACCTCCTCCGGAATGACGACTTCCCGGTTATAATATTCCAGAAGAAGGGAACCGAGTCCCTCGGCATCATCCAGCTCCCAGGGAGCCGTAAAATTGCGCCCCCCGATGATCCGCCCCCCTCGAAGATACAGCAGGGCCACCTCCAGGGAGTTCCCCTGGCGGCAGTAGCCGAAAATATCGGCTTCGCCGCCGGGGAGGACCATCTTCTGCTTCTCCAGAGTCGTCCCGATGTCCCGGATCAGGTCGCGGAACCGGGCCGCCTCCTCAGACCGGAGAGCTTCCGCCGCCTGTGCCATCCTACCCCGAAGGAGGTCTAGCACTGCCCGATTACGTCCATCCAGGAAGAGGGCCGTACTTTCCGCCAGCGCCGCATACTCCTCTTGGCTGATAAGCCCCTGGCAGGGGGCGGAGCATTGCCCGATCTGGTAAAAGAGACAGGGGCGCTTTCGCCGCCGACAGGTTTCCCAAGGGTAATGGCGCAGCGGGAAGATCCGGGAAAGTTGGTTCAACACCTCCCGGGCCGCCGTTGCCGAGGCGTAGGGGCCGAAGTAGCGGGCGCCGTCGGCCTTGACGGTGCGAATGACCGTAACCCGGGGGAACTCTTCATTGAGATCCATCCGGAGGGAAAAGTAGGTCTTGTCATCGCGGAGTTCGATGTTGTAGCGGGGACGGTGTCCCTTGATGAGGGTGTTTTCCAGGATCAGCGCCTCTTTTTCCGTGTCGGTGACCAGGAAATCGATGGCGGCAACCCGATTCATGAGGGCCGGGATCTGATATCTTCCGTCCGCGCCGCCCCCGAAATAGGAGCGAACCCGGAGCCGGAGATTGCGGGCCTTCCCCACGTAGAGGATGACTCCGGCAACGTCCTTCATAAGATAAACGCCGGGGTTTGCAGGGAAATGAGCAATGGCATCGATACTGAGCATCCGGTCAGTATAGAGTTATCAGGGAGAAGGTTCAACCGCTTTCGTCCTCCTTGGAACGATTCAGGTATCCCCTTGACAACAACCGGAAAAAGGTGGTACTCACACAGAACGACACCCAACTAAGCAGTATCCAATATGGGGTTTCCAGTGATAATGTTATCATTCAGATGGACTCCGGTGATGGGAATCCTCCTCACCCTGCTTCTTGCCGTCATCCTGCCGACGACTCCGCTTCTCGCCGCCGACTCGACTGACACCCTCACCTTCATCGCCGGGTTCAACGCCTACGAGGGGAAAGAGTACGACGTGGCCGTGGAAAAGCTGTCCCGGTTTCTCCATGACTATCCGGCGTCACCACTGCGCGACATAACCCTCTACTGGCTGGCCCGCGCCCTGCAGGGAAGCGGCGACCGTCATGAAGCCGCCCACACCATGGCTCGATTCCTCAGAGAGTATCCGGCTCACCCCTTGGGAGGAAGTGGCGAACCCGACCTCTTGACGCTGGCCGCCGAGTATGGAAAAGAGTATGGCCAGGGAGGAAGCGCCAAGACAGTCCCGCCACTTTTACCACAGGGCACGCCCCATTGATGACTCTATTTATGAATTGAATTATGAACAAAAGTTGGTATAATGAGCTATTGTAGTCCACTGACATACTAGAATAGTGGATATATCCCAAAAGGAGTACGGAGCTCATGGCAACCCTGCTTGAAATGGCAAAAGAGATTGTAGCCGCACACGCTCTGACAGCGGCGCTCACCACCGACCAACTGATTCAGGAAATTCATCAGATTTATGCTGTTCTGCAGCAACTGGAAGCGGGAACATCTTCCCCGGAGTCATCCACCGCGGAAACGACGACGCTCCCCTCCCTCACCATCAAACAGGCCTTCAGAACCAATGAAGTTTTTTGCATGGTCTGCGGCAAGGGGGGGATGAAGACTCTTACCCGGCATCTCAACCAGGCTCATGGAATGAAGCCGACGGCATATCGCAAAGAGTTCGGCATTGCCAAGAGTCAGCCCCTCATGTCTCGCAAATACGCGGAGACGAGGAAACAGATCGCCGCCACCATGGATCTGGGCGCCAACCTGGAAAAAGCGCGGGCCGCCAGGAAGAGCGGACAGGGAAAAGGGAAAAGCAAGAAGCAGTAACCGTCCCCCCCGGGTGCGCGTTTGTCATGCTGAGCGAAGCGATGCATCTGCGTAACAACAGATCCTTCACCTCGTTCAGGATGACAGGCCCGCAGAGAAGTTTCCGGCCGCCAACTAATCCTAACAAAAACAATTATCCACGAAGGTCACGAAGTTTCACTAAAAAAAATCCAGACGTTACGTCATCAAGACGGTTAACTCAACAGGTTGAAGGCTTTTTCAAGGTGTCAGCCCGGTTTCCTTTGTTTTTCTTCGTGAACTTCGTGGATAATAGCCGTTTTCAGGCCAATTGTTTCAATTACCCGCTCCCCCCTACGCCCCCCTCTTTCACCGTTCTCGTATTG
>CAIUUR010000028.1 GCA_903902345.1 uncultured Geobacteraceae bacterium | reverse complement strand
GGCATATCCGACGACTACATGAGAGTCGAACCCTATCTGGGACAGGACCTCACGGACGATTGCCGCATGAATATAACTGTCGGAGCCGAGGCGGTCGCTGGCGGCCATGGCGTACTTGCGCATCGCGGCGGCCAGGCGGGGGATATCCACTTCCACGTCAAGTCGAGCGCGAGCCACCGCCCGACGTTTAGCTGCTCCCCTGCGTTTCTCCCATACCAGGATATTACCCAGATCCAGCCGGCAACCATCTCCTACCCCGCCCGTAACACCCGTAGCAATACCATACAGGTTGATTTCCGGCGTAGTGAGAAAACATGCAGGCAGATGGTCGTCTTGCCGGCGCCCTGTCCATTGTTACTACCAATAGTGTAACCGTCGGGCAACTGTAAACTGTTTTCTTGAGCAATGATAGGTTGAGAGGGATTCGGCCGGCAGGTCAAACAGTGCCGTCTGTTCTTTCCTGGTTGAATCAAGAAGGGAGGATCTATGTCGTTTCGGGGTGGTCAGAGTGTGTGGTCGGGGGAAACGGGGAAAACATCATAATAGCAAACCGAAGGTATTCCCAGCGTCCGCCAACTTGCATCAACTTACACAGTGGCAATGCCGGCACCATTCCCCCAATCGGTAACCACATGCCCTTCGAGTTGGCCCAGTACCTCTATAAGATTCATTAGCAAAAATCGGTTCTATCCCGGTTGTCGCATCTCCCCATTTCCCTCCCCGGCATCGTCACCCCTTCACTACTCCCGCCGTCACCAGCCGCTGCATAAGTGTCTTTCGTTGCCTGTTTTTTTCCAGAAATGCCCGAAGTGCGGCATCAAACTCCCGCCCAGTGGCGTGGATGAGATACGCCTCTTTCAACTCCACAACCGCCAGACACGCCTCGTCATAGGCCTTGCCCGATCCCACTTCCGCCTTCCGCTGCACGGCTCTCCATGCCCTGGAGAAATCCCCCGCCAAGCTCTTGAGCTGCTGGTTCCGAATTTCTCTCCTCCGGGCATGGTCCCGTTCCTGCTGTGCCTTCTCCTCCTGCTGCCGGATTTCTCCGGCACGCTCCGCCAGTTCCCAGAGATCGCCCGCAGTCCGGGAATAGCCATCGTTCCTCCCGTCATCGGTCTCTTTTACCCCGGCGATGAACCGGTTCTGAACCCCCCGTACGGCCTCCTGCACCTGCCCGGTGAGCAACTGCTTCACCCAACCGCGCAGTTCAGCCACTTCCAGCGAAGCCAGCCAACTGTCGATATCCTCCTCTGCAACCTGATGTGTGACAAGAGGACGGTCCAACCCCGCACCGTTAAGAAGATCCTCGTCCACTTCCAGGAATTCGGCCAGGGCCTGCTGGGCGGGAGAGAAGGGGGCAAGCCCCTCCGGCAGATACGGCTCCGACTCATCGTCATCCACAGATCCTTGGGAGACAGCTGCCAGCCATCCTATATAGAGGGGCGGAGGTCGCCGCAGAGCAGTTCCTCCCGCAGCGGGGAGAGCCTCGCCATCCAACCGGAGCCATCCTCCTCGCAGCCTCTGTCGTATTCTTCCGACTCGTCAAGGTTCCAGGTGAGAATCCAGTGGGTCGCAGTCGCCTCTGCCTCGAAGACACCGCTGACGATAACAGTGTTCAGCCGGTTCCGGTCCAGTACGGCCAGCGGCAACCGGAGCATGAAGAGTGCCGTACACCAGTTGGCCACATGGACATGGGCATCGTAAAACCGCTTCATCAGACCGATGGGGTCCCCCTTGAAGTTGCCCCATTGATATTCGTTAGAGAAACTCACCGGCGTGATATGTCCCCGTGATGAGATATCCCGCATCTGCTGCTGCTCTTCTCGCGTGAGAGGCCGCTCCATGGCCAGAAACTCGTAATACTGGTATTCGCTCACTGCATGCCCTCCCCTGTCCTGTTTCTTCGCTGATTCATTCCGCATCCTGAACATCAATCAGCTGGTCCGACTTCTTGAGGGACAGCTGATAAAAAAGACGAGCAACGCATGATTTCAAAGGCATCCCCATCTCTACAGAGGTATGTTCGATACAGTCACGTCGGGTTATGGCAATGCCAGCGCTACTCTAACGGCGCCACGAATTATTTCAGCGGATTGCACTGCATTTTCCGCATCTTCGGCATCAGCGCTCATGCCGGGATAACGTACCTCAACCGCCATTACCGATAACGTAATGGCGGACTGCATCAAGGAACTCCACTGTGGCTCCACCGGGAGGAGCAGATTTAACAGGGCTTCAAGGTCATGTATTCGTGGTATGGGCAAACGCCCCTCAATCATACGAGCTTTGAGGTACTTCTCGGCGCACTGTTGAGCATGAAAGCAGACGGCGTCGTAGTTTGGCCATTCAAAACTGCGAGTTCACGCTGTGCGGTTCGCAAATCACCCTCTGCTTTTTCAACCCATTCGGCTGTTTCACCCTTCATACAGTACCTTTCCCTTGGTTACGATTTCATTCAAGAACGAATCGTTATGTCGTAGACGATCAGTCATCTGTGCTTCGGTCCGTACCAGGAGATCCAGTGGAAAGCCCGGATGAACTTGTTCCCTGATGGACAGAGCCATACGCCAGGGTTTTCCCTCAAACGGCAATACGATAAGCAAGTCAACGTCGGAATCCGATGTGGGGGTTCCCCATGCGTGAGAACCGAAGAGGACAATCCTCTTAGGTTTGAATTGGTGAACAAGTGAACTGGAATATTGTTCTATGTCAGCCATGCTTGCCATAACATTTCCTTTCATTGTCAAGTATCGTCTTACCTGTAAATATGTCGCCTGATTGCCTCGCAAATGATAAGAACAGACTCTGAGTGCTTCGCATCGACAAGCTCTGCACGAACGGAACGCTAATGGACACTCTACCCGTTTACCCTGAGCTTGTCGAAGGGTGTTTTGCTGTTGACGGCACTGTTACCTTCCGGGTCAGGAATCACACCCGCTAGATTATACGACCTTGCCCGGCCGCACTGAAAGCCTGACCCGAAGCCCCCTGCAGGCAGATGGTCGTCTTGCCGGCGCCCTGTCCATTGTTACTACCAGTATTGGAACCGTAGGGCAATGTAAACTGTTTTCTTGAGCAATGATAGTTTGGGAGGGATTCGGTCAGCAGGTCAGCCAGTGCCGTCGGTTCTTTCCTGCTTGAATAGAGGAGGGAGGATCTATGTCGTTTCGGGATGGTTATGGTGTGTGGCCGGGGGAAAGGGGGAAGCCATTGAAAATGGCCATAGCGTGGATATTGGCGAAAATGATTTTGGAGTCATCCAGGGAGCAGAAGAGACAGAAAAATGTTATTCCAGCATCTTATCGTGGGGTGCCTCAACATTCCCGGCAGGCTCCGAGAGTTCAACTTGGCAACTTGGAAGCCTGACCCGCCACCCTCCCAGGCCCATGACCCCAGGCCCACAATGAACTCCATCTTGGTAACTTGAGAGCCTGACCCCAAGCACCCCTGCCGCAGTCACCACCCGCCAACCCAGGTTTTCAACTTCAACCCGCGCCTGCTCGTCTAATGATACTTCATCCTGGCAACTTGAGAGCCTGACCCCAGGCCCCCCAATGAACTCCATCTTGGTAACTTGAGAGCCTGACCCCAGGCCTCATAACATTTCCTTTCATTGTCAAGTATCGTCTTACCTGTAAATATGTCGCCTGATTGCCTCGCAAATGATAAGAACAGACTCTGAG
>CAIUUR010000027.1 GCA_903902345.1 uncultured Geobacteraceae bacterium | reverse complement strand
CGTCGTGATCAAAACAGCTCCAGGCTCGTCGCCATGTGCCCCATCCCCAGCAGTCGGCTCCCCGGATGAAAAAGGGGGCGGTGAGCCGTTGGGGGAGGGGGTACAGGTAGCCATGAATACTGGCGACGCGTTCGTCATTCTCATACAGGGCCAGGGCCTCGTTCATGTAGCGAAGAAACCAGGGGGAGGTTACCAGGTCATCTTCCAGAACGATGATGCTGCCGAACCGGTTCAGCAGTTCCGTGACCCCCGAGATGATGGAACCGGCTAATCCGAAATTTTTTTCTCGCTGGATGATGGTGACGGAGCGGAAACCGTCGATCGTTTGCAGATACTTCCGGACTTCCCTGACGGCGGGGATGGTCTCCGGTTCCTTCGGGGCGTCGGCATAGATGATGAGGTCGCTATCCTGCGCAAGGTCGTTTTGTCGCAGAGCCTGGATGGTTTGGCTCGTGTGCCAGGGGCGTTTGTACACGAAGAGCGCGATGGGTATGCAGTTCATAGGTTGGACTCCGGACACGTCTGTCGCGGGAGGTGGCAGCGGTTCAATCGCGCTTCCTGAAGATGAAACCCTTCTCGTAGGCCGTCTCTCCCTTGAGGGGAATCTCTCCCGCCAGCGCATCGAACTCGGCCACCAGGTCGTACGACGGTTGGAGAAAACGGCATAATTTCGTACGGTTGAGGAACCATGCCGGGTAACTGGCCTCATAGATCTCCGGCGGAACGGATTGCACGGTGATCCGGTCGTCTCCCTTCAGCAGGACCGGTGTTCTGTCGACGATGATTGTGCCGAAGCCCCGGTCCACCACTCCCTGCAACAGTTCGTAGGGTCGTTCCAGATAGGGAAGAACACTGCAGAGGAGTATCGTGTCGGGATGCCGCTCTGTCATGCAGTCGTCCAGGGAGTGATAGAATTTAAGCTGCTCCGTTTCAAAGTTTTTCTTGCCGCACTGAACAAAATTATGCTGCTCGACGATGCTCCACCGTAATTCCGGGAGATGGGCAAGAAACGTTCTGTTCTGATAATAGCTGCTCCCCAGCGACCCCCCGAAATCGATCAGGTTAAGCCGGTTGCCGTTTCGGGAGGCGGCCCAGAGGAGTCCGGCCAGGAGCGGCCAAGAGTACTGCACTTCGTCGAAAAGGACGGAATCCCGTTCGTACACCGCTTCGCCCCGCTTCACCTTGAGCAGAGCATCGCGCACCTTGTTCAGGATCAACTCCGAATCGTACCCGCCGGAGGCCCGTTGCGCCTCTTGCCAGGAATGGTACTTGCCCGAATAGCTGAGCTGTTCTGGCTCTGAGAATTTGCACAGAATCCGATGGAGAAAATCACGCAACATGTTGCCCCTTTGAATGTCTCGTTTTTTCCTGACTTCGTTGCCGGAAATTACCAGTAACAGCCATCTTCCACGGAGTTGCACCGTTGCGGTGTTTCGCTCTGTTTAGGACGAATCCAGAAATTGTTATAAAGGTTAGAGATAACGTCATGGTCGTCCCACCGGCGCCCCTTGATGCCGAATAGGATCTGGGTGGCTCCTCCCATATGTATCGCCGATTTCCCTGACTGTTTTGCATATGCCGCCAGGGGCAATCCATATGCTCCCGCTCCGATGATACCTATATCATACTCGATGGCATCCATGGCGTTCTTCATGCTCTCCAGCGCATCGAACCACGTGGCAAAGCCTGTGGGTTCCCCGGCGATGGACTGCACGGCCTTGATTGTGTGTAGCCGGAATGCGGGTAAGATCTCCTGGTTGTCAAAGAGCAGAGTCCGTTTGTTTTCGAACTGCTCCCTGATCGACTCGGCAAACGGATGGATCACCAGCACTTGCTTGCCGTTGAGCGCCCTGCTCCATGGTTCCGAATGGTAGTAAGGTTCGAGAGCGCGAGGCTGTATCAGCACGGCATGAGGGGAGACTGTTGCGAGGACCCGATTCTCGTCATGGTAGTACCAGATTCCCATGGCGTCGGCCTGGCTGATGCCGTCCAGGTAGACCCTGCAGAATTCATCCAGTGCTGCGTCGGTCAGGGGAAATAACCCGGCAGAGGTCCCCATCACCGCAGCAGTCGTGACCGGGTAGGGATGCCTTCCGCCTTGCCGGTGAAACAGGTAATGCCTGAGGCAGTTGAGTTCGCTGCTACCGAGACGCGACGCCATGAACGGTTCACCGGACTTGACACGTGAGAATAACAACTGGTTGGCTTCGGTTTGATTGAGGATCGGCCGACTGTAGTCGGCGGGGCTTACCTGTTTCCGTTTGTGCAAGGTCAACAAACGGCGTATTTTATCGAAGATTACCATGGCTTACCCTGCGAACCAGTTGATCGCTCAAACCTTGAGTATTTGCCGGAGAGCAGCAAGAAGTTGTTCCTCACAGTGTGTCTGCCGGAACCGGGCAAAATCCCACGTACCCTCAACTGCGGTCAATAGCCGACGAATTGCGGCGATACATTCATTGACATCGCCTTCGTGGATAGATTCCCCGATTCGCACTGCGGCAACCCGCTCTCCCATACAGCTGCTGCGGCCGACAATAACCGGTTTTTCGAAGAGCGCCGCCTTGGTCAGCAGGTTGCTGCTGTGGGGAAAATTTTCGTAGGCGGCATAGATGATGTCGCTGAGTTCAACCAGCGCATTGAACTGGGGTTCTCCCGGAATAAATCCGATATGGAAAAAACAGTTTTCAGGGTATTCTGCCATGATTTTCCCCAGAGTCGTTTCTTCCTCAGCGGTGAGAGACGGCACTCCGGCAAACAGGAAAAAACAGTCATCCTGGCGCATTTGCGAAGCTGCCTCCAGCAAGGTAAACATACCTTTGCGCCGTGCCAATCCTCCCAGTATGGAGATGATTTTTCTGCCGTTAGCCCTGCAGATAATGTCGCGGCGGAGGGGGTATTCATGATCCGGAGGTGATGCGTCGGCGACATCAGGAAAAACGACAACGGGCTTACCCCGCAGTCGGGTATGCAGCAAACCGGCAACTCCCTCATCCAGCAGAGCTACTCCCCGGCAACGGCGGGAAAGAAGCTCCACGTCATGGTCGGTTGGCGGCCCGACGGTATCCGAGAGATGTTCATACTGTCGCAGATGTCTGGGTTGGAAATAGATGCCGATCCAGTCATGGGGTAAAAGCCGGTCGACGATATGCCGGTTCCGAAAAAAGCCGAGATAGCTATCCAGCCAGAGGAAAAAAACCAGGTCGGGACGAATCCCGGTGGCGCGCTCTGCTTTGCTGATCGCCCGGGCAGCGGAGCGCCACATCCCGATACCGGTCAGCGTTGCCTGCAGTGGTTCGTAGGGGAAACGGGATGGCGCCGGTTCATGGAGTTGAAAACCATGAAATCGCTCCAGGTCGTGTGAACCGTGGGCCGCCAGCCACGCTTTAACCTCTTCCGGTTCCGGGCAGAAGGTCATGACCCGGTGCCCGAGGGTCAGGAGTGCTCCGGAAAAGAGTTTGGCATAGGTCGGGTGATGCCCGGTCCAGTAGGGATCGATGACGGCTATGGTTCTCATCTCGAGCTTCCCCGCTCCATGGTTGTGCCAATCACGGCAAAGTTTTCGCCGCTGGAAAGGAGGCCGGTCTCGTACGTGGCTGAGACTACGGTCGCAGCTTTACGTAATGAGGTTCCCTGTCGCGCCATTTCCAGAATCTTTCTTTCAGTGTCATCTTTTCGCGAATTACCGGGATGCCCATGCCGAACCGTTTCATGGTGGCAAGACTGGTGCGAATTGCATTCAGATAGGCATCATAGAGCCGCATCCCGTCGGCACCTATGGTATATCCGCCGTAGAGCCGGACTTCGTTGCGGGCGATGATCCGAAACGCCTGGAAATGGTAAAAAACCGGAGCAAGCACCCCGCCGGATTTTTTTTCAAAGAATTCTGCGTTCCATGGAGCCAGGGTTTTATCCGTCTGCCGGAGGACATGAACCTCGTCACCGAAACTCTCCGGCCAATCGTCCAGATATTTCTGGTCGCCGAATTTCCCCTCCTCATGACGGTCGTAGCACCACTCCAGACATCGCTCCTGCCACCAGCGCATGACCTTCTCCGCCGGAGCGGTCCGCCGGAACGTCATGAACTGGACACAGAACCTTCCGCTGAGGTCCCGGTAGAATTCATACTCGGGAGCATAGGCGTGCTCGGTGATGAGAACATGTTTTTCCGATTCGTCGAACTCGCGAAGTAATAGCTGTGGATCGGCAAAGAAGAAGATGTCCGAATCGAGATAGGTGACGCGTTGGATGCTGTCGTCCCGGTCAAATACCGCTCGAAAGGTGAAGGGGGTCAGGGTCCAGCAGTATTCGCCTCGGCTCCGCCCCGGTTTCACCGCCAGCAGTTCCGGGGTTTCCATGGAGGCCAGCGGAATGGGGGTGATGTGGGGAAGTCCCAGCGCGGCCAGCTGTTTCTCGATCCTGTCATCCATGCAGACGATCCAGAGGTGGAACGGCCGGCCATGGGCCAAGAGCGATGCATGGAGCGCCATCCCCATGGGAAGGAACTTGCTGTCGAAGAGGGTGACGAAATGTTCCGTTGGGGGATGAGAAGGCATCTTACACCGTCCAGAGCAGTTTCGGCCTGACGACTCCCGGGCAGTCCCCCTGCCATCCCGTCCCTTCAGGGCAGCTCAACAGGTCGACGGCCAGGGCGTCCTCAATCTTCACCAGCCAGTAACTGAAGTTCTTCGAGATGACCACCGTGATGGTGAAATGACCGTTGTTCAGCAGGTTTCCGGGAATATGGCACGAGGCCACGGAGCTCCCCCTGCCCAGGTTCATGCAGTCGGTAAAGGAGTTGAAAACCACGATTCCGTCCAGCGTCTTTACGAAGATCTCGAAGGCGATATCGGCGACCTGCTTCACGACCTCCACGGTGATGTCGATACGGAACTCTTCGTTGATGTAGATCTCGTCGCTTTCCGATCGAGCCTTGACGATTTTCGCCCGGGTTATCGTCAGATATTCATTGGGTTCGTGATTCCCTTCCCAGACCAAGGCCGTTGAACTGAGACAGTCCCCCAGGTAGCGTTCCACAATGGTGGCTGTTTTGCCGACAGCCACCAGTTTCCCTCCCTGCAGGTACATCGTCGTGGTGCAAAAATTCTGGATGGCCGTCAGGTTGTGGCTGACGAAGAGGACCGTGCGTCCCTCTCCCTTGCTCACATCCTCCATTTTTCCCAGACATTTTTTCTGGAACGACGCGTCCCCCACGGAAAGCACCTCATCTACGATGAGGATCTCCGGATCCAGGTGGGCGGCAACCGCGAAGGCAAGACGGACGTACATGCCACTGGAGTAGCGCTTCACCGGGGTGTCGATGAATTGATCGATCTCGGCGAAGGCGACGATCTCGTCGAATTTTCGCTGGATTTCCGCCCGTTTCATCCCCAGGATGGTGCCGTTGAGGTAGATGTTTTCCCGGCCGGTGAGTTCGGGGTGAAAACCGGTCCCCACCTCCAGGAGGCTCGCCACCCGTCCCCGGATCTTCACCGTGCCGCCGGAGGGGGCGGTCACCTCTGAGAGAATCTTCAGCAGGGTGGATTTGCCGGCGCCGTTGCGGCCGATAATTCCCACAGCCTCTCCCCTCTTTATCTCGAAAGAGACCTTGTCAAGGGCGAGGAAATGGGGGTTCAGCCCCTGTCGCCGGGGTAGGGATGAGGGATGGGAGACCAGGGAGTTGGGATCTTCCTTGCCGCGCAGTCGGGCCCACCAGCTCTGCAGGTCCTCCTTCAGGGTGCCATGGCTGATGGTCCCCAGGCGGTACTCCTTGGTCAGCTCTTCCACCTTGATGACGATATCGCTCATCCCCTTACACCGTGTCCATGAAGGTCTTCTGGACCCTGCTGAAGATGACGATGCCGACGCCAAGGAGCAGCACCGTTATCCCTGCGCTGACCCCCAGCTGCCAAAACCGGATCGTTCCCGACCCCAGATAGGCGTAGCGGAAGGTCTCGACGATGGCGGCCACGGGATTGAGGAGGTAGATCCACTGCCACTTGACGGGTACCTGAGACATGGGGTAGACGATGGGGGTGGCGTACATCCAGAGCTGAATGCCGAAGCCGACGAAAAAAGAGAGATCCCGGTACTTGATGGTGAGGGAAGAGATCAGCACCCCCAGCCCGAGTCCCAGGGCCCCCATCTGGAGGAGGAGGAGCGGGGTCAGGAGCAGCCAGCCGTTGGGGTGGATGTTTGAGCCCCGCGCCAGAAAAAAGAGAAGGAAGGCGAGGAACAGGACAAACTGAATGGCGAAATTGAGGAGGTTGATGATGACCGCCGACAGCGGTACGGCGAGTCGCGGGAAATAGACCTTGCCGAAGATCCCCTCATTGGCGACGAAGGTGTCCGAGGTGCGGTTCAGGCAGCCGGCGAAGTAGTTCCAGGTGACGATCCCTCCCATGTAGAAGAGGGGCTGGGGGACGCCGTCGGTGGGAATGTTGGCGATTTTGCCGAAGATGACGGTGAAGATGACGGTGGAAATGAGAGGCTGGAGCATGAACCAGAACGGCCCCAGGACCGTCTGCTTGTAGATGGTCACAAAATCCCGCCGCACAAGGAGGATGATCAGATCCCTGTAGTCCCAGAGTTCCCCCAGCCGTAGGTCGAACCAGCCGCTCCGGGCCCGGATTACCTTGGTCCACTGGCTGTCGTCATTTTCGTCACTACTATTCATTCATGCCACCATGTTGGAGAAAGTGCCGACGGTCATCGAAATATTCGCTTTTGGCCCGCAGTCATATTTCTTTCCAGTTGACGTTGTATCCGGAAAGAAATATATCCGGTTGCGGCGATGAAGCCAACATCTTTTCACCGGTTTTTACCGCAGAGGACGCAGGGTAACGCAGAGGAAAAACTACCAGCCAGGGGTAAAACAAAAGCATCTTGATTCTGCTTTCCTCTGCGTTCCTCCGCGACCTCTGCGGTAAGAGCCGTTATAAGCCGGAGCGGCTACTCGTCGAAAATTTCCCGGTACCGCTGCCGGAGCATCTCCACCCGGTATTCAGGGCGAAGCTCTCCCGCTTTTCGGGGATCCCTTAACGCGGCGATCATGGCTTCCGCCAGGGCGACCGTGTCGCCGTAGGGAACCAGCCGGCCGTACTCACCGCTGCTCAGGATCTCCCTGATGCCGTCCACGTTGGATCCCACGACCCTGGTTCCCGCCGCCAGCGCCTCGATGACCGAGATGCCGAAGCCCTCGAAGATTGAGGGGACCACGACAATCCCCGCCCGGTTGTACAGTCCGTTCAGCTCTCCGTCGGGGACAAACCCCAAAAAAGTGACCGATTTCTCCACCCCCAGTTCCCGGACGAGGGCTTTCATCCGGTTCAGATCCTCCCCTTTTCCCGCCACCAGGAGCCGGACTCCGGGGATCGTCGCCACAACTTGGGGGATGCTCCTGATGAGAAAATCGATCCCCTTGCGCCGGGAGATCCGCCCCACGTAGAGGAGGGTGTCAGCTTCTTTCTCACCGCCCAGGGGGTGGAACCGTTCCGTATCCACGGCGCACTGTATGACGCTGATCTTTTTAGGGGGGATGCCGTAGCGCTTGATGAGCACCTGCGCCGTGTCATGGCTGACGCAGACGATGGAGTCGGCCAAGCGGTAGGTTCTACGCTCGAAGGGGAGGAAAATTCTCTTCCAAAACTGGGATCTGATATGAGTGTACTGCTGCCAGTAGGTGTGATGGCAGGTGACGATCACCGGAACGGGGAGCTTCCTCACGTACAGGACCCCCCCCGGACCGGCATGGATATTCAGCTTTTCCAGGCGGTACCGGGAGACGACTGCGGCGCCGTTGAAAAGGAGCCAGACTGATACCGCCACCTGTTTCAGAGTGCGGATCCCCGGACAACTGATCCGGACATGCCTCGGCAACGCATTGTCGGCGGGAGAGAAAAAGAGCGTGTCCGGATCGTGCAGTTGGCGATACAGGGTATGCGTCAGGCTGCCGATGCCGCCGATCTGGGGGAAGAAATCATAGGTCAGGATACCTACTCTAATGACTCACCTCGGGGTGCTATTTCTGTTTCTTGTACTGAGCCGGGGTGTATCCGGAGACCTTCATGGTGAGCTTCGTCCCCTTCAGTTCAACTCCGTAGACGATGGGAGCCTTGGACCAGTCGACCTTGGCTCCACCCATGGCGGCCAGCATGAGCTCCATCCCCTTCAGTTCCGGGTATCGTGCCACGGCCCCTGCGGCGTCACTCTTCTCCGGGTTGACCTTGTACAGGAAGGGGACCGGCATATTGGCCGACACCATCTTGCCGTCGGAGGTAAACTCGATCCGCTCCCCCACGAAGGGGCACGGTTTGCCCGCACTGTCCCGGGCCGGTTCCTGAAGCTGCCATTTTCCCACCAGCGCCGCGCCATCCAGTGCCAGGGCTGATGTCGCTGTAGTCAGAACCAGAGCCGTTACCGCCAATAAAATGAAACGATGCATGTCGTGTTCCTCCGTATTTTTTTGTAGGAGCAAATGATGATGGGAAAAGCTGTCTCTCGCAGAGGCCGCAGAGAAGAGCAGGAATGTGCGGAAATAATTAAATACCTCCATCTAACCATGCTGCCGAGAGGGTTGTAAAGAACTATTTTTACGGCGGTGTTTTGCTGTCGGCGTCACGATGCCCCACCGTATCCCGGAGCCCCTGTTTCTTGACCCGGTACTGGATATCTTCCATGAGCCG
>CAIUUR010000026.1 GCA_903902345.1 uncultured Geobacteraceae bacterium | reverse complement strand
CTCCTGCTCCTGACCTCTGCCTATCTCTTCTCCCTGGTGAGCATCGTCGTCTCCTGGCTGAATGCCAGACTCAGGCCCGCTCTGGCTTATTTCCAGATTGTCTGGGATATCTTTTTTGTCATGCTTCTTTTGGTGGTGACCGGTGGAATCGAGAGTCCCTTTTCTTTTCTCTACCTCCTTTCCATCATCAATGCCAGTGTCCTCCTGGCGCGGCGCGAGGCCCTTTATACCGCCTCTCTCTGCGGCATCCTCTACGGCGCACTGCTTGATTTCCAGTACTACGGTCTGCTGGCGCCCCTGGGGCTCAGCCGGGAGGAGGCCGGTCGGTATGGCGCCGTCTACATATTCTATACGATTTTCGTCACCATTACCGCGTACTATCTGGCGGCATTTTTGTCGGGCTATCTGGCTGAACGTGCCCGCCGCAGTGAGCTGGAGCTGAAAGAGTACAAGGCGGAGATGGAGGCCGGACTGAAGCGGGCCGATCGCCTGGCCGCCGTGGGGGAGCTCTCCGCCCGCATCGCCCATGAAATTCGCAATCCGCTGGCCTCCATCAGCGGTTCGGTGCAGCTCATAGCGCAGAATCACAATCTGCAGGGTGAGGAGCGACAGCTTCTTCAGATCGTCGTCAGGGAGTCCGACCGGCTTAACGCCCTGATCAGCGACTTCCTTGCCTATGCCCGGCCGCAGTCGCCCCGGCGACTTCCCGTTCCCTTTTGCCGGATTATCGACGATCTGAGGGTGCTGATGCTTTCGGACCAACGTTTTCAGCGGATCGTTGTCCGGCAGGAGTTCGCCGGCGCCACGATGCTCTGGGTGGACGAGAACCAGCTTACCCAGGTACTCTGGAATCTCTTTGCCAATGCGGCCGATGCCATGCCGGGAGGGGGGGAGATAACCGTTGGTGTCCTGCCGTCGGCCGGCGGGGAGGAAGGGGGAGAGGGGACATCCTGGGACGAGCTAACGATTTCGGATACCGGAACGGGGATGACCTCCCAGGAGCTGGCCAGCATCTTCGAACCGTTTTTTACCACAAAACGGGCCGGGAGCGGCCTGGGGTTGGCGACGGTTTATCGCATTGTGGAAGGGCATGGTGGGCAGGTCAGGGTGGAAAGTGACCCGGGGATGGGGACCCGGTTCACCATCCGTCTGCCGAAAAACGGCGCCGAGTGAAAAAGAGGCTATATGGGGCGGAAGATTCTGATAGTCGATGATGAAACCAGTATGCGGGAGTTTCTTGCCATCCTCCTTGGTCGGGAAGGGTATCAGGTGGAGAGCGCTGCCGATGCCGAATCCGCCCTGGCGCGGCTGGCGGAACGTTCCTTCGACCTGATTATCTCCGATGTGAAAATGCCCGGTCTGGACGGCATTGCGCTCCTGGAGCGGGTGAAGCTATCCTGGCCTGATACGGCGGTTCTCATGCTCACCGCCTTCACCACGGCCGAGGATGCGGTGGAAGCGATGAAACGGGGCGCCTACGATTATATCGCCAAGCCGTTCAAGGTGGAAGAGCTCAAGATCCTGGTTCGGAACGCCCTGGAAAAGTTCGACCTGAAGAAGGAAAACGTCCGGTTGCGCCAGGAGTTGCGCCACCGGTTCGGCGGTTTCGTGGGGAAGAGCCGCGCCATGGGCGAGCTCTATACCCTCATCGAGAAGGTGGGAGCAAGCGGTTCCAGCGTCCTCATCGTGGGGGAGAGCGGCACCGGTAAGGAACTTGCTGCCCGGGCGCTTCATGAACAGAGCCCCCGACGGGGTAAGCCCTTCGTGGCGGTGAACTGTAGCGCCATTCCTGAGAACCTCATGGAGAGCGAACTCTTCGGTCACAAGAAGGGAGCTTTCACGGGGGCCATTGCCGACCAGTCGGGACTCTTCGAACAGGCGGAGCGCGGGACCCTCTTTCTGGACGAGGTCGGTGAACTCCCCTTCCTCCTTCAGGCCAAGCTCCTCAGGGTTCTCCAGGAGAAGGAATTCCGGAGGGTGGGGGGGAGCGAAGCCATAAAAGCCGATGTCCGGATCGTGGCGGCCTCCAACCGGGATCTTCAGGCGCACATCCGCGAGGGGTCATTTCGGGAAGATCTCTTCTATCGACTCAATGTCATCATGCTCCGGATGCCACCCCTGCGGGAGAGGGTGGAGGATATTCCCTTGCTCATGGAACATTTTTTCCATAAGTATGCCGGAAAGGGGATGAGCGGGCCGGTGGTGACCCCCGATGCTCTGAAGGTCATCATCTCCTACCCCTTCCCCGGTAACGTCAGGGAACTGGAAAATCTGGTGGAGCGGTGTACCGTTCTCAGCGGGTCGACCCTGGATCGGGCCTCTCTTCCGCCGGAGATGCTCTCCTCCTCCAGTCAGGTGGATATTCCCCAGGAGGGGATGGACCTGGAGGCCTATCTTGACGCCCTGGAGAAACGGTACCTGTTGAGCGCCCTGGAACAGTGCCACGGCGTCAAGAAGCGTGCGGCGGAATTCCTGGGATTAACCTTCCGGTCGTTTCGTTATCGGCTGGCAAAATTCGGCATGGATGATGAGTGAGGTGAAGCGCCATGGTTTTGTTCAGGAAAAAAGAGCTGATCGGCATTGATATCGGCTCCACATCCATCAAGCTGGTACAACTCAGGGAAACGAAAGGGGGGTACGAACTGGTCAAGGTAGGGATGGCGTCTCTCCCTGCCGAAGCCATCGTTGACAATGCTCTCATGGATATCGCCGTCATCGTGGGGGCGCTTCGCGAGTTGACCACGGGGCTCAAGGTAAAGGTAAAACAGGCGGTCTGCTCCCTCTCGGGCAACTCGGTTATCATCCGGAATATCAGTTTTCCTGTCATGACCTTCCAGGAACTGGAGGAACAGATCAACTGGGAAGCGGAGCAGTACATCCCCTTTGATATCAATGACGTTAACATTGACTTCCATATCCTGGGACCCGATGAGGTGGACCCCCAAAAGATGAACGTCATCCTGGTGGCCAGCAAGAAAGATATCATAAGGGATTACGTGACTCTGTTCAACGATGCGGGGATCACTTTGACCGTTATCGATGTGGATGCCTTTGCGCTCCAGAATGCCTTTGAGCTGAACTACGCACCGTCAGCAGACGAAGTCATCGCCCTGGTCAATATCGGCGACGCGACCATGAACCTGAATATCGTCAGAAACGGTGAGTCTCTCTTTACCCGGGACATTCAATGGGGAGGTGGCCAGTATACCGGGAAAATTCGGCAGAAACGGGCCATCAGCGCTGATGAGGCTGAGAAATTGAAGCTCTCCGACAGCGCCACCGATGATGAGTCGCTACGGGAGATCATCCTCCAGTGTAACGAGAGTCTGGCCCTGGAGCTTTACCGGTCCATGGATTTTTATAGCGCCAATGCCGGTCCGGGGAGGATCACGAAGCTCTACGTCAGTGGCGGCTGTTGCAAGACGCCGTTTCTTCTGGACGCAATCCGGGAACGACTGAATATCCCCGTGGAGATCCTGGATCCCTTTCAGACGATCATCTGCCCGGAAAATCAGTTCGGCTCCGGATATCTCAAGGATATAGGTCCCTACGTTGCCGTCGCTGTGGGGCTTGCCATGAGGAGGCTCGGAGACAAATGATAAAGATCAATCTGCTCCTACTCAGGGAGGCGCGCCAGAAGGAGAGTCTCCGGCAGCAGATGGTGTTTCTGCTCCTCTTCCTGGTGGTTACCATCATCATCATGGGGGCCGTTCAATGGTATATGGTGAGCAGGATACAAGCCGCCACTCTCTCAATTGCCCAGGCTGAAGGTGAAATAAGTTCACTGAAGGCCAAGATCGGCCAGATCGAAAATGTCCGGAAACTTCAGGAAGAGGTGCGCAAGAAGCTGGATGTGCTCAAACAGTTGCGGGCCGGCAAGAGTGGTCCGGCGAAGAGGCTGGCGGCGTTGAGTGACGCCGTCCCTGACAAGGTCTGGATCACCAAATATTCCGAAGCCGGCGATCTGCTGGCTGTGGGGGGAATCGCTTTTACCGAGGAACTCATTGCCGACTTCATGCGAAATCTGGAGGTATCCCGACAATTTTATCAGGTCGAGTTGCTGGTGTCGGAACAGGTTGATCTTTCCGGCATCAAGGCCAAACGGTTCGACCTCACCTGCAGATTGGGGGTTCGCCGCAATGAAGAGTCCAGACCGCAGTAGCCGATTATGCCGGGAGCCGGGGGAGAGATGAACCCGAAACTAGAAACGCTATTCAGTTTGCCCAACAGACAGAAGTTATTGATCCTGTTTCTCATACTCATCGTGGAGAGCGCGGGGTACTTCTTCTTTCTGTTTACCCCCCGGCAGGAAGAGTACCTGCAACTCACGGCCAAACTGGACGGACTCCTGAAGGAGGTGGGGGAAAAACGGAAGATAGCCGATAATCTCCCCCGGATGAGGCGTGAGTACGACCAGTTGAAACAGGAGCTGCAACAGGCCATGACCGAACTCCCCAACCAGAAGGAGATCCCGACGCTTCTCACGGGGATCACTTCGGCCGGCAAGGCTGCCGGCCTGGATTTCCTGATCTTTCGCCCCAAGGGTGAGGAGCCCAAAGATTTTTATGCCGCGGTGCCGGTGGATATCTCCGTTGCCGGAACCTATTACGATGTCGCCAACTTTTTTGTCTCGGTGGGGAACCTCCCGAGAATCGTTAACATCGGCAATGTCTCCTTCGCCGATATCCGGGAGGTGGGCGGTCGTACCACCCTGCGGGTGAATTGTCTGGCAACGACTTTTCGGTTTCTGGACAAGAAGGAGATACCCCATGACGGCAAGAAGAAATAATCTGTTCAACGTGGTTGCGACGGCGCTACTCCTGACGACGGGGACTCTCGGCTGTGGCGTCAAGGGGAGTGCTCCCCCCCCCACTGTTGCCAAGCCGAAAGCCGGCGCCGGAAAGCCGCTCCAGAGTCGGAGCAGTTCCACGGTGGTCCCTACTCCTATGGAGCGGTTGGATTTTTCCGGGAAGAAGGACCCGTTCCGGTCCTACGTGATCGCCGCCAAGGCAAAGCTCGCCCTGCCGCCACTATCGGGAAAGCAGCTCCCCATTCAGACCTATGAGGTGGGCCAGTTCAAGGTCCTGGGAATCATCACCGGCCTGGCGGAAAACCGGGCCATGGTTCAGGATCCCGCAGGAAAATCCTACGTCATCAAGGTCGGTGCGCTCATCGGCTCCCGCAACGGGCGTCTCCTGAACATCACGGTGAACGCCCTGGAGATTTCCGAGCAGTATCGTGAAGAAAATGGCAAAATCAGCAGCAAGGTCGTGAGACTTACTCTTCCCCGGAAAGAGTAAGCCGAAGCAAGGAGAGTTCTATGAAGGTCTGGTGCAAAAAAATCATCACGTCATCCGCGGGAGCCTTGGTTCTCTGGCTGGCGACACCCTATCCGGTCACGCCTGCTCTGGCTCGGGACTCCGCGCCGGCAGACGTGCAAAAGCAGCTCCCCGTCTCAAGGGTTAGATCTCTCAACTTCGGGATTGTCGACACCGGTTCCCGGATCACTCTGCAGGTGGGAGGCGCCTGTGTCGCAACGGAGCCGTTCAAAAACTCAGAGGGGGTGGCGTTCTTTTTGAAGGAGTGCTTTCTTCCTCGTTCCCTGCGTCACCCCCTGGAGACGGGGGCCTTTCCCGGCGCGGTGGAATCGGTGATCCCCACGCAGTTGTCGGTGAAGGGGATTCCGGAGACGAGGGTGCTCGTCAAGTTGACTCGAGCGGCGACCTGGTCCCTGCGTCAAGACCAGGGAACGGTGGTTCTGGATATCATCCATCCCAGGCTTGAAGCTGCCGCCCAACCTCAACCTTTACCTTTACCTGTACCTGCACCTGCACCTGCACCTCAACCTCAACCTTTACCTCAGTCCGCCTCTTCCGAGACAACCATCAAGAAACTGCAGGAGTCGACGGCGGTACCGCCGGGAACCAGAAAGGTCTACACCGGGCGGAAGGTGACGCTGGAATTCGTGGATGCCGATATCCGGAAGATTTTTCAGCTCATCGCCGAGGTGAGCAATCTGAATATTCTCCTGGGGGACGACATCTCCGGCGCCATTACGCTCAAACTGGTAAATGTCCCCTGGGATCAGGCCCTGGACGTAATCCTGGAATCCAAGGGTCTTGCCATGAGGAGTGAAGGAAATATCGTCCTGGTAAAGCCCCAAAGCCGGTTCAAAAGCTCCGATGAGGAGGCTCTGGACGCGAAGAAAAGCCGGGAAAAGATGATGGAACTTCAGACCCGGGTGTTTGACGTAAACTTCGCCCAATCCGCCGATCTGGTTGCCCAGTTCAGGAGTCTGGGGAGTGGTCGCAGCGACAGCTCCATAGCTCAGGATGAACGGACCAACAAGGTCATTGTCACCGACATCGAGCCGGCGGTGAATAGGATGAAGAAATTTCTGGAGAGCATCGACATCCCGGAAAAACAGGTGCTCATCGAGGCGCGCATCGTGGAGGCGTCCAACAATTTCTCCCGTGGCCTTGGCATCCAATGGGGAATTCAGTATCGCAATCCGTCGGCCTCCATCCTGGGGATCAACTCTCTCAGCAGTGGCTTCGGCGGGACGGTTTCCGATCCACCCCTCAGCGGCACGTACGGGCCGGGGATGGCCACGGGAATCAGTTTCGGGACCCTGGCCAGTAATATCAACGTGGATCTACGGCTCTCCGCACTGGCCACCGCAGATCTTGTCAAGATCATTTCGACCCCCAAGATCGCCACCTTGAACAACAAGGCGGCCAAGATCACCCAGGGGCAGTCGATTCCGTATCAGAACACCACGGCCAACACCGGCGCCGTGACGCAATTCGTGGAGGCGGCGCTTTCCCTGGAGGTGACGCCGCATATTACGCCGGACGGCAGCGTCATGATGAAGATCAAGGCGACCAACAACTCTCCCGGATCAATCCCCCAGGGAGGTACAACCCCTGGAATCAACAAGAAAGAGGCGACCACCGAGCTCATTGTCCGGAGTGGCGAGACCACCGTCATTGGTGGCATCTATATCGACAACGACACGGAGAACAATTCCGGAGTGCCATTTCTCATGGATATTCCGTTTTTCGGGTGGCTCTTCAAATCCACCACCAAGAGCAAGGTCAAGTCCGAGCTGTTGATCTTCATCACCCCCCGGATACTGAATTGAGGGTGATTTTTCCACTGAAACGAAGGACGAATTCCGGAGGAATGCATGAGTGACGAGTTTCTCCTGGGAAGAGAACTGGTACTGAACAGGGATGAGAAGGTTTACGCCTATAGACTGCACTTTCGATCTCTTTCATCGGGGAGTGTTGTTCCCGGGGTCTTCCCTCCTGCCGACCTGATTCTTGATCTCCTCTCCGGAAGCGGTACTGAAGAGTTTCAGGGAGAGCGTAAGGGGATTCTCACCATCAGTTCTGATCTGCTGCTCAGCGAGGCCCTGGCGGCTCTTCCCGCTGACCGGATTATTTTACTTCTTGACCGGGAGCTGTTGTTAAACGACACCGTCAGAGAGCGGTGCCACTGTCTCAGGGAGGCGGGTTTCACGTTGGCGCTGGACGGAGGTCAGTTTAGCCCTGAAATTATCGAACTCCAGGGACTCATCGACATCATCGGTGTCGATCCGACGCGGATACCTGCCGACCCGGGGATGGTGGTGGAGCAGTTCCACCAACGGCAGCTGCTTCTCCTGGCGGAGCGTGTCTCTACCCGCGACGAATTTGCCGGACTTCAGGGCGCCGGATTCGACCTTTTCCAGGGTTTATTCTTCACAGCCCCCACCCTGACGGCAAAGAAGAAACTCAACGAGACCGCGGCCATCCTGTTGCGCATTGCCCTTTTGATCATTAATGACGGCGAAGTGGAGGCGATCGTCCGCACCGTTCAGGAGAGTCCTGCTCTCACCTACAAACTGCTCCTTCAGGCCAATTCAGTCGTGGTGGGAGTTCGGCGGGAGATCGACTCCGTGCGTCACGCCATCCTCCTCCTGGGTCGGGATCTGGTTCGTCGCTGGGCGCAGACTGAACTTCTGGCCTCCAGTGGTTCCCATGAGCGGGATAATCCCCTGGTGGAATTGGCCACGGCCCGTGCCGGCTTGATGGAGCAGCTCTGCAGGAGTCACCCTCTGGTGCAGGGCTCCCGGGATTTCGCCGATCGGGCTTTTCTGGTGGGGACTCTCTCCATGCTGGAGTCGATCTACAACGTACCCCTGGAGGATCTGGTGGCCTCGGTGGAGCTCTCCGCCGACGTGAGGGTGGCGCTTCTTCGGAGGTCCGGTTTGTTGGGAAATTTGCTCACCTTCGTGGAGGCGTTGGATCTCCTGAATTTCAAGGTCGGCTGGGAGATGCTCCCCAAGATCGACCTCTCCCCTCGGCAGGTTCTGGAAGCTCAACGGAGGGCCTGGCGCTGCAGGGCCGGCGGGACGGGGGTCTCCGTGATCTGAAGTTTACCTCTGAGAGGCCCCTCGTCGATCTTCACCCTCTTTTTCGTAATTCTCAATTCGTATTTCGTAATTTTCTTCTCGCGATTCCCACCACCCCCAGGGAGATGCAGAGGAGGGCGTAGGTGGAAGGTTCGGGGACGACGGCTGGTGCATAGGCCACACCGTAGAAGGGTAGCGATGTATCGATGGTTCCAAGACTGCTCCAGGCACCGTTAGTCGGATCAATCGTAACCAGTGTACTGTCGTCGACATTCACTCCGTAGAGCGTGGTTCCGTCGGAGAAAAGTTCATAGGTTGCATAATCAAGATTATAGTCATTTACATAGGCAATCTTTTCGACATCAGCCGAAATAGTCGGGTTGGTGAATCTGAATAAATTACTACTGGTGCCAGTTCCTGTAAAATTACCGGATCCGTACAGCGAGCCTTGATGATACGCTAAGTTGCCCGGTGCAAACATTTTGTAGTTATTCCCTCCTGAGACGATCGTTGCAACTCCCGTAGCGGGATCGATTCTGGTAAACCTGTCGTTACTGGTATCATACCCCCAAAAGGCACTCCCATCGGTGTTGAAGGCTGTGCCATAGTACACGCCGGCATCAGCGCCGAAGGGAGTTGAATAAGCGCCATTCTGATTTATGGTGAAGAGTTTTCCAGTTGTAGCATCCTGACTGTAAAACAGGCTGTTAGTAGGATTGTAGGCCAGTCCGATGGCGTAGGACGGCAGGGTGGAGATGGCGCTGTAGTGCTGGGTTCCAGTGTCGAAGGAACCGAATTCACTGGTTGTCTGTGCATCGTTAAATCTCATGGTGTAGGCCACGCTGGCCTGGGCAAACCCTGCCCCAATCAGCAACAATGCCCCGGCCAGTAGACTCACCATCCCCATTTTTGTTCTCTTTGCATTCATTGACTTCTCCTTTGGTTGACCTCATTCACCTTTCCCCATTCGACAGCGGGCGCAGCAAGCCGCGCCCCTACAAAATACCAATAACCGGCGTTCGATGTAGGGGCGGTTCGCGAACCGCCCCCTACAGAGGGACCACCAATCACCATTTACCTTTCACGCCTTTATTCACCTTTTACCATTTTTCTTCTCGCAAACCCGACCACCCCCAACGAAATACACAAAAGCGCGTAGGTGGAGGGTTCGGGGACGACAGCGGAAGTGACGGTCACCGAGGCAAGAGCGTCAGCTCCGTTGTACTGTGCAATCAACGTCCCGGACCCCACTGTGTCCCCAATAGAGTCCTGGGTCGCGGTGGCAGGATCAATAAGCATATAATCCAGCTTGATTGCCCCGGTCACCGCCGGGCCGCCCGCTGGCGCGCTGTTGCTGATTTCAAACGTTGCCAGGGGAAGCGCGCCTAAAATACTGAGGGTGGTTGAGTTGGCAGGAACTACCAGTCCGCCGACACTGAAGTATGCATCCCAAAAAGTTCCCAGTGCGCTGGCGCCGCCGGAGCCGTCAATGAGGGGAACGCCGTATAATGTGCCATCTGCGTAGACACTGTTGACGTACAAGTCATAGGCCGTGTTGTTTGCAAGGGAAAAATCCCAGCTGACCGTGGTCCCCGGCGTTCCGAAAAGATCAGGAGAGGAAAGATTCAGAACAATATCGGCCTGGGCTGTAACCGAGACCAGCAGCAGCGCTAACAGGGTGGTCGTGGTGATGAGACGTTTGATCATGGGTTAATCTCCTTTAGTATTTCCCTGGCTATCTTTCCTTGGAGAAAGGAGCCAGGGGTCTCGCAGGGAATATCAACGAAAAAGGTTATAGGAACTGTTTGTCCCGGTGAAGACTCCGCTGCCACCGTCGCCGTAGCTGTAGTTGATCAGGACACTGAACTTATTGGTGGCGGCACAGCCGGTAAAATCAATGCTGATGCCGCTGTTCTGGGTCCCTCCCTGCGCCACATCAGTCATTGTCAACGGCAGGGCGCTGGTGACCACGGGAGTACAGACAGCGCCGCTGGTTTTGGTCACGGTCACACCGGTAATCTTGACGTTGGTTCCCGTTCCCGTTCCTGAGTTGGCCATTTCCACGCCCCAAACCCGGCTGTTGATTGCGCCGCTCATACCCGTAACCCTGGCTTTCAGGGATGGAATTCCTACCAGATTGGCCGTAACGCTTACCGGTCCGGACATGGTAACGGTAGTTGCCGCGTTGGCGGCATTGGCCACCGATCCACTCCAGCTCGCCAATCGATTGCCGGTGTTCGGGACCACCGAAACATTGACACTGCTTCCCGCTGCATACCAGGTACCGCTCACTGGCAGGACATAGCCATTGGCCGCCGGAGTCACTGCTGTAGTGATCTGGTACTGACTATCAAACTGGGCAGTATAGGTGGCCGACGTGGCCCCGACGGTAATTTCATGAGACGCCGCACCGGTGTCAGACCAGTTACGGAATATTGATCGACTTCCGCTGCTGACGTTTTGCGGCGAGGCAACGGAGATGATGTGTTTGTCGCCCTGTAGCCAGGAGAAATCATGGGGCGCAGTATAGACCGTGGCATCCCCGGCAACGGTGAAGGTCAGTCCCGCCGGGGCCGTGGCAATGGTGATGGCCTTCGCAGGCTGGTAGATGACGTTGCGCTGAGCCGTGGCCTGGTTACCGGCTGCATCGGTGGCGGTGACGACGATGGCGTAACTCTTGGCTGTGGCAAAGGTCAAAGCCTGACTGAAAGCGCCGTCCGTGATTGCCGGAGTGTAGCTCTGGCTGTCACAGGTAATGGTAACGGATGCCGTCGTGAGCGCATCGGAAACCGTGCCGGTGATGGTCATGCTCGCCTGATCCGTGGTGATGTCAGTGGCTGGCGAGGTGACCGCTACGCTGGGTGCCTGGTTATCGTAGGTGACCGTGCGGGACACCGAAGAACTGTTCTGTGCCAGGTCAGTGGCGGTTACCTGAATCGTATTAGCTCCGGCGGAAAGGGTAAGGTCACGGCTGAAGTTTAACCCGTTGAATGTAGCAGCCAGTGGCGAGCCGCCATTAAGGGTCACATCCACCTGGGCTGTGGCATCATTCACACTCCCCGTGACGGTCAGGAGGGCGCTGTTCACCGCGCTGTTGTCTGTGGGCACGGTGAGGGTCAGTGTCGGCGCGGTCTGGTCCAGAGTTATGGTCCGGATGTCGGTGGTGGTCTGGTTGCCGTTATCCGTGACTACGGTGGTGATGAGATTGGCCCCCGGCACCAGGGTGTAAGCGTAAGAAAAGCTGTTGCCGCTCCCCAGTGTCTGGCTGACACCGTTGATGGTGACGGAGGTGATGCCGTTGATGCCGTCGGCGCTGCCGCTAATGTTGAGAATAATCACCTTGGTGACGGAAGTATCTGCCAGGGTGGAGACGGTAAGCGTCGGTTTGACGGCGGAGTAGTTCACCGTCACGTTCACCGTGCCGCTGGCGGTGGTGTAGTTGGTCGTGTCGGTCGGGGTGAAGGTGACAGCCTGACCGGCAGCGCCCACGCCCGGAGCCGTGCCCGGTGCGGTAAAGGCGAACGACCCCGCCGGGGTGTAACTGCCGCCGGAGAGTGTTGCAGAGGCCAGGGTCTGACCAAGCGTTATGGCCGTGGCAGTGGGCCAGTTGGTAATATGGGGAGCACCCTTGCCGACACTGAAGCTCTGCGTTACCTGTGGTGCAGCGTTATAGGTTGCATTGCCAGCCTGATTGGCGGCAACCGTGCAGGTACCGGCGGTGACGCCGGTCACGGTGGAACCGCTGACGGTGCAGACATCGGTGGTAGTCGAGGTGAAAATTAGTGTGAGACCCGAAGTAGCCGTGGCCGAGGCCGTGTCGGCGCCGCCTACGACGACGGAGGGCGCTGAGCCGAAGGTAATGGTCTGGCCTGCCTTGCTCACGGCGATGTCCTGCGTCACCTGAGCGGCGGCGTTATAGTTGGCATTGCCCGCCTGATCGGCGACGATCGTGCATGTTCCCGCAGTCACGCCGGTGACGGTGCTGCCACTGACGGTGCAGACTGTGGGGGTTGTGGAAGTGAAGGTAACGGCATTGCCCGATCCCCCGCCGGTGGCTGAGACCGTGCCGGTGCCGCCGACGTTGACGGTGGGCACCGTGCCGAAGGTGATGGTCTGGATGGGGGTCACCGTCCCGGCGACGGAGAAGAGCACGGTTGGTGAAGGAGCAAAAGAACCGCCGGTTATGGTGAAACCGTTGAACGTTGTCAAGGTAGTTGTGTTTGTCGCATTAGTATTATAGTACCCCGTGCCCTTGGCAATTTTGGCGTTGCCGACGCTGTCGGTTGGTGTGGTTGTAGTGCTGTATGCCCCTTGCAGCGTAGTCTGGTTGGTAACGATAACCCAGTAACGCTTATTGGCGTCAAGGGCAATGGGTGAACCAGGTATAAAGGTGACATTTGCTACGGCATTGGTGGTTGCGCTGGCGGTTCCCAGATCGGCCACCCAGGTTTGTGGCGTGGTGCCACCGGTTGCAGAGCTGAAGATACCGGCACGCCAGGTGATGGCGCCCCCTCCTGAGGTGCCGCGCAGCGACATGGTCACGGCGGAGACTGAGGCGGTGGCTCCGGCGAGTTCGAAGTAGGAGCCGAAAACGCCTTTGTTAGCGCCGCCGGTTGAATTCGACGCTGGTTGAGGTGCCGAACCCAATGTGTTGAAAACATTTGGCGGCAGAATGGTAAACGTCTGAGTAACTTGCGGGGCGGCATTGTAGTTGGCATTGCCTGCCTGATCGGCGGCGATGGTGCAGCTTCCGGCGGAGACCGTGGTCAGTGCGCCGGCCGAGGTAATGGTACAAACCCCGGTGGTTGCCGAGGTGAAGGTCGGGGCGAGTCCGGAAGTGGCCGTGGCCGTGAGAGTTGGCGTGGCCCCGTTGGCCTTGGTGCCCGGATTGCTAAAGGTTAT
>CAIUUR010000025.1 GCA_903902345.1 uncultured Geobacteraceae bacterium | reverse complement strand
GGATGATGTGAGTCCAGTTCTTGTGGAGCACCCAGAGCACGAAGTCGGGGAAAAACGCCCGTGTCTCGCTTTCCAGGTAGACCCCCACCGAGCGGAGGCTCTGCACGTTGCGCAGAAGATAGAATTCGTGCTTTGCGTAACGTCCCTTCATCACGGGGTCGCTGAGATAGCCGTGCAGGTCGGCGACAAATTTACGTTCACCCGGATTGAGGGAATCCGGTGAGATGGATATCTTCAGGTCGCCGGCTTTAAGCTTCAGGATTTTTTCCAGTTCAGCCGTATTCTGCTGAAGAAGCGGCGCGTAGATGTGGCGCGGCTCGTTGAGGCAGAGTTCCAACTGTTCCGGCACGATGTCGGGGTAGCGTGATTCAAAGGCCTCTTTTCGGTCCTGGTTGGGGAACTCGAAAGTTACCTCATACTTGTCGATGAAATCACCCTTGCCGCCGGCTGCCGCCTGATTCATCGGTTCATCAATTCGATACTGTCGCGTATTGATGTCATAGATCAGCTTGTGATGGATCTTGTCCAGGGTGTCCTGAACAGTCCGGAAGAGGAGTCGCTCCACGGAGGGCCAATTCCGGTCCGCCAAGGATGCCTGATAGTAGACCGGACCGATCAAGTTCATGAGCCACTCAAGGGTGATGGGAGCAACCTCGCCGGCTTTTTCCTGGTAGAGTCTGACGTGTCGTGTCTCCTGCCAACGGTCCACCAATCGTTGCAGTTCCACCAGTTGCAGAAAATCTCGTCGGCTTGGATCCGTCGTCAGCGTCAGCAGCTCGGCGGCAATATCCGCCCCCTGTACCGTGGCGTCCGACCTGTACTCCAGAGGGATGGCGAAACTGGGCATCTCCTCGCAAATTTCCCCTCCGTTATGAACATATCGCCAGCGCCAGCGACCCGTGTCGGCCCGCAGGGCGATAAGAGTCGGTTCATCCTGGGCATGTCCCACCTTGAAGATTTTCAGCTTGTCGCGGTACTGGTCAAATTCCACCTTTCTGCTCTTGGTGTTGCCGCCAAGCCGGACCGACGCCGGGGAAACCTTGACGGTGCGCGACACGATCCAGGAAGGGATGTCATCTTCCAGCGCCTTCAGGAAGGCGTCAAGGTAGCTCTTTTTCAGGCTGAAGATGTTGAGTGTTTCCAGCCGAAGCAGCCTGTTTTTCGGCGTGTCGTTGGCGACCAGCGCACCGTAATCCTCCTGATGTCCGGATTCGAACCGTTTGCCGTCGTCCTTGAGCCCTTTCAGCCGCACCCCCCGACCGAAGATCTGGATGATCTTGTTCCCCTTGGTGGCGCCTAGGTTCACCAGACCGATGACCGAGAGCCGGAAACAGTTCCACCCTTCGGCGAATTTCCGGCTGCCGATGAGGACGGTGATGGGGCTGGCCGCCATGTCCAGCTGGGAAAAGTGGTAGCGGCTCTCGATGATGGGGCTCTTGCGGAGCTGGACCAGCATCGTGCCGTCTTGCCCTTTCAGGTCGGGATGATCCTTTGAGCCGTTGAAAAACTTGTCGCCGTTGCCGACGTTGATGATCCCCCAGTAATCGCCGTCCCCCCAGGAGAGGAGAATTTCATCCGTGATCGCCGGGCAGCGGGTCAGGGTCAGGACACCGGCGGTCTGGTTGTTGAAGACCGGTTTGAGCTGTTCCTTTTCTTCACCGGTGAGGCGCGCCAGAAAACCGACGATTTTTCGAATATCGGAAACCTCGTCGCTTTTCCCTTCATCCTTGCTGTCTTCCACCGTTCGCCCCATGAAGGCGAGGAGCGGCTTGTCGGGAAAAGTTCCGCTGAAGGGGAGACCTTCCGTTCCCACGGCCAGACTGACCCGGAGTTCCTGATAGATCGTCAGCTTATCCGCCAAGGCGCCGAAGGCGGCGGTAAAGTTCTCCCAGCATTCGTGACCGGCGTCAAACCGGTCATCGGCGATCCGGTCGATATGGAAGTCCTTGCCGTAGCCGTCCTTGAAGAAGCGGTAATAGTTGTAATCGTAGACGATCTGATCTTTATATTCCTCCACGTGGCGATCCGCGATGCCGTGGTAGGTGGCGGAATATTCCAGGAGAAAGGCGTTGGGATAATCGGCCAGCCGGTGTCGCAACTCTTTGAACTTGCCCAGCTCCGTGCCGCCCCCCGCCAGACCCACATGCCCCTCGTCCACCAGTACCAGCCGGAAGATTCGCTTGTGATCCGGCAGGTTAAAGAATCCCCGTTCGCGGTTCAGGAGCGATTGGGTGGATTCGATGGTGAGTCGAATCCGGCCGGCGCAGTGCTGGTTGAGCTTTTCCACCAGGGGAACCACCTCCCGGCGGTGCTGCTCGATGAGGTTGACCCCCGGCGTGGTGAGGATGATTTGCAGCTCGTCAAAGGCCCGCCAGCCGCCGATATGATCGATGTACTGGAGGATGTTGAGATGCATCAGCATGGTCTTGCCGCTGCCGGTGGCCATCCAGTAGGCGAGCATGGTCCGGCCGACGTACCCCTTTTCTCCGGACCTGATTTTTTTCAGAACCGCCTCGGTAAAGTAGAGGGCCAGGATCTGGTAGTACCGGAGGCGCACCGGCCGGATAATAAGGCGGTTGTAGTGGTTGAGCCACCCCTGGATTGTCTGGGAATAGGACTTGGGAATTCCCGTTTCCGTCTGCGAGGCGAAGCGCTCCACCACCGTCTGATACTGGGCGGAGTTTCGGTCCGCAGCCGCCGCCAGCTCCCCCAGCAGTTCTCGCTTCAGCCGGTTATAGAGCCTCAGTTCCATGACGCCCCTTTGTCGAAGTCGGACGCCTGCAGCAGGGTCACCGGGAGTTTTACTTGACGGATATCGGCGTCGAAATTGGTCTCCACCCGGATGATCGTCGGCTCGCCGCCGGCGCCTTTGTAGCGGTCGATGAGTGCGTTCAACGCCGCGCTGTCGTCTTCGGCAAGATCGATGTCGCGGAAGACGACCAGCACCCCCATGGTGGTTTCCACGGCGAGATAAAGCTTGCTCCCTCTCCCCTCCACGTTTTCAGTTCCTCCCCCTTCAAGGGGGAGGTTAGGAGGGGGATG
>CAIUUR010000024.1 GCA_903902345.1 uncultured Geobacteraceae bacterium | reverse complement strand
GGGAGGAGTATGCGCACAAGTTTCAACTCCGGGCAAAAGTCATCTCCATAACCCGGGTGCAGTCTGTCCTTCCCAAAGAGCGCCGCTATCGGCTGGTGATCGTTGACGAAAGCCACAACCTCAGGAACCGCGAAGGTAAACGTTACAAGTCGATTCGCGAATATCTTCGGCTGAACGAAAGCAAGGTCATCCTGTTGACCGCCACCCCCTACAACAAGACCTATCTTGATCTTTCCACCCAACTGTCGCTGTTTCTCGATGAGGATACCGACCTGGGGATCAGTCCGGAACATTACATCCAAAGCATCGGCGGGGCGGTGCAATTCATGGCGAGGCATCAATGCCATGCCCGCAGTATTGCCGCCTTTGAAAAGAGCGATTCACCCGATGACTGGCGCGAGTTGATGCGCCTCTACCTGGTGCGCCGGACCCGGAGCTTTATCAAGGAGCATTATTCCAAAAATGATCCTGAAAAAATGAGGAAGTACCTCGAATTTGCCGATGGGAGCCGCTCGTATTTTCCTGATCGGAGACCAAAGGCCGTGACCTATCCCTTCGACCCCACGGATCAGAATGATCAGTACGCACGGCTCTACTCCGACGAAGTGCTCGACATCATTAATAATCTCAACCTGCCGCGCTACGGGCTGGAGAAGTATCTGGACGAAAAAAGCACCCTGACGCCCACCGAGAAGGAAAAACTGCTCAAGGAGAATCTGTCCCGCGCCGGTAAACGCTTGATGGGATTTTGTAGGACTAACCTGTTCAAGCGGCTGGAAAGCAGTGGTTATGCCTTCCTCCTCTCTCTCAGCCGTCACGTCCTGAGAAACTTTCTGTACCTGCATGCCATGGAGCATGATCTGGAACTACCCATTGGGCCGCAACAGGGGAGTTTCCTGGACGGTTATATCGAGGATGAAGATGGCGATGGCGATACCCGCAAGGTTCACCTGGACGCCGACAGCTACCTTGAACAAGCCGCTGACCTGTACACCTACTTTTCCGTCAAGGAACGCGACCATTTTGAATGGATCAGGTCCGGACTCTTCAAGAAGTCGCTGAAGAACCAGCTCCTGAAGGATAGCGTCGCTCTTTTGAAGATCATCAACATGATCAAGGAGTGGCGGCCTGCGGATGACCGCCAGTTGAACGCGCTGCATGAGCTCTGCACCAAGAACCACGGTAAGGAAAAAATCCTCATTTTTACCCAGTTTGCCGATACTGCGGATTATCTGGCCGAGGAGTTGAAAAAACGGGGGATGAAGCAGATCGAGGGGGTCACGGGGTCGACGGCTGATCCCACCGATAACGCTCACCGGTTCAGCCCCATGAGCAATGGGGTGAAGGGGGTTGCCGGTACGCCCCAGGAAATCAGGGTTTTGATCAGTACCGATGTCTTGAGCGAAGGACAGAACCTGCAAGATGCTCACATCGTACTCAACTATGACCTGCCGTGGGCCATTATCCGCCTTATCCAGCGTGCGGGACGTGTGGACAGGATCGGCCAGAAATCGGAAAAGATCATCTGTTATTCATTCCTTCCCGAGGATGGCCTGGAAAACATCATCAGGCTCCGCGGCAGGCTGACGCGCCGCATCAGCGAAAACGCCGAGGTTGTGGGGGCCGATGAAACCTTCTTCGATGGCGACCCGATCAATATCAAGGATATGTACAACGAGAAATCCGGGATTCTGGATGAAGGGGATGAAGGGG
>CAIUUR010000023.1 GCA_903902345.1 uncultured Geobacteraceae bacterium | reverse complement strand
GGGACGCGGGCAGGAAGCTCCTTGGCCATGATCAGGTGGGCTTTGATCCCGAAGATGCTCCCCACCATGTTCTCCAGCCAGAGGACGGAATAGGCCGGGAGTCCCATCCAGAGCTGAGGGTTTTGCTTCAGTTTCTCATAGTTCATGAGGAGATAGAAGGTGTCGGCCTTGTCTCCGGGATGTTTGATCTCTCCTGCCTTGATCACCGCCTCCATATAGGTGATTTTTCCCTCTTTGTACTGGTTGAAAATAAGCCCGCGAGCGTCCAGGCGATTTTCCATGGCCGCTTGGGAAGAGACCACGACCGGCATGGAGGGGTTCAGGGTCTCAAAACGGAGATAGTTTCCGGCGTGGATCTGGAGGTTCAGGGCCAGCGCCACCAGGACCGCCGTGGTCATCAGCCAGTTCAGGGGAGTGGCCTTCCGGAGGGCGTTCCTCACTGCGGCGGGAAGCCTCCGGAGGTTTTTAAATTCGTGGAGCAACAGCAGGGCGCCCAGGATCAGAACCAGCGGCAGGAAGGTTATTTTGCAGAGACATCCGGCAAGCTGGCAGAGGATCGATGCCGCCAGGTGGGTTCCGGTGCGTTCCCGGAAAAAAGCCAGAAGATAATAGATCGCCATGGCGGCAAGAAGGTTCGCCAGGTTGTCGTAGGAGACGGAGGCCGACAGGAGGGAAAACATGGCGCAGTTGGTCAGGACGACCACCAGGAGCAGGTGGGGTAGTCTGTCATTTGTCAGGAGGTGGAGCATTTTTCGGATGAAATGAATCGTCCCGAAGGCCAGGGGGATGTTGAGGAGTCGGCAGAAGACCAGGTCAGGTATCCCCAGGAAATTGAGATGGAGCAGTTTTCCCATGATCCAGTAGTAGAGCCAGGGGATGTTGGTGGCCAGACCGAACCGGTAGGTTTCGGGAGAGTTGTCGGGGAGGAGAAGAACCTTGGAAAAAACTCCGCAGAGTCCGGCGTGGGTGATTTCGTCGGGGGGGACGGCGGAGGAGATGTTCAGGGCGAAGAAGAGAAGGCGCGCACCGAAATAGGCCAGGAGGAACCGTGTCCCCCAGATCAGGAGCGGGGCGGAAACGAGTTCCCTCCTGCCGTCCGGTTGAGTTCCTGCTGCTTCCGTGGAGATCATGCGGTTCCTTGTCTGGGGCCGATCGAATTGAACGTAATTGCAGCTGAACCTAGCATTTTGGGGCGAAATAGTCAATTCAGCGTGGGGGGAGCGTGACAGGAAAAACTTTATTGCCCGGCGATTCCATGGTAAAGTTACCTTTACCGTCTTCGGATGTCTTACAAACGATGCAAGGGGCAAGAAAATGAATAGAATCGTAGCTACTGCAGGTTTTGTCGGTTCGATGCTGCTGGGGGCGCTCACCTGTCACGGGGCGAATTGGGTAAAGCTGGCGATTGATCCCCCCAATAAGAATGTGGAGCTGAATCAGTATGATGCGGAGAGTGTGAAGGTCGAGGGGAAAACCTTGAACTGGACAGAGAAGTTCGATCTGACGAAGTTTGGCTCTACCCATTATACGAGGCATCTGGCGACGTACCCGCTCTGTCAGGAGAACATCGTAAAGAAGGGGGACGTGGCGTATCATCAGATAGATTTGCAGATCAAGGAAGGGAAGTTCCGGCAGGTTGCCAAGAGGAACTACACGAAAAACAACGAGCTGCTCTGTACGGATAAGGAGATGGGGACGGAGTTCGACAGGTCATGGGGAGAATTCCCCTATCAGTCCCCCATCTTTCTCCGGTACTACGAATTCGTCACCAAGTTCAAGCTGGGAAATATCTAGGTACCCCTAAACCCTTCAATGGTGTCCACCAGGGAGCTCCAGGACATCTTCTCCGCCGTAAAGGAGGAGATGTTGCCGGCGAAATCCGTCTCCCTGTTCTCCAGAAACCAGAGTATTCCCTCGGCAAGGGCACGGGGGTCGTCGGGGGGGACTATTCTCCCCGTCCGGCCATCCTCCACGGCTTCGCTGAATCCTCCCACGTCCGTCACCAGCACCGGTTTCCTGAAACCGTAGGCCGTCGCCAGAACCCCCGAGGTGATGGACTTTTTGTAGGGAAGGACAACCAGATCGGCCCAGGAGAACTGTCGCCCCATCTCCATCTCGGGTAGATACCCGTCCACCAGTTCCACCCTGTCGGAAAGATCCAGCTCCCTGATGAGTTTCAGGTACCCCCCCTTGTCGTGCCAGAACTCCCCGGCCACTCTCAGGAGGATGTCGTACTTCTTCAGGATGGCCAGGGCCTGCAGCAGGGTATCCAGCCCCTTGTAGGAACGGACGAAGCCGAAAAAGAGGAGCCGCAGTCCCGTTCCCGTTTTCTCCTGGGGGGGAGCGTCGTAGAGAAAGAGGGGGAGGAGCTGTATTTTCACCGACGCGGTACGGTTGAAGGTCCGGATCAGGTCAAGCTCCTGCCGGGAGTGGACGATGATGTCATCGACTCTCCTCAGGATAAACCGAGTGAGGAGATCCTTCAAACGACTCCCTTCATGTTCGTAGACATTGATGCAGAGAAAGAGAACCCTTATTCCTCTCCGTTTCAGCACAAAGAGGAGGTACAGGTACAGGGGAGTCCAGTACGCCACCCACCAGGGGATGATCACCATCTCCGGCTGAAACGCGCCGATTGCCTGCGCCGCCTGCCGCCAGGAGAGCGGATTCGCCGAGTCGATGTCGTAGGAGAGACGGGCGAAATGTCCGAGGATGGTCTCTTTGCGTACGTCCGGATCCACCTGGCTACTTCTGCCGTAGAGAATCTCCGGGTACTGCCGCTGGTAGCTCAGGAGCAACAGCTCATGCCGCTGCTCCAGCTCCAGCGCCAGGGAGTGGCAGTATTTGGCGATCCCTCCCCGGAAAGGGGGGAGGGGGGCGATGAGGCAGATTCTCATGATTGTGAACTGCTGGTCATGATGTTTATTCGGTTCCTGAAGATTTTTTTGAAATTCTCGCGGGTAAGTAATCTCAACTCTTTTTTCCGTATTCCCCGGTTCAGCCGGAGTGACCGGAACAGTGAGTGTAGGAGGGTGGCCAGAATGAGCACTCCCCTGTTTTTAGCCAGAAACGGTGGGAGCCTCCTCCGACAGAGGGGATGACACGCATTGTAGACCCGGGGGAGCGGCGCCCAACCGAAATGGTTCATCGCCACGGAGAGTGCTTCTTCTCCGTTGGCATGGAGGGTCGCATCGCTGACGGTCTTGGACGTATCATGAAGCCGGTAGCGGGAGAGAACCTGGGGGAGGTGCCGACAGGGGAAGCGTCGGGTTATCCTTATCCAGAGATCGTAGTCCAGGGCAAACCGGAGCGACTCATTCAGGCCGCCGACCTCGTTGAAGGGCTCCCTCCGGAAAAAGGTGGAGGGCTGGCAGATGAAGTTGAACCAGGCGAGTTTTTCAAAATCGAAGGCCTCGGTCCGGTAGCGGCCGATCCGGTTTCCCCCGGCATCGCAGTAGTCTGCGTCGCCATAGAGGAGTCCGGTTTCGGGATGGTTGCGAAAAAAATCCGTTGCACTCTGCAGGCTTCCCGGCAGATAGATGTCGTCGGAGTTGAGCCAGGCAAAAATCTCACCCTTCGCCATCCGGAACCCCTTCATAAGCGCATGGCTCTGTCCCCGGTCCTTCTCGCTGAGCCACCGAAAGGTTATCCCCCGACACGACACCGGCCACGTACCCTGCTTCAACAGTTCATCGTATCTCCTGATGACAGTGACGGAGTCGTCGGTGGAGCCGCCATCGACGATGATGTACTCCATGGAAAAGTCGCCAGCCTGACCAAGGACGCTCTCGATGGTCTCGGCGATAAATTCCCCCTGGTTGTAGGAGGGGGTGACGATGGAGATTATCGGGGTGTAAGGCATGATAGTGGAAGCGTATCTTGCATCTGGAGGGGGAGAGTGGACATCAGGGGAGAATGATGCGGGCCAGACGGTGATTGTCCAGTTGATGGGCGATGACATAGGGTGATACGTGAAATTCGCAGGCTAATTCATCCACGTCCTCTGTCGTGATCGCCTCGGACGTGAGCCGTTTACGCAATAGTTCCGCAGGGGCGAGAAATTCCGCGGCAAAGGCGCGGTTGCGTTTTTGATGCTCTGACTGTGTTCCGGTGATGAGGAGAGGGGTTGACGATGCCGAGGTGAGGTACTCGAAAATACCGCGGCAGAAGGTGAACGAGCGGGAAGAGTTCCTCCGCTTGGAGATGATAAATCCGGGACTCCGCAGGTTATTTTCGGTTACGAGAGCATCGCAGTATGTGGGGACACGTCCGCTTAGGGGGAGTGCCGCTCTGAGTGCGACAGGGTCCACTCCGAGAAACGCGCCCACGTCGTCCAGTGAGGCGGCAATCCGGTCATTCAGCCCCAGATTTTTTCTCAAGGTGCGAGCAAAGGCATACCCCTCCTGCCATGGGGCGCGTGAGGGATCGAATTTGGGAGACTCCTGCTTAAGTTTTTTCAGTGACAGGAGGTCGGCTGACTGTTCGGAGCCCGCGCGGATTCCTGAAAGGAGAGACGTCGCCTCATCTTCCAGCAGATGCGCCTCGGCAGCCGGAAAGAATTCCGGCGCTACCCCGGCGGGAAGCATGTCGTTCGCCCGGATGATGCTGCCGGCCATCTCTTTTGACAGGTTGTACGGATCAAGGCCCAGTGCCGCGGCTGTTCTGCAGAATTCCCGTTCCTCTTTGTCTGCGCTGTCGATGGTCCGCCACTCCTCCACCAGTGGCGCCTGGGCGATTCCTTCGCACTCAAGTCGTTTTACCACGCCGTTGATTAGAATGGTCATCGCCTCTTGAACCTCCGCGCGGGAGAGGAGCGCCGATCCCTGCTGCAAGAACCTGACTCCGCACATCGGCAGGTCGGATGATTTCCACTCCAATGAAATTTTATTATTACCCACTGGTCGGATGGTAAGGTCCGGCAGGGCAAACCCCTCTCGACTGAAGCGGAGAGAGTGACGTCGGGGATAATCGGAATGTACTTCGCGGCGTGGCGTCTCCAGTTCGAACAGAAGCGGCCACCAGGACATGGCAAACCACTCGGTCAGAGGATAGAGGGGGAGGTATATCCCGTTACGTACGCTCCTGGCGTTATAGTCATGCACCTGGGTGACGGGAATTCCGTTAATTGTGATGACGAGGTGAGCCCATGTGGCGCGTAATTCAGCTCCGCCGGCCGCTTGGGGGGATTCCCATGCAAATTCGAACTGTAACCCGCTCATGGCTCGTCCAATCCCTTGGGCCATTCGTCCGGGCCAAGAGGATACCCTTTGTATTCACCTTTTTCATGATTTACCAGTCTGGCTTCGTAGACGGTTTCTCCCTGGCGAAACCAAGCGTAGCGAGGGAATGAACCCTCCCATGGCGCACCGACTGCTCCACGTATCAATGCAGTACGCAGCCAGGTAGTGATCTCTTTTTGTCGACTATTCAGGGAGTGGTCACAGATGGTGGCATCGGCACGGGGGCGGGGTGGACCGGCGAATGATGGGGCACTTTTATGTTCCGGGCTTCCCACATAGCGGGCGTGATGAGCCAGGGATGCAAGATCAGTTCCCTCGGGTACAGCTGAAAGTACCCTTGCAAGAGGTCGTTTTCTGGCAGGTGCTCTCATCTGTTGAGCTCCATCCGAGTTAATGTTTGTGTAGCGGAGGTAATCTGATTTTTCAGATACCATGCCACAAAATGAGCTCATGGCACAAGGTAAAGATTGCCGATGCTCGGACAATCATGGCCATATCAGAGCATTTCGAAGACAAAACAGGGCTGAAAACCCGGAAGCGGTTTCGATCCGGAGATGTTGTTGACGAACAGGTGCTCTATCCTGGGCATTTCACCCTGACGCTCATTGAGAAGCGCCCAGAACGGATATTCATAGGTATTACCGGTGGAACTCACGATGCTGATGGCGTGACAAGAGCCCTGCTCCGAAAACTGCTCAACGGCGCGGGTATAATATGATTGCAGTTCGGGTCTCTTGACAAAATAGAGGCTGTTCCTCTCCGCATAGAGTATGGATTGGTCACCCCACAACGGACGTGTTTCATTCCCGAAAAGCCAGGGAAGGGAGGCGAGAAACATGAACAGCGCCACTACCGGTGTCATTGACCTCCTCCTCCATTGTAAGGGAAGGGCGGTGGCGATGAGGGGCGACCCCAGAACGAACAGCGGCAGCATCAGGCGCGTTCCCCACGGCTGCCATTTCAGGAGCATACAGAACAGGATGAAGCCGCAGGCCAGGGAGAATGTGTAACCGCGAAGAGAACGGGGCAAGGATTTTCTTCGCACGGAGACTGCGACTATGGCCCCCATGATCAGGAGCAGATGCAGCCCATTTCCGGCGAGGTCTTCATCCCGTGACATCTTCATCGGCCGGAACGGGTCGGTAAAGGTGGTTGCGGGATCATTCATATCAATGCCGAGGAGTTCATGTGCGCCGGCAACCGCACGGAATTGAAGCAGGCTTATGGGGGCGAAGGGGGTCCAGGTATTGGCGGCGATATTTCTCGTCAGGTTCGAGAGCGTTCCCGAGAGTGTGACGCCGTCATTGGTAAGTTTTTCCGTGTCGGTTGCCAGAGGGTTCCCCCAGAGGGAGTAATTTCTCCCGTACTGCCCCCCATTAAGAGCCAGGGCCATGACGCCGATCACCAGGGTGAATTTCAGGAAGGTGTAGCCGTACCTTTTTATGCCGGAGCAAACCAGCCAGAGGAGAAAGGGGGCGGCAAACAGATAGGCGCTCCCTTTGGTAAGAACCGCCAACCCTAGTGCTCCGCCTGTCGCAACGGCATACGCCAGGTTGGGACTCTTGACTAACATCATGCCGAACTGTACGAAACAAACCAGCCAGAGAGCCACGACCAGATCATTCTGGGTGCTGGAAGCCTGTAAAATCGCCATGGGAATTGTCGCCGTCATGAGGGCGGAGAGAGCCTGCAGTTGCGTCGACGCACCGAACTCCCTCGCCAGGAGCGAAGCCCCGGTAATGCAGCCGCAGAGGGCAAACCACTGTACCGTGTTGGCGAAATGATCCCCGCCGCTCAGGAGTTGTAGCTGCATGATGGCGTATTCCGCCAACGGCGCCGAATAGAGCTGCCGGGTGATATGGGTCGGGTAATGGGCCACGGATCTGTTCTGTATCCAGTGCATAACCCGGGCCATATGGTAGGTCATGGAATCCCAGTTGTTGGGGGGGGAAACCAGGGCTACAAGGAGGGTTGTCGCAAGGACGACGGCTATGCAAACAAGGATCACTCTGTTTTCGGCGAATTTGTTCGCAAATTTCCATTCCCTCCGTCTCGGCGCCAGGTAGAGCAGCGAGATGGTGCAGACTCCGCTCCAGAATGCCGCCAGGTTAAGGAATGTGATTGCGGAAAGGAGGCTTAACAGTTCCGTTACACCGGTCAGGAGCAGGCCGGCGCAAACCGCCGCACCAAGAAATGCCTGTCGATAACCGCCACCTCGGGGTAGGAAGCAGAGAGTTATGAGCAGAATGGATATCAGGGGAAGCGCTGCAAACATTATCGTCCTGTTTTGATAAAATCGGTGTTTCACTCCGATTCCGTTGAACGTCTACCGGTTTGTCTGAATTAACGGGATCTTCGGAGCTGTTGTTTGAGCCTGGCACTGAGATCGCCCAGATAATGCGGGTCGAACAGGTGGAACAGGCAGGCGAACATGACGAAAAGAGACACCGCCAGTCCGCGGAACGTGAAGAAATAGTGGACCCGCGAGTGACCGTTTACTATCAGGTACCAGGCAAAGGGCAGTGCTCCCGCGGGTAGCAGGCCAATGACCCGCCATTGCCTGCCATCACTCCGAATATGCAGAGTCAGCAGCACGGTCACCACGATGGCGAGTGTCGCAGGAACCACGCATGCTGCCGCTACGACATCCCACTGTATCCCCTGGGGTTGGGTGCAGCCGAAGAGCGGGAAGAGCATTGCCACGTTACGCCGTACTGTTTCGATCCTGTCGAAATTAACCCCCGCTTCGGTTCCGTTAAGCCGGGAAGCGACGCTTTGAGCGGCATCCAGGAATACATTTTTATCTAATACAAATGAAGAAATCGTCCATTTTGCCGCCCAGCTTCCCGTGTACCCCACTGACCATACGGCCGACATCCTGACAAAGCAGATGAATTGACGACGGATGGCGGATTCCGTGTCTGAAGAAAGTCGGCCGAGCAGGAGCACCGTGAGAGGCATTCCCAACGTCAGGACCGGAGCTGTCAGGACATCGACAAAAGCGGTAACGGCGCCAAGGACGAAGAACGTTTCCAGGTCCAATCGATGGGCGCCTTCCCGGTTCATCCCCAGCGCGACGATAACCATACCCGTAAACGCCAGATAAAAGACGCCGGAGAAATTTAGTGACAATGGCACGGCAACCACGCCCACAACGGCCAACGCGAACAGGAAGGCAATCGCGGTTCCCAGGCCGAGGCGGTAACGAAGTATGACGGCGACTACCGTGGTAAAGAGGGTAAAAACGAGGGAGTTAAACCAACGTAGGGCGCCGTAATCGAAGAACAGGAGCAGCGGCCTCAACGCAACCTGGTAACCATGCCAGTAGCGAGCGTATGTTGTCCGTGCTCCGGTTTTTCCCGTAACGGCTGCTTTGAGACTGTCCAGCGGCATCATATCGGCGGTCGGATCTGACGGATCTTTCACCACCTGCATATAGTTGCCGAAGGCGCACGCCGTTGCGCTCACTCCTTCCTGTTGAAGTGACATATTCAGCATCATTGAATCGGTGAAGTTGTCCTGTCTCTGCGAGAGAAGCCCCACGAGCGAGGTACACGAATTCTCTTCGAGTTCGAGTTGCAGGATCGAAGTTCGCATATGTTTTCTGATGAGGGAATCCGGCAGGGAGTACGAGAGAACCATTAACAGGGAGAATGCCGTAACAAGTGCGACTCCTAAACTGGCCATCCTGCCAAATCGTACGACTCCTGACAAAGCATATCCTCCCCATGACGGTCACTTCTTTGGCCCTTACCCTGACGGATTCGGGCTGCCGGGCAGGGTATCTTATCACAATGGCCGGCGGACGGCAAACTCCTTGGTTCTGCCGCATTGCTGACGCACGAACCATGGACCGTAGCTGATAGAGGGTCCTCACGGGAGGGTTCACGTCTGAATGCGACTGTCGGTGGTGCCCGAAGTCACGCC
>CAIUUR010000022.1 GCA_903902345.1 uncultured Geobacteraceae bacterium | reverse complement strand
GTCACGGAACAGAGCCAAATGTCGGCAGCCGTATTCCATCCCCGTGGCTGGTTCACACAGTTCAGTCAAGAACTCGCCTTTAAAACCTCGTTCCCGGGCGACCTGACCCATGATCTGCATGAGTCCCCAGGAGCAGGCGCGGGTGGTCCGTTCCGTCTCGTGGCTGGCGCCATATGTCTGACATTGATCAGCAACATAATGGGCGCGGAATGCGGCCTCAAAGCGAACCGCCCAGGGATCACCGGCGCTCTCAGCGTTGATGACGGCATTAATCAGCCACTCAGGCAAGTTGAACCGGGCGGCATTGATGGTGACCAGCTTCTGTATTTCCGGTGTGAACATAGATACCTCCCTTAAAACGCAAAACCCCCGTGGCTTCGGCCACGGGGGTTTTTCTATCACTACAAGCTAAATGAAGTCGTTCAACCCTTCGCAAGAGACTTCAAAATAACGAACCCTGCACTTTATCAATAGCCAAGGGCCGGATGGTCTCGATGATCTTGTAGACCTGGCGCCCGGTAATCCCGTAACGCCGCCCCAGCTCTTCCTGATTCTTGCCGTTGAACTTCTCCCAGATCTCCCAGTCACGCTCGGAAATACGTTCCGCGAAACCGGTGCCGATATACACCGCGCCCCCCTTGAACCGCTCCTGTACGCCGGTCATGAAAACCTTGGCATAGTCGGAAGCCGTCTCAGGGGAAAGCCCTCGATCTCTTACCAACTTATCGGCCCCACATTCCCGCATCTCTTTCAGCGTCTCACTTGACTTTGCCATGATTTATTCTCCTGAGATTGCTCTTCTCAATTCTTGCAGCCGTTCTTTATTAGTCTGGCGCTGTTCTGCACTGATCTCGTTATCAACTGCTTTCAACTGTTTCCGTGGCGGTAGCAGTTCAATCAGCTGGGCAGGTGTCGGCCACTTCCGTACAACTGCGATTAACCTTTTACTGGCGGCAATCATCCGGGTAGAATCCTGAGCCGGAATGCTCAGTTTGGGACGGAGAGCATGCTCCCAGATATCCGCCGTCCGGGTGATGGTATCGGCGGCAGGAGTGTTTTCCAGCCGGAGCGCCAGCAGCCCGGTCAGCGGATAGGCCACCATCTCCCGTATCGGATCACCGCCGATCCACTCGGATAGGCTGGATAGTGCGACATCGGCTTTGGACCGCGCCGACGATCCTGAAGAGCACGTCACCGCACGTGGCTCACTCCTGGCGCCCTGATTCTCCAGCACCCGCTTTAGATAGTTGTGGTTTTTCAGTGGAGCGCCCCCCTTCCCCCGGAGAGCCTCAATGGTCTCGGACATGGCCGCATCCAGGGACGGCGTATCGGCCAACTCCAGCACCTCTTTGGCCAGCTTGAGCGCCCGCTCCCAGGAGAGAGCCCGCTTTTCGGAGCGGAACAGAGAGAGGTACGACCAGAGCGCCGTCGGGATGACGGACTTGAAGCCAATGAGTTCCCGCGCCGCCTCATCCTGGATGATGGCCTCGATGGAGAACTGTGCATGACAGCACGGGCAATGCAGCATCATCCCCGCTCCTCCAGCGCCGCCCAATACCCATCCCGTGCCGTTCGAGCCTGCTCCAACAGATAAGCCATCTCACGGACCCGGCCCACGACATGACCACAGGAGACCCCGGCGGCAAAGCAGATCTGGTGAACCTGATTCACTGCCTCTTCGTACTGAGCGGCGACGTTTTTAACTGCATCCCGCTCCGCCCTCGCCTGGGCGAGGCTCGCCCTCAATACCTCATTGTCAGCCTGCAATTGCTCAATCATTATTTCCCCTCCCTCCCTGGCAGCATCATCAACGCCACTTTCACCGTATTGATGATGTGCACGAGGTATTCATATTTGTAGTTTGGTTGTGTCGGTAGGCAATACCACCACTCATCCCCAAACACGTCCCACAGGAGCTCTCCGTAGTGTTCCTGCAGCAAATTGTTATCGGCAATATCAGCAAGTCCCTCAGCCTCATCCCAATATTTCCGTGCCTGTTCCTTAGATAGTTCGCCTAACTGACGCATTCCCAAAATTTTGCTACGGGTATGGTCAACGATGGAATCGTAGTCTGTTTCTGTCGGGTCAAGACCTGGAGCAAACTTTCGAACCAGATAATGCTCACCAGCTTCCAACAAAAAAGCCCGGATATCGGTCTTTTCACCCATGTGGCTCCAATACCTTGACCAGCTGTCATCGGAGCAGGTCAAGACCACCTTTCCCTGTCCAGGGCCGAAATCATCAAGATAAACGGCTATGGGGTCAAGGTCGTCGATACCGTAGATCCTCAGTTTTAATACCCTCGTTTCGGTTACCGTCATCATTTCCCCTCCACCCTTTTCAGACAATGCGCCACATACAGCGACATAAGAGAAAAACCATCATCGCCCAGGATACCGAGCCACTTCGGATCAACCAGTTCAGCTATGGATTCCCGACCATAAGCCATAGACCTGATGAGCGCCCACTGTCCGGCTGGAAAAACCACATCCGGAAACGCACTCTTATACCACTCGTTGAAACATTCCATTCTGGCCCGGTCTCGCCACTCCTTCAGCGCCTCAATAACCTTGACCGCGTCCCGATCCCGGAGCCACTGGAGTGCATCGCACCGAGTCTGACGCTTTACAAACGCACACAGCGCCGCTTCCGACGGGTTCCTGACCCCTTCTTTCACTGCTCCAGCCAGATGATAGCGGTGCAATTCCTTCCAGAGAGCCCGGATCAGCTTCGACTCGGCATCCCCAGCCAGCGGCCGTCCCCGCTTCCCACTCTTGGTGGCTGCCCGTGGTACCCACCCCAGCTCCTTGAACCGCTCCAGGACTTGATTCATCATGGACAGATTCATCTCTGCAGATGATTCACACCCGGTGGCCTCGCGCAGGATATCCCGATAGATATCATCGGAGAGCCCCAACTCTTTCTTCACGATATGCAGCGTCGCCCGCTTTGCCTGGAGAGCCGAGCTGGAACTGCTTACCTTGCTCTTTTTACCGGTAGTTGTGCTCATGATGCCGATCCCCTTGTAATTTTGGCTTTGATGGCGGCCATGACCCACCGATCTTTCTGCAGGAGTAATTCCACCATTGGCCGAACAATCCCGGGAGCCTCCCGG
>CAIUUR010000021.1 GCA_903902345.1 uncultured Geobacteraceae bacterium | reverse complement strand
CTCCGGCGGGATGAAAAAACGGGTGGCCATCGCCCGCTCCCTGGCCATGAATCCCGACCTGATCCTCTATGACGAGCCGACCGCAGAGTTGGACCCGGTGAACGCTGATGAACTGGCAAACACCATCATCGCCCTCCGCCGGATTGCCAAGAACACCACGGTCATTGTGACCCACGACCTCAACTTCGCGCTCTACCTTTCCGATCGGATCGCCATGATTCATGATGGCCGGATTGTGGAGGTGGGGACCCCCACGCAGCTGAAGGCGAGTGTTAATCCGGTGGTGCGTAACTTCATCTATACGACGACCAAGGGGATCAAGGAGTCCTGAGCGCCGGTAGGCATCCCCCGCGTGACGAGGTAGTGATGGGCAAGATCCTGATTGTTGACGACGATGAGGCGTTTCTTGGTATACTCTGCGGTTACATTCATGAGTATTATCCGCTTCTGGACGTGGAGAGCTGCACCAGCCCCATCAAGGCCCTGGGTGCGCTCCGCGGCGACATCTCACTCCTTCTCATTGATCTGGAGATGCCCAACCTGGATGGAATGAAGCTTTTTCAGTATGCCCGGGAGCGGGGTATCGACAAAAACCGGATCGTGATCCTCTCGGGGCGGGACGCCGATTATTTGCACGAGCAGTTTCCCATGGGAACCTGCCTGGCGGTCCTTAACAAGTATGAGGCCAAGCAGAAGGTGGTTCTCGAGATGATCTTCAGTTCCCTCAGCAAAAAGGTGGCGGCAGAGCCGTGACCATCGGGAGAGCACCATGCCCCGCAAGCGGATATCCCTGGTATTTTACAAGCAGAATCATCTTCGTCTCGACTGGAGCGTGGATCTGGCGTCACCCGATTACCGCCGTTTCTTTGAGGAATTGACCCGGGAGCTGAGCTTGTGTGATGTGCTCCTCTCCCTGGCGGATAACCCGGAATTCACCATCGACATCAACAGCTATGGCGACCTGCTCAACGCGGTGCGGATCAGCTCTCCCGAAGACGGTTTCACCAATATCTGTCTCGGTCATGTCATCGGGAGTAGTCCCAACCTGAATCTGGCCGAGGATATCCGACGCGGGGTGAACCGCATCGCCTTCGCGCCGGAGACCGTTCCCCCCGAGGATCATAACCGGAAGGTCTGCCATAACTGCGGTTGCGGCTGCTGAACGGTTACCCATGCCTTCAATCAAATTAATTATCGAATATGACGGCACCGGTTATTGCGGCTGGCAGTTTCAACCCAATGGTTTGACGGTGCAGGAGGTCCTGGAAGGGGGGCTCCTGAAGCTTCTGGGTGAGCCGGTGCGGCTCCGTTCCTCGGGGCGCACCGACGCCGGGGTCCACGCCAAGGGGATGGTGGCCGTCTTCACCACCACCAGAATCCTCCCTCCTGCCGCCTACAGCCACGGTCTCAATAATCTGATCCCCGCGGACATTGCCATTCAATCCGCCGTGGAGGTTCCTGATTCCTTCAATCCCCGGGCCGATGCAGAGGGGAAACTCTACCGCTATACCATTCTCAACGGGCCCAGCCGCTCCCCACTCCGTAGGTTCACCTCCTGGAACGTCAAGGAGCAGCTCGATCTTTCCGCCATGAGGGCCGCGGCCCGCGCCTTCATCGGCGAACACGATTTCCGCGCTTTCCAGGCGGCGAACTGCGCGGCCAAGACCACGGTACGAACCATCACCGGGTTGGATATTACCGCAACGCCCGACGGGTTCATAATTCTGGATGTCCGGGGGACCGGGTTTTTGAGGAACATGGTCAGGATCATGGTGGGGACGCTGGTGGCGGTGGGGCGGGGAAGGTTGGCGCCGGGGATAGTGTCTGAGCTTCTGGCTCATGGTGATCGGTCATGTTCCGGAGCGACGGCTCCGCCCCAGGGGTTGTGTTTGGTGGAGGTGTACTACGGGGATGAAGCCTAACTGTTTGAGTAGCTTTTTCCGTATTCAATTCATGCTGCTTGCAACTGAACTGAATACGGTGCTTACTTCTGTTTTTAATGCTGTCAGTGATACGACTGCAGCAATGGAAATGAGGCTGATGATCAGGGCATACTCAATCATGGTTGAGCCTTTTTTGCGCGATAACCCGGTATGAATTTTAGTAAGGAAATAAATTGAATTTTTCATGATATCTGCTCCTTGTCGTTTTGCTTGAGATGGTCAGAGACTGGATCTGTTCAACTTCTTGATGCAAAATTAAAATTATTATATGTTTCAAGCTGTTCATCTGTCAATAATTTTAATAAAATTATTTCCCCCTCCCAGTTCTACCCAGCGGAAGCAGTCAACCGTGTGATCATTGACCATGCCGGTGGCTTGCATGAAGGCGTAGCAGATGGTGGGGCCGACGAAACGAAAGTCGCGACGTTTCAGTTCGCGGCTCAACGACTCGGCGGCGGGGGTGACGGCGGGCACCTCTTCCGCACACCGCCGGACCGGTTGCTGTGGCGTCCACTCCGGATGACTCCGGAGGAAATTATCCAGGGAGCCGAACTCTTCCTGTACCGCCAACACCGCCCGGGCGTTGGTGATGGTTGATTCCACCTTGAGCCGGTTCCGGACGATGCCGGGATCGGCCAGAAGTTCCGCCACTTTTTCTTCGTCGAAGCGGGCCACGACCTCCGGATCGAATCCGGCAAAGACGCTCCGGTACCTGCCCCGCTTTCGAAGAATGGTGGACCAGGAGAGCCCCGCCTGGGCCCCTTCCAGGATGAGAAACTCAAAGAGGAGCCGATCGTCATGGGCAGGGACCCCCCACTCCTGGTCATGGTAGGCCATCATCTCCGGAGCGGTTCCGGCCCAGGTGCAACGGCGGAGCAGGGGAAGATCACGGTCTGTCGTGTCAGTCATCACGATAATCCTCCATACGTTGTTACCGCCCTGCTCCTATCACCAGATTGAGGAGGAACGCAATGATGCTGAAGACGAAGGCACCGATAAAGGCGCTGGTGAAATTCATGACCTCGAAGCCCCGTACCAGGGACGATGCCAGGTAAAACATGAAACCGTTGATAAAGAGGCTGAATATGCCCAGGGTGAGGATGTTCACCGGCAGGGTCAGGAGAATAAGAACCGGCCTGATGAAGATGTTGAGCAGTCCCAGAACCAGTGAAGCGATGAAGGTGGTCTGCCAGCGGTCAATGTTGATTCCCGAGACCAGATGGACCACACTCAGCAGAGAGGTGGTGTTGATCAGCCAGCCGGTGAAGAAGCGTTTCATGGTGCCGTTCTCCTCGTGAAGGGGGCGTTGTGGGTGACAGGGTACCCTTTATTGTCATGAGGGGCAACAGGTTCCGTCGTCATCGCCATGGTTATGGAAAAGATGTTTGCCACGTGGAAAAAAAAGGCTACAATAGCTACTCTTATAAAATGGGATATGATGAGACGTTCGTATCTCCCCCCCCCGATGAAAGGAGTAGCTCCATGTCCAGGATCCCCTGGGTTGACAAGGAACTTTGTATCAGCTGTACCCTCTGTGTTCAGGCCGCGCCGGAGGTCTTTCGCATGAGCGAGAAGAACGTCTCCCAGGTCTACAATCCCACCGGCGCACCGGAGGGTAAGATTCAGCTTGCCATCGATGGCTGCCCGGTGAGTTGCATTGCCTGGAAGGATGCCTGACGACCTTTTTGCTCACTGTCGGTGGTTGTCCTGCAATCTCTCACCGTTTCGGGGGGCGGGATACATCACGAGGAGATGAAGACATGGAGAAAGAAGCCGGATCGGTTTTTTATCCGGACGATGGAACCGAGGTCGATCCTGACCGGAGCGATAAGCCGGCTCTCTGCCGTTCGTGCCGGATGGCCGGCGATCCCGATGAAGAGATCCTCTGTGACCTGACCAGGTCAATCCAGCAGGGGGAGGAAGATTTCCTCTGCGCGACCTATCGGCCACAGGCGTAACTACAGATTGTTGAAGATACGATAAGTCCATAGGATCGGCCATGCCTCAACTCCCGCCGGATGCTGCAGCGGTGAACCGTTTTCCCGAACTTCTCCCGCTGGGTATCTATACCCTCCTGGCGCTGGTGGTGGTGACGATCATGCTCCTGGCTTCATGGTGGTTCGGAGCGCGTCGTCCGGGAAAGAACAAGGGGAGTCCTTACGAGTCCGGTGTCATCCCCACGGGGAATGCCCAGTTTGCTGTTCCGGTTCCGTTCTATCTGGTGGCCATCTTCTTCATCGTCTTCGACGTGGAGGCTGTTTTCATCTTTACCTGGGCCGTGGCCTGGGATGAACTGGGGATTTCCGGACTCATTCATATCACCACCTTCATTCTCATCCTCCTGGCGGGACTGGCCTGGCTCTGGATCAAGGGAGGGCTGGAGTGGGGGCCTTCCCGGGGACAGGGTGCGGGAAGTTTCGAGGAATAACCATGAAGACGCTCCAGCAATTGATCTACAGCAACCGGAGATGGGCCGAGTGGATTCACGCCCGCGATCCGGCGTTTTTTCAGAGGCTGGTGGATCAACAGAATCCCCAGTATCTCTGGATCGGCTGTTCGGACAGCCGGGTGCCGGCCAACGAGATCGTCGGGCTCATGCCGGGGGAGCTCTTCGTGCATCGGAACGTGGCCAACGTGGTGGTTCATACCGACCTGAACTGCCTTTCCGTCATCCAGTACGCCGTGGATGTCCTCAAGGTCACGGATATCATCATCGTGGGGCACTACCGCTGTGGAGGGGTCAAGTCGGCCCTGTTGCGAGAAAAGCAGGGGCTCATCGACAACTGGCTCCGCCATGTGCAGGATGTTATGGTCAAACACGAACGGATACTGTCAAAGGTCGAGGGCTTCACCGGGAAATGGGATCGGCTCTGCGAGCTGAATGTGGTTGAGCAGGTGTTGAATGTCTGTCAGACCACGGTCCTGCAGGAGGCCTGGGAGCGGGGGCAGGACGTGACGGCTCACGGTTGGGTCTATGGAGTAGAAGACGGTTTGGTTCATGACCTGGGCTTCAGCGTCACCAATCAGGAGGAGCTGGCTGCAGCTTATCGGAACGCCATCAGCGAGGAGCGTCAGAGGGTCGTCTGGGAATCATGACCGGTCAGGAATCCCCCGATAACGTCATCCTCACTCGCCTGGACGACCTCATCAACTGGGGGCGGGCAAATTCCCTCTGGCCCATGTTCTTTGGCCTCTCCTGCTGTTTTGTGGAGTTCACCACCGCCTTCACTTCCCGTTACGACATTGCCCGATTCGGCGCCGAAGTCCTCCGGGGGACCCCCCGAGAGGCCGATGTCATGTTCGTCGCCGGTACGGTCTTCAAGAAGATGGCGCCAGCCATCCTCCGCCTACATGAACAGATGGCCGAGCCCAAATGGGTCGTTTCCATGGGGAGCTGCGCCAACTCCGGCGGGATGTACGACGTCTACAGCGTGGTGCAGGGGGTGAACCAGATCCTTCCCGTGGACGTTTATATTCCCGGCTGTCCCCCCCGCCCCGAGGCGGTTCTCCAGGCGCTCATGCTGCTCCAGGAGAAAATCCAGAGTGGAGAGCGGCCGGCGCGACCGGTGCTCCACCTCCCCGGTGGGACGCAGGGGACCGTATCTCCGATCCTTGTGGATGGGGTCACCAAATCGCGGGACCCCCGGGGGCCGGGGATGGAGGGGACCGAACTCCGGGGGACGTCGCTGCAGCACCCCCATTTCCGGATGCCCCGCTCCGACGAGATGTGGCGGCCACCTCCCCCCCGCCAGCGTTTTCCCGACTTCGGTCTGGAGGGAGAGTTGGAGGCGCGGTTCGGTGGGGGGGTGGAGGCGTTGCATGAGGCCACCGACATCCCCACCTGGCGGGTGACGCCGGAGCTCCTTCCCCAGCTCCTTCGGCACCTGAAGGAGCGTCAGGAAAAGCCGTTCCGACGTCTGGAGGACCTTACCGCCATCGATAACTCCTGTCGCCGCGGCCGGGAAGGGGAGGGGGCATTCACCCTGGTTTACCACCTCCTCTGCTTTGACCCGCCGGGGCATATCCGGATCGTTGCCGATGTCTCCGGCGAAGAACCGGAGCTCCCCACGATCACCGGCGTCTGGCCTTCCGCCGCCTGGTACGAGCGGGAGGTCTACGATATGTTCGGCATCCGCTTTCGGGGGCATCGGAACCTGAGCCGGATTCTCATGCCGCCGGATTGGGTGGGGCACCCGCTGCGCAAGGGGCATCCTTTTCGCGCCACCGAGATGCATCCCTATACCCGGGAGGAGGCGCAACGCCGGCCACAGATCCCCGCCTCGGATTTTTTTCAGAAGCTGGAAGACGGGAACCTCCTCCTCAATCTTGGCCCCCAGCACCCCGGCACCCACGGTGTCATCCGGTTCATCCTCAACCTGGATGGCGAGGAAATTCGGGAACTGGCCACGGAGATCGGTTACCATCACCGGGGGGCGGAGAAGATCGGAGAGCGGCAGCAGTGGCACCAGTTCATCCCCTATACCGACAGGATCGACTACCTGGCAGGGGTGCAGAACAACCTGGCCTATGTCTCCACGGTGGAGAAGCATTGCGGCATTGTCGTGCCGGAGCGGGCGATGGTCATTCGCGTCATGTTGGCGGAACTGTTCCGCATCGCCAGCCACCTGGTCTGGCTGGGGACCTTTGCCGCCGACCTGGGGGCCATGACCCCGGTCTTCTATACCATGACCGACCGGGAGAAGATCTTCGACATCATCGAGCTGGTCACCGGCGGCCGGATGCATCCCGCCTGGTTCCGCATCGGCGGCGTGGCCGACGATCTTCCTCAGGGGTGGGAAGATGCGGTGAAAGCGTTTCTCAGGTGGTTCCCCCCCCGGTTGCGGGAGTACGGTACGCTGTTGAGCGCCAACCCCATCTTCGGTGTCCGGCTCAAGGGGGTTGGGGCTATTAGCCGGGACGAAGCGATGGATTGGGGGCTTTCCGGCCCCATGCTCCGTTCCTGCGGTTTCGCCTGGGACCTCCGGAAGAAGATCCCCTACGGAGGGTACGACCGGTTTGATTTCGACATGGCCGTGGCCGAGGGGGGGGACTGTTACGCCCGTTACCTGGTCCATCTGGAGGAGATGAAACAGTCGCTCCGGATCGTGGAGCAGGCGCTGCAGAATATGCCCGGCGGTCGGTGGATCACCGATGACTACCGGTACGTACTCCCGCAAAAGCGCGACACCTTGAACGACATCGAATCGCTGATCCACGGCTTCGTCAATTCCAGCCGGGGTATGGCTCCGCCAAAGGGGGAATGCTATTCGTCCATCGAGGCCCCCAAGGGGGAGAACGGCTACTTCATCGTATCCCAGGGGCTTACTATCCCCTACCGGATGAGGATCAGGACCCCTTCCTTTCCTCATCTCCAGGTCCTTCCCCTCCTGGCGCGGGGGTGGATGGTATCCGATTTCCTTGCCATACTTGGCTCCATCGACTTCGTTCTGGCTGATGTGGATCGGTAAACTAAATTAATGCGGAGCGTACATCTTTATTTAGAGTAACAGGAGCATAAGTATGTCACTGCACGATAACCTGAAATCTCTGGGCGAGGGGTCGACGACGTACCGCTACGATCAGCCTGATGCGACGGTGCTGGAATGGTTTCCCAGCCCTTTTGCCCTACCGGAGATGAACCCCGCCGGCGTTTCCGGCAGGCTCCATATCGTCTGTCCGGAGTTTACCTCTCTCTGCCCCATGACCGGGCAACCGGATTTTGCTACCATTGTCATTGACTATATTCCCGGCGAGCGGTGCGTCGAATCCAAGTCGTTGAAACTCTACCTCTGCGGTTACCGTAATTTTGGCGAGTTCCATGAAAGCTGCGTCAATCGGATCGCCAATGACCTGATCAAGCTCATGGACCCCCACTGGCTCAAGGTGGAGGGGCAGTTTACCCCCCGGGGGGGGATTCCCTTCTGGCCCAGCGCCGAATACCATAGGGGGGGGAGGTGATCCCCGACTCCCTCAGGAAGGAGCTTGCGGCGCGGGTCAGGGAGGCCATCACCCCCCGTGAGGCGGCGGTGGATATCATGAAGGAGTTGCAGCGGCACTCCGGCTGGCTCACTGACGAGGGGGTGGAGGTGGCGGCCGAACTGCTGGGGCTTTCCCCGCTGCAGGTGGAGGAGCTGGCGACCTTCTACGAGATGATCTATCGACGGCCGGTGGGAAAGCAGGTGATTCATCTCTGCGACTCCATCTCCTGCTGGTGCATGGGGGGAGAGCGGATCATGGAACAACTCCGGGAGAAGCTGGGGGTCGAGCCCGGCGGAACCACCACCGACGGCCGGTTTACCCTCATCCCCTGCGCCTGCCTGGGAAATTGCGGCGAAGGGCCGACCATGATGGTCGGCGACACCCTGCATGGACGCTTGACGCCGGAGGAAGTGAATGACATACTGTGTGCCGCTTAAGTTATACTACGGAGATCGGCCGATGCCGCTCCGCAATCACCCCCCAAGGAGAGACTCCATGAAAAAGATTACCGCAGTTGTCGCCGTTGTTGCTCTTGCCGCCTTTTCCGCAAACGCCTTTGCTGCCGGCAAGGGAGAAGCTGTCTTCAAGGAAAAATGCTCCATGTGCCACCCGGACGGCGGCAACATCATGAACCCCAAAGAAACCCTCAAGGGACTCAAGGACACCAAGTTCATCACCACCAAGATCCGCAATGGCGGCAACGGCATGACCAAGTTTGACGCCAAAGCCGTTTCCGATGCTGACGCCAAGGCCGTTGCCGAGTATATCGTCAAGACTTTCAAAAAGTAAGAGCGCAAAACAACAACGATCCACAGATTTCACCGATTGACACAGATTTAAGGCCTGATTCTGTTACGGCTGCATGCGGCGCCAACGGCATCTCCAGGCGGGCGATGGAGAACCTGGTTGGTATATTCTGTGAAAATATGTGTAATCTGTGGATACTTTTTTTATGGAACAGGTTCTTTTCCGACATAACCGGCCGGGCCGTTGCATCACCTTTGCCGAATACCGCTCCCAGGGGGGCTTCGGTGCGCTAACGCGGGCGCTGAGGGAATTGGCCCCGCTGGATCTGCAGCAGCTGGTGATGGATTCCCGATTGCGGGGGCGAGGCGGGGCAGGCTTCCCCACCGGGTTGAAGTGGTCCTTTGTTCGGCGCGATCTGCCGGGACCGCGCTGGCTGATCTGCAACTGCGACGAGATGGAGCCGGGTACCTACAAGGACCGGGTGCTGCTGGAGGCCAACCCCTACTCGCTGGTGGAGGGGGTTATTCTGGCGGCCTATGCCCTGGGGGTCCCCCACGCGTTCATCTTTATCCGGCGCGGCTACGAGAGTGCCGCAGCCAATCTGCGGCGGGCCTTGGCTGAGGCGACTACCGCGAACCTTCTGGGCGAAAATATCCTCGGTTCCGGCTTTTCCTGTCATATCGACCTCCATCTCTCCGCCGGTCGCTATATTTGTGGCGAGGAGACAGCCCTCATTAATGCCCTGGAGGGAAAGCGGGCCAACCCCCGGGCCAAGCCCCCCTTTCCGGCGGTGAAGGGGCTCTGGGGTGGTCCTACGGTGGTCAATAACGTGGAGACCCTGGCCAATATCCCGGACATCGTCGCCAACGGACCGGAGTGGTTCCGGTCGCTGGGGGCGACCCCCGATGCCGCCGGAACCAAACTCTTCTGTGTCAGCGGTCATGTCCAAAACAGTCACTGCTTCGAACTTCCCCTGGGGATGACCCTGGGGGAGATCATCGATGGCCCCTGCGGCGGGATGAAGCCGGGGCGTTCGTTCAAGGCGTGCCTTCCCGGGGGTGCTTCCACCCCCTACTTCACCAGGGAACAGTGGGGAATCCCCATGGAGTTCGATGCGGTGGCCAAGGCGGGGTCTCGCCTGGGGACCGGCGGCATTGTGGTCTTTGACGAGGAAACCTGCATGGTGGGGGCCACCCTCAACCTGATCCGGTTCTATGCCCGGGAATCATGCGGCTGGTGTACCCCCTGTCGGGAGGGACTCCCCTACGTCCGCCACATCCTGGAGCGGCTGGAAGGGGGGAGAGGGGAACCGGGAGATATCGATCTCCTCCGGGAGCAGGTGAAGTACCTGAACTATGCTTTCTGCGCCCTGGCTCCCGGCGCCATGGGGCCGGTGGACGGGCTGTTGCGGCACTTTCAGGAGGAGCTTCGGGAGCATATTACCCTGAAGCGTTGTCCCTTCGGGGGGAGGGGCTGATAGCGCTGTCGGAATCCCCGCTATTTATCACTTTGTAGGGAACGGTCATGCCCGGACTCATTATCGACGACATACCGGTGGAGGTCCCTGCCGGGACCACCGTGATCGAGGCTGCCCGGTCGGTGGGAATCTGGATTCCCCATTTCTGCTATCACCCTGCCCTGGGGAGCGTGGGAGCCTGCCGACTCTGCGCCGTGAAGCTGCTGGACGGGCCGGTGAAGGGGATCCAGATGTCCTGTATGCTTCCGGTCCAGGAGGGGATGGTTGTCTCCACCACCGATGCCGAAGCCCAGGCCATGCGGCGCAATGTCATTGAATGGCTCATGATCAATCATCCCCACGACTGCCCGGTCTGTGATGAGGGGGGGGAGTGCACCCTTCAGGATTACACGATTGCGGGGGGGCACGGTCTCCGCCGCTACGATGGGAAGAAACGGACCTACCATAATCAGGAGCTGGGTCCCCATATCCAGCACGAAATGAACCGCTGCATCCACTGCTACCGCTGCGTCCGCTTCTATCAGGAACAGGCGGGGGGTACCGACTTCGGGGTCATGGGGAGCGGGGCGCGGGTCTACTTCGGCCGGTTCAAGGAGGGGGCGCTGGATTCCCCTTTCTCCGGCAATCTCGTGGACGTCTGTCCCACGGGGGTCTTCACCGACAAAACTTCCCGGTTCCGTGCCCGGTACTGGGATTACGACATGGCCCCCTCCCTTTGCCCCGGCTGTTCCCTGGGGTGCAACATCACCCCGGTAGCCCGCTATCGCGAACTGCTCAAAATCAAGGCCCGGCGTAACGACGGGGTGAACGGCTGGTTCATCTGCGACAGAGGGCGGTTCGGCGGCCGGGAGGTGAATGACCCGGCGCGCCCCCGCGCCCCCCGGGTGGACGGGGTTGATGTCCCGTGGGATCAGGCGTTGGATACTTTCGTCCTGAGGCTGGGAGAGCTCCTCGCTACCCACGGAGCGGGGAGTCTGGCCCTGGTGGGGTCACCCCGACTCCCTCTTGAGGGGCAGCTCCTCCTTGCCCGTCTGGCCGAGATCGTCAGCCCCGGCAACGTCTGCTGGTTTACCACCGCCGGGGAGGCACGGGGAGTCCTGGCGGCGCTGGAAACGTTGCCCCCGGAAGGAGTCGCCTCCCTGGCGGATGTCCGGGGCGCCGGTTGCGTGGTCATCCTCGGCGTCGACCTGCTTGCCGAAGCGCCCATGATGGCCCTGGCAGTGCGACAGGCATGGCGCAACGGGGCGAAGGTTTACGTCATGGGGATTTCGGAGTGGACGTTTGGTTCATTCCTTGGCATATCGGTGACCCCCGTCTCCTCTCTGGATGAGGTTCCGCCGGCAGAACGGGTGAAGCCGGTACTCATCGGAAACTCACGGGATCTCCCCTCCGCCAGGGTGGATGAGAAGCTGTGGGGGGGGGCCAGGGTGGCGTTGCTGCAGAGTGGTCCCAACGCGGTGGGGGCGGCCCTCCTTTCCGTTGACCATGACGGCGCCTCCCTGGAAGAGCTCCTGGCGTCGGGAAGGATCAAGGGTGTCGTGGCCGTGGAGGCGGACATTCCCGGGAGCTGGCTGGCCGGAATTCCGTTTGTTGCCGCACTGGATTGGCGACAAACGGAGACGGTGGCCGTCGCGCAGCTCCTCCTGCCCACGACATCCTGGCTGGAGATGGACGGCACGTTCATCAACTACGAAGGGCGGGCTCAGCGATTTCTCAAGGTCATGAACCCGGGCATTCCCCTCAGGGGGCTCGATCCGACACTCCATCCCCCCCGGATACACCGGAGTGTTCCCCCCGGCGGCGACCTTCGGCCGGCATGGCGGCTCCTGGCCCACCTGGTGGAACGACTGGGGGGGAGGAGTCCGGAGTCGCCGTTCACCGGAAGGTGGGAGCGCCTGCGTGATCTTCATCCGGAAGGGGAGGGGATCATGGTCTATACGCACGGCAGCGACAGCTCTGAAGGGGGCGGGTGATGGGACAGATGCCCGACACCCTGGACCTTCTCATCACCATTGCCAAACTCGGGGTCATCCTCGTGGTGATCCTGACCCTGGCGGCGAATCTGGTGTTGGCGGAGCGGCGACTTCTCGCCTGGATCCAGGACCGGCAGGGACCCAACCGGGTGGGACCCCAGGGGTTGCTGCAACCTCTGGCGGATCTCATCAAGCTGGTCACCAAGGAGGATCTCTGCCCGGACGGGGCCGACAGGTGGCTTTTCCTCCTGGCCCCTGCCATGGCGGCGATCCCGGCCATCCTTACCTTTGCGGTGATCCCCTTCGGCCCCCCCCTTAGCCTCTTGGGCCGGGAAATCCCCCTTCAGGTGGTGGATCTTCATGTGGGGGTTCTTTTCTTTGTGGCCCTCTCCTCCATTGCGGTCTACGGTGTGGCTCTGGGAGGGTGGGCCTCCAACTCCAAATACGCACTCCTGGGGGGGATACGGGGTCTGGCCCAGCTCATCTCCTACGAACTGGTCATGGGACTCTCCCTGGCGCCGGTGGTGATGCTGGCCCGCTCCTTCAGTCTCAACGATATCGTGGCGGCCCAGGCTGATCTTCCCTTTATCCTATTCCAACCGGTGGCCTTTGCACTTTTTTTCATCAGCATCCTGGCCGAATGCAAGCGGACCCCCTTCGACCTTCCCGAGGCCGAATCGGAGCTGGTGGCCGGCTTCCATGCCGAATATTCAGGGCTCCGGTTCGGTCTCTTCTTTGTGGGAGAATATCTTAACGTGATCGTCCTGGGGGCCCTGGCGACCACTTTTTTTCTGGGCGGTTGGCACGGCCCCCTTCTCCCGCCCATCGTCTGGTTCTGCGCCAAGGTCTCGGCCTTCTGTTTTCTGTTTATCTGGATCAGGGGGACTCTTCCCCGTCTCAGATCCGATCAATTAATGCAGCTATGCTGGAAAGTGTTGACGCCGGTCGCTTTGGGTAATATTCTGTGTACCGGCTGGTGGCTGACGATCAAACCGTAGATTTTTATCACTCCGAAGGAGGAATCTTGCATGGAAAGTATCAACACGGTTGACAGACACGGGCACACGCCGCTGATAGACGCGGCCAAGGCAGGGAACATCGAGGTGGTGAAGGACCTTCTGGTGAAGAACGTGGAGCTGGAGGGAAAGAGCCACAAGGGGAAGACCGCTCTTCACTACGCCGCGGCCAACGGCAGGGTTGAAGTGGTCCGGATGCTGCTGAAGAAGGGGGCCGACGTCAACGTCCGTGACAAGGAGTGGCACACGGCGTTGATGATGGCCGCCAATTACGGTTGTAACGAGACCGTCCAGGCGTTGCTGGACTCCGGCGCCGACGTGGATGCCAAGACCCTCACCGGGAATACGGCCATAACCTATGCGGAGTACAACAGTCACCCCGACACCGCGGATCTGCTGAAAAAAGCGCCGCGAAAATAGTCGTCACCGTATCCGGCGCCTTCAGGGGCGCTTTTTACGTACGTGGATCATTATGAGCGTTTTCAAGGATATGAAGGCCATATCCCAGGGGATGTGGATCACCTGGAAGCATCTGCTCCGGAAACCGGTCACCATCTCCTATCCCGAGGTGAAACGGACTCCACCCCCCCGCTACCGGGCGCGGATTGTGCTGACCCGTGACCCGGAGGGGGGGGAGCGCTGCGTGGCCTGTTATCTCTGCTCGGCGGCCTGTCCGGTGGACTGCATCTCCCTGCAGGCGGCGGAGCGGGATGACGGTCGCCGTTATGCCGCCTGGTTCAGGATCAACTTTTCCCGCTGCATCTTCTGCGGTCTCTGCGCCGAGGCATGCCCCACCATGGCGATCCAGATGACGCCGGATTACGAACTCTGCACCCGGGACATCATGTCTCTGCTATACGAGAAGGAGGATCTCCTGGTTGACGGTTGCGGCAACGATCCCGACTATAATTTCTACCGGCATTCCGGTATCGGTCTGGTCAACCCCCGTGGTGGTAACCAGGACGAAAACCCGCCGGTGGATGTGCGGGGGTTGGCGCCGTGACGGTACTCTTTTACCTCCTGGCGCTGGTGGCGACCGTCGCCACGTTTCTCTGCATCACCGAGCGACATCCGGTGCATGCCGTGGTCTATCTTGTCACCTCTTTTTTCTCCCTGGCGGTCATCTTTTATCTCCTGGGGGCGCCGCTGGTGGCGGCCTTTGAGGTCATCATCTATGCCGGCGCCATCATGGTTCTCTTCCTCTTCAGCATCATGATGATCCGTCCGGAGGTGACGGAAATCGATCTCCATCCAGGGTTTCGAGACTGGTGGCCGGCGCTGCTCCTGGGGGGGATTCTCCTGGCCGCCCTGGGCTACACCATCTTCTCCCAACCGCTCCGGCAGGGTACGGTAAGCCCCGGGGAGATCCGGGAATTCGCCCGACTTCTTTTCCAAAAGTACGGCGTTGCCGTGGAGATTGTTTCCCTGCAACTCCTCTTCGCCCTGGTGGGCGCCCACTATCTGGGGGGGAGGCGGAGGTGATCGTACCTTTGGAGCATATTCTTATCCTCGCCGTCATCCTCTTCCTCATGGGGCTTGCCTGCACCCTGGTCCGGCGCGGCAACCTGATCATGATGCTGGTGGGAATCGAGATCATGCTTAACGCCGCCATTACCGCCTTCGTGGCCGGTTCGGCCGCTTGGGGAAAGATGGACGGGCAACTCTTCGCCCTCTTCATCATCGCCATGACCTCCGCGGAGGTCTCCCTGGCCCTGGCCATGGTGGTCTACCTCCACCGGAAGCGGAGTACGCTGAACGCCGATGCTTTCAGCAGGATGAAGGGGTGAAACGGAGAGATTCTTCATGGTTTGATGACTTCGGACAAATTTTAACTTGACTGAAACAAGATTTGCTATATACGTTTTCTGTCCGATACCGATATCGATGCGAGGCAAATCGTCATGTTGAATGTTAGCTCAATGAAACTTTCCACCAAGATGTCGTTGCTGGTGGCGGTTTCGATCTTCGGCCTTTGCGTCTCTTCCCTCTCCATGTTCATCATCCTGCAAAAGTTGAAGGTGAACGGACCAGTCTACAAGGATATCGTTCAGGGAAAAGACCTGGCAGCCGATATCCTGCCGCCACCTGAATACATCATCGAGTCATATCTGGTGTTGCAACGTCTGGAAAGCGAAACGGACAGCGGCAAGAAGCAGAACTATGTCAAGGAGTTCGGCAAGCTGAAGGCGGACTATGAAGAGCGCCATGACTTCTGGAAAAAAGAGTTGGCGGCGGGAGAGATAAAAACCATCATCATCGATGACGCCTACAAACCGGCAATGTCATTCTACAAAACCGCGGAAGAGGCGTTCATCCCCGCGGTGTTGAGCGGGGACAAGGCAGCCGCCGCCGACATCATCAAGAACCGACTCGAACCGGATTATATCAGTCATCGGGTTCAGATCGACAAGCTCGTTGAACTGGTAAACAAACGGTGCGCAGCCATCGAAGGGAAGGCGACGGTCACCCTCAGTAATGCCATGATTGCCATCTTTGTGGTTAACACCCTGCTCCTGACGCTGGTCGTGGCCATGGGAGTTTATATCTCTCGCAGCATCATCGGGCCGGTGAAGCGGGGGTTGCTTTTTGCCCACAGGATGGCCGAAGGCGACCTGACGCAGAGTATTTCCGTAACCAATGACGACGAAATAGGGGAGCTTTCGGGAGCTCTTAACCAGATGGCCGCCAACCTTAAACGGTTGGTGGGTGATATGTCGGCTGGGGTCAACACCCTTGCTTCTTCGGCCACCGAACTTTCGGCTGTCTCGCTGCAGATGACCGCCGGAGCCGGTCAGACTTCATCCAGCATCATGGGGGTGGCCGCAGCAGCCCAACAGATGAGCGGCAATATGCTCTCCGTGGCCGCTGCCATGGAGCAGAGCACCACCAACGTCAATTCGGTCTCCTGCGCCACGGAGGAGATGACCTCCACCATCGGACAGATCTCACGCAGTTCCTCCCGCGCTCATGCCATGACCCAGGAAGCGGTCAATCAGGCGGGGGGGGTGTCGGGAAAGGTCGCCGCTCTGGGGAGGGCGGCCCTTGAGGTCGGTAAGGTTTCCGAGACCATTGCCGCCATCTCCGCCCAGACCAATCTCCTGGCGTTGAACGCCACCATCGAGGCGGCCCGGGCCGGAGTCGCCGGCAAGGGATTTACCGTTGTTGCCAGCGAAATCAAAATGCTCGCCCAACAAACAGCCAAGGCCACGGAGGGGATTCGGGAGAAGATAGAGAACATTCAAACATCCACTCAGGGTACGGTGGATGATATAAGTCGAATTTCCCAAACAATCCAGGAGGTGAACGAATTGATCTGCTCCACGGCGGTGGCCATCGAGGAGCAGTCAACGGTGACGGGTGATATTGCCGGTAATATCGCCCATGCCGCCCAGGGAATGCAGGAGGTCAATACCAATGTTGCGCAGGTGACCGGTGCGGCGGAGACCATTGCCGATGACATTGTTGCCGCCAACGCGGCCGTTGCTGAAATCAGCTCCAGCAGCAGACAGGTGGAGCTGAGCGCCGAGGATCTGGCTCGACTGGCGGAGCAGCTCAAGGAGATGGCGGGAAGGTTCACGATCTGACGATCTTCCTGTCACACCTTGCAGGCCGGCAATATGACGGTGAAAAGTGAACCTTCTCCCACCCGGCTTTCCACTCTGATGTCACCGCCGTGGCGCCGGATGATGTTGTAGGAGAGCGCCAACCCCAGGCCGACCCCTTTCCCCACCTCCTTGGTGGTGAAAAAAGGATCCCAGATCCGGTCCATGACTCCCTGTTCTATTCCGCAACCGGTATCCCGGATGCTGATGGTGACCATACCGTCGCCGGAGGACGTTGTTACCTCTACCGTGCCTTCACCCTTGATGGACTGATGAGCGTTTATGAGCAGGTTCATGCAGACTTGACGCAGTCCCGAGGGGTCACCCAGGACCGAGGGAAGCTCCTGCTGCCGATGGGTGACGACCTCAATCTGTTTATACCCCGGCTGGTTCCTGATCAGTTCGAGGATCTCCTGCAGCACCTCGTTCATCCCAACCTTCACCGCTATCCCATCCGATCGTCTGCCGAAGCTGAGGAGGTGGTCGATAATCCCCTTGCAGCGATACGCTTCACGGATGATGACCTCCAGGTAGTGGGGAAAGACATCCAGCCTGGTTTCCTGCTTCAGGTCGGGCCAATCGCGAAATCGCCGTTGGAGCGCCTCCGCGTAGCCCGCCACGGAGGTGAGGGGATTGTTGATTTCATGGGCGATGCCGGTGGCCAGGACCCCGATGCTGGACATCTTTTCCGTCTGAATCAGATGCATCTCCTGGAGCCGCTTCTCCGAGATGTCCCGGAAAAAAAGGAGCGCCCGGTTTTTTTCTCCCGGGTCGTCCCTGATGGGGGTGGCGGTCACATCCACGTACAGTCTCTTACCCCCCTGCCCTTCGGAAATCAGTGACGTCTCCGCCCGCTCTCCTCTGATGGCCTGTTCCACCGGGCACTCACCGTGGGGGGTGGGGGTATCCGGGTGAAACAGCTCGCGGCATGATTTTCCGGGAAGGAGTTCCCGGGGGAAAAGTTTCGGCGTGATGAGGTTGTGGTGCTGGACCAGGCCGTCATGATCGTAGACCACGATTCCGTCACTGATGGAATTGAAGATCGCCTGAAGCTCGTTGGTCTTGTTCCTCAGTTCCAACTCCCCCTTCTTCCGCTCGGTGATATCCTGGGTCGTGCCGTAGAGTTTGAGAACCTTTCCCACGCTGTTGGTGGATGCCTCCACGATGGTATAGACCCATCTGGTGGCGCCGTCCCCGAAGAGGAGGCGGTGTTCGATTTCGTAACTTGTTCCCTTCTCCCTCCCCAGGCGAAGATGCTCCATGACTGCTTCGTAATCCTCGGGGTGAATGACCCCGGCAAAGGCCTCCGGGGTCGCCTCTTTGCGGGACAGGCGCATGATCTTCAGCAGCTCGTCCGAGGCCTTCACCTCTTCGGTAACAGGGTTGAAACTCCACGAACCGACGTGGGTCATGGACTGGGCCTTGGCCAGGTTATACTCGCTCTCCAGGAGCGCCTGCTCCCCCCGTCGTCGTTCGGTGATATCCAGGAGCACGGCAAGACACTCTTCGCCCGACTGGGTGGCCATGGCCTCGATCCGGACATATAGGGGGGTATGATCGCTGCGGAGAAGCCGCAAGCGGCAGGTCTCCTTTCCCTGGCCGTCAAAGATCGCCCGGAAGAAGGTTCTGAAGACGAAACGCTCTTCGTGGGCGACGAACTGCTCAAATTCCCTGCTGATAAGCTCGGGCTGTTCCCGCCCCAACATCCGGATTCCGGTGAGGTTGACGGTCCGGATCCCTCCCTGGCGGTCCAGCGTAAAATACCCCACCGGAGCGAAATCGTAGAGGAGCGCCAGCTTGTTCCGG
>CAIUUR010000020.1 GCA_903902345.1 uncultured Geobacteraceae bacterium | reverse complement strand
TTCAGCATTCAACATCCAACATTTTCATTTTCATTTTCTTCCTTCAACATTTATTTTGTTGCGCTGTTTTAACTATTGCCGTAATAATATTGATAATTTCATCGATCTCTTTCAAATGCTTTGAATAATCGAATTCAACCATTTGACTTTTTTGGAAGAGCAACAGCCAATATTTAGCTTCGCGAGCCTCCTTTGAGGCAATGGACATCTTTGCAATAAAATCAGCTTTGCTTTGGGCTGCCGTAGCTTCATTCACATTGGCGCCGATACTCGTGCCGCTGCGCAACAGTTGCTTTGATAGTACAAACTCTTTCTTCTCAAGCAAAAACTTGTAAAGCTTGATGATGCTCAATGAAAAATCAAAGCTCTTATCAAGAATCACATTCTCTTTCAAGACTCCCTCCATCAATTCAAAATTCAAAATTAAGCATTCAAAATTCCGCAATTCACTTTCAACATTCGAAAAAATCAACAATTACACTATTCAGCGTCGCCAGGTTGCGGTCCATGGATTGATCATCTGATAGACAGAGGTAATCAAACCGCTCATAGCCGAAAGATTCGTTGTTCATCCTGAGAAATTCGGTTTCCATGAAGCTCTTCCGAAGTTTGAACTTTGCCTGATCGGCATAACCGCTCCCCTTGGTCTCGATAATCAGCGCCTTGTGGATAGCGTCTTCCCGGCGTTGGATGAGGAGAAAATCGGGGGTATAAAGACCGACGTATTTCCAGCCGGACGGTCGTTTTTCAAAACAGCGAATCCGAAATTCGGTCAATTCCCGTTCACCGTTGTAGTAGAGCTCCAGCCCTCTGTTCCGGGCCTCGGCCAGGGTCAACGCTTCGCGAAGGAAGTTCATTTCCAGCCCGCTCTGCCGGAAATCGTAGGGAAGGTAGTGAAATGTCCGGTCCTTGTTTTTAACCTCGTGAGAATATTCCTCCGCCGGGGGCATGGCCATGCGCGCCACCAGGTCATGCTCCTTTCCCTGCATCTTCAGGAACTCCAGGAACAGCCTCTGAATCTCCTCCCCTTGAGCCGCCACGGTTTGGACGTCAACGCCGGTTTGATCGATCTCCAAAATTTTCCGGCAGTCGGCGGCCGACGGGTAAAGCTTGTCATGCCACTCAACAGCCCCCAGTTTTTCCAGGACCAACAGACTGGCAGTGGCGGGAATAACCTCTTCCCTGGTCAGGAGTTCACGTCGCTGGTGAAAAGCCAGACGGATGGCGGAACGGACGGCGCCATGGTCATACAGCTCATTGAATCGACGCTCCCCTTCGTCCTCGAACGTTATCAACACAAAAATCCGGCGCAGCGGTTCCTCAAAAGTCCTGAGCGCGGCGGTGGAACAACTCTGAAAACTCTCCTTGACGATAAGCGCCTGCCAGCGGCGGAAATCGGCGGTTTCACTCCCCAAGGGTTCAACGAACGTTTTTATTCCCGGGTCATCCGCGCTGAGCCCCCGGCGCGTAACCGTCGCCTCGTTGTATAACCTTCCGTCTTTTCTGGCCGCCTCCAGCTTTTGGGCCGTCTGGGGGTCATCCTCCACGGTGACATCTTCATACTCAACCCTCAGTTGGCGGAATTCCACGGGAGGGAGCTTCAACCGCTCAAGGCGGGAATGGCGCTGAACCGGCAGGGCGCCGGCCGTTTTAGCCAGAGTATTGAGTTCGGCAATACTGGTCTGCTGCTCTTCCTTCAGCTGGGCATTGAGAATCTTGGCGTTAAAATCATTCAGCCAGATGACTGCCGTTTCCGTTGAGCCCTTGTCTACCTGTCGCAAGCAACGACACGAGGTCTGGAGCACCATGTTGGCGGGGCTATCCCCTTTTTGCGCCAGGATCACTCCGGTGAGCGACCGACAATCCCACCCCTCCTTGCCCACTTGCACCAACAGAATAATTCGAGTCCGGGAGAGAGGGAAGTCAAGGTAGGTGAAAAGCGACTCGCTCCCTTTCTCCAGTTTGTACTCCTTGTTGCCGCGATGATATTTCAAAATATCCCTGGACGGATTTCCGCCCAGCTCCTCAACCAGCCGGGCGACAGCAGGATAAACCTCTTCTTCCAGGCGGCTGATGCTGCCGCAGTAGATGGCCAGCTTGGCGCAGGTTCCGGCGCCATAGGTGGTCTTCCCATAGGCAGTGTAAAAATCACGGACCCCTCGCTCAATAATGGTCAGCGGCTCCAGGTTGGCGGCAACCTCCACCCTCGGCTTCTTCAGGAACCCCTGAATAGCCCGGACAAGCGGGTAGTAGTGAACGGTGGTGGTAATCTGCGAGAACTTGAGCGTCACGCCGTCACCCACGGTAATCGTGTCCGGCGAAGCCAGATACGGCGTCCCCGAATAGCCGATCACGCTGTTTACCGTGCCCCCCTTGCTCCACCGATTAACCACCTGACGAAGCTTGATCTCGTCGGTGGCGGCGTGATGAACCTCATCGATATGAATGGAAAGATTCTGTATCTTGCCTATCAGGTTTCGCAGTTCATTCGCCTGGCGGTCCTGCTCATCTTCGTCGTGCTCGATAAGCTGCAACTGATCGGAAAGATCCAGACGGTCAAGAATCACCTTCTCGGCATTCACCACCATGATCAGACCGAACAGCTCTTCGAAGGGCTGATGGCGAGCTACCTTCTGTGCATTGGGATTACGGGCGCGGTTGCTTTTTTTGGCGGATTTCGACTGATCCAACACCTCGAAGGAGATCTTTCGTTTCAACTCCGACGCCGCCGGTTCGGGAAGCACCCAGGAAGGATCAAACTTTTCGATACTCTTGAGACTGGGTACGATGGATGATTTCAGACCGGAGGGGACAAGGATGATAAAGTTTCGGGCAAATACCGGGTTATCCGGCTCAAGTCCGGCATAGTAGAGATCGAGGTAGATGAACGCCGCCATGAGAAAGGTCTTGCCCGCCCCCATGGGAAGGCTGAACAGATAATCCGTGTAGTTCACATCATAGAAAATCCGCAGGCAGACAGCCTCGGCGTCCAGGGAACCATGATTAGCATGGATGTACTCCTCAAGCTCCGGAAGCAGACTTTTGCCGTTGCCGTTTTTCTGTCTGGCCAATTCGTACAGCGCCCGTAACGCCGGATTGCTTTCCAAGGCGTCGCGGGTCGCCTGACTGACCCGCAAATTAGCTAAATTAAATTCGGTCGCGAAAAAGCCGTCGGCGAAAAGCCGCCAGAGCGGTTTGTTGCCCCCTGCAACTTTGAGAAAGAGCCACGTTTCAATCGCCTCTATTTGAGCATCACGGAATTCACCCTTCCGCCGAATATACTCAATAACCGGTAGAACAGGACACCCTTCGGATGACAACCATTGCAGATTTTTTTGCGTAATGAGAGGGTGGAGCATGATGATTCCTATTAAAAAAGGGGCACGGCGCGCCGTGCCCCTACGGGTTTGGATTCTGGTATGGGCACGGCATGCCATGCCCCGGCGAGCCGTGCCCCTACGGTAAAACTACTTCTGCCCTTTCATCAGCGATTGTATCCGGAGCCTCAGTGAATTGATCTTGATGAACCCTTCGGCGTCGGCCTGGTTGTAGACCTGGTCCTTCTCGAAGGTGGCGAAATCCAGATTGAAGAGGGAGTCGGTCTCGGACTTGCGCCCCACGGTGCGGCAGTGCCCCTTGTAGAGCTTCAACCGCGCCACGCCGTTGACGGTCTGCTGGGAATCGTCGATGAGGGTCTGAAGCATCCGCCGCTCCGGCGAGAACCAGTAGCCGGCATAGACGATCCAGGCATACTGGGGGATGAGGGAGTCACGAATCCGCATCACCTCCCGATCCATGGTGATCTGCTCCACCGCCGAGTGTGCCTCGCGAAGGATGGTGCCGCCGGGGGTCTCGTAGACGCCCCGGGATTTCATCCCCACGGAGCGGTTTTCCAGCAGGTCCACCCGGCCGATGCCGTGCGTACCGCCGAGAGTGTTCAAGTGAGCCAGGAGCTGGGCGGGGGTCATGCGTACTCCGTCCACCGCCACGGCATTCCCCTTCTCGAATTCTATCTCCACGAACTGGGCCTTGTTGGGGGCCTTTTCCGGAGAGCTGGTGAGGACGTACATATCCTCGGGGGGCTCGGCCCAGGTATCCTCCAGGATTCCCCCCTCGAAAGAGATATGGAGAAGGTTCCGGTCGCTGGACCAGGGGCGCTTCTTGGTGATGGGGATGGGGATGTCATTCTTCTTGGCGTAGGCAATGAGGGACTGACGGCTGTTCAGTTTCCACTCCCGCCAGGGGGCGATGACGGTGATGGCCGGGTTGAAGTGATAGTACCCCAGTTCAAACCGGACCTGATCGTTCCCTTTCCCGGTGGCGCCGTGGGAGACGGCGTCGGCCCCCTCCAGGGCGGCGATCTCCATCTGACGCTTGGCGATGAGGGGTCGGGCGATGGAGGTCCCCAGGAGGTAATGCCCCTCGTAGATGGCATTGGCCCGGAACATGGGATACACGAAATCCCTGACAAACTCTTCCCTCAGGTCGTCGATGTAGACCTTGTCCGCACCGGTGGCGAACGCCTTTTCCCGGACGGGATCAAGTTCATCCCCCTGCCCCAGATCGGCGGAAAAGGCGATCATCTCGCAGCCGTATTCGTTCTTCAGCCACTTGAGGATGATGGAGGTGTCCAGTCCGCCGGAATAGGCGAGGACGATTTTTTTTACTTCTTTCTTGGCCATGAAGGTCTCCTTCTCACGTTTTTTCTGTTTCGATGATGATGTCTCGCAGCGGCATCAACTTCCGGCTAAACTAAACTGCTGGCGAATACGTATGCCGTTACTGTTTATGACTGAGAACGAATGCTTCAACTCATCTACGTGTGCAGCGATAATCGTCGAGACTATCTCAATTTTCTCCCGTGACGAAAGACCAGCGAGCCGAATCAGAATGACTCCGTGCGATTGCCTCCGCATACGGAATACTAATTCGCCAAAGTCTTTGTCCTCCGTCAGAAGCAGACAACCTTCCCGGTTGGCCAGAGCCAAAACCTGCTCGTCGGAAATACCCGGAGCAAGCTCGGCGACGTAAACCACTTCGTGCTGATTTCCTCTGAGAGTTTCCACAATCTGGGCATCCACGTTTTCATCGGCAAGGAATTTCATGCGGCCCGATCATAGGGATAGACAATATCCGTCTTCAAGACCTCAGCAGCAAAGGCCAACGCCGCCGAAATCCCTGCTCGGGTCAGCCGTGGGTAAGCGCCAAGGAGTTGATCCACGGTTTCCCCAGCCGCTAGTTTTTCCAGAATCAACTCTACGGTGATACGTGTACCGGTTACGGTAGGTTTCCCCATCATGACAGATTGGTCGACAGTTATCATCTCATGAGACATAAACCTTTCCTCCCTGCGTTCGCAGTTTCCCCTCAAGTCAGAGAAATCTCTCAGTAGTGTCTGAAGTAAGATTGGTCTTACGGCCCCTCATTCCCGGCAAAAGCCTGATTCCCCAAAGGAGCGGGGCAAGCATACCACGCACCGCACTTCGCCGAAACCTGCTCCCCGCAATCATGCCGGCAACGACTCCTCCATGACGATAGTAGAAAACAATAAACCGTCGCCCCAGGGGATTGTTCCGAAGATAGAGTTCGCGGAAGAGCCGAAACGCCACGACCTCATGGGCCAGGGGGTCTCCCCACGCCGCCGTGGCGACAAAGCAGGTCTGATATTTCTTATACATCTGGAGCCGCTTGAAACTGCTGGGGAACTTACTCTTCAGCAGGTCGCGGGCTTTTTGCAGCCACTTCTTGCCCTTCTCGTAAATTCCTTCAGGGGGGTAAAACTGCTTGCCGCTCTTACCGTCGCGATAGGGTACCATGAGCCGTTGCGAGGAGGCAATCATAGCCATGAGCATCCCCTCGTTGGGTGGAACAAGCTGCGCCGCATTCTGGTAGAGAACCAGCGTCTGCTCAATCTTGTCAGCGAACAACTCAAAGCCGGCCGGCGTTATCTCCTTGAGGAGTTCAGCCAGAGCATCGGCTTCGGCCTTCTTTCCCAGGGCAACGAGATCCCCACCGGCACGGGCCATGAGCTGCTCCCGCTCCGCACCCGTGGCGCTCCTGAGGAGCTGATCCAACTTCCCCAGAGTTTCCCCGAGTTTGTCCGGTGATTGCAACCCTTCAGCAAGAGCCTTGCCGTAGAGCGCCTGAATATTATCGGGCTCATGGGAAAGAATCTTGGCATACTGGTCAAGCGCCGCCGCCGGATTTCCTCCGGCCAGAGCCGTATCCGCCAGCTTCAGGAACTTGTTGAAGCTGAACTCGTCAACCGCATCCAGCACGGGAGCTGCGGCATACGGCGTCGCACCTCCCGGTGGACGAATCCCCACCCGGCTCTGCCCCGGGTCGATGAACACCGGCTTGTTCGGCTGTATTTCCATGGATCACCTGCCGATGGCTGAAGCGGGACAACCCTTCCTATTCCATCAACCAGGCCATAATCGCCTTCTGGATATGGAGCCGATTCTCCGCCTCATCCCAGACCGCCGAGTGGGGACCTTCCAGTACGTCCTCGCTGATCTCCTCCCCCCGGTGAGCCGGGAGACAGTGGAGAACCATGCAATTACCCTTTGCACAATCCAGAAGAGCCTCATTAACCTGAAAGCCGGCGAAGGCGATCTCCCGCACTCTCTGTTCTTCCTCTTGCCCCATACTGGCCCAGACATCGGTGTTGATGACATCGGCGTCCCGCGCCGCTTCCAGGGGATCATGAGTCACGATGATCTTTCCCGTCCCCCGCCCTCTTCCCCAGGCAAGGACCGTGGCGTCGGGCTCATATCCCGCAGGACAGGCCAGCGTCAGGTCGAAGCCGAAGATTCCCGCCGCTTCGATCCAGGTATTGGCCATGTTGTTGCCATCCCCCACCCAAGCGAATTTCAACCCCTCGTAGCTCCCCTTCTGTTCGATGACCGTGAAAAGATCAGCCATAATCTGGCACGGGTGAAAACGGTCGGTAAGGCCGTTGATCACCGGCGCCGTGGAGTAGCGGGCAAACTCCTCGATGATCTCCTGACCATAGGTTCGAATCATGATTCCGTCGCAATAACGGGACATGACCCGTGCGGTGTCACGGATCGGCTCCCCTCTCCCCATCTGGGAACTTCCCGAGGAGATGAAGAGCGGCTGCGCCCCCAGTTGATGTACCCCCACCTCGAAGGAGATTCGGGTCCGGGTGGATGATTTCTCGAAGACCAGGGCGATACTCTTCCCCTCCAGAAAGCGGTGGGGTATCCCCTTCTTCTGCTTGGCCTTCAGCTCCCTGGTGAAGATGAAGAGGTCGTCCAACTCCTCCCGGGTAAACTGGTGCAACGCCAGAAAATGTTTGTTCATAGAAGCGTCCTTGTGGAGATCATCTGATCTCCGCCAGAATCCCGTCAAGGATCCCGATCATCTCGTTGACCTCCTGCTTGGTCACGGTGAGGGCCGGAACGAAGCGAAGCACGGTGTCATGGGTCACGTTGAGGAGAACGCCCCTGTCATGCCCTTTCTTGACGATATCTCCACCAGGGATGGAAAGCTTCATGCCAATCATGAGACCGATCCCCCGGACCTCCAGGATAACGGGATACTTCTTTTTCAGTAGTTCCAGTTCACCCTGGAGGTATTCACCCATCTCCTCCGCCCGGTTGAGAAGCCCGTCCTCAAGAAGGGTCCTCACCGTCGCCACCGCCGCTGCCGTCACCAGGGGATTACCGCCGAAAGTAGAACCATGAGTCCCCGGCGTGAAGGCTGCGGCATATTCATCCCGGGCCAGCATGGTTCCGATTGGTGCGCCGCCGGCCAAGGCCTTGGCCAGAGTCATGATGTCCGGTGAAATTCCAAAATGCTCATAGGCAAAGAGCTTGCCGGTACGTCCCATCCCCACCTGAACTTCGTCCAGGATCAGTATCAGCCCATGCCTGTCACAGATGCTTCGGACTTCCCGGAGATAGCCGGAAGAAGGGATGTTCACCCCCCCTTCTCCCTGAATCGGCTCCAGCATGATGGCGCAGGTAGTCGGGTTGACCGCCGCCTCCAGTGCCGCCGCGTCATCGAAGGGGACATGCTTGAACCCGTGAAGAAGAGGGTCGAAAAAACGCTGCACCTTTTCCTGCCCGGTGGCGGAGACGGTGGCCATAGTCCGGCCATGGAACGATTCGACGGCGGTGATGATCTCATACCGTTCCGGGCCATACTTCTCCCGACTGTACTTACGGGCCAGCTTGATGGCAGCCTCGTTGGCCTCGGCGCCGCTGTTGCAAAAGAACGCCTTGTCCGCAAAGGAGTGGGAACAGAGAATCTCCGCCAGTTCGATCTGGCTGGGGATATGGTAATAATTGGAGCAGTGGATCAGCTCCGCAGCCTGATGCTGCAGGGCCGCAACCACCTTGGGGTGACAGTGTCCCAGATTGTTCACCGCCACGCCGGCGAGAAAATCCAGATACCGTTTCCCATCCACATCCCAAAGGATGGAACCCTCACCACGGACGGGGACGATGGGGTAACGTCCGTAGGTTTTCATGATGTACTTGTCCGCCTTGGCGATCCACTGTTCAGAATTCATTTTTGTATCTCCGTTCCGACGCCCACGTCGGTAAACATTTCCAGGAGGACGGCGTGCCTGACACGACCGTCGATGATATGCGCCTTCTTCACCCCATCCCGCAGGGCGTCGGCGCAGCAGGTCACCTTGGGGATCATCCCGCCGGTGATGGATTCCTCGTCAATGAGCCGGTGAAGATCCGAAACCGCGATACTGGAGAGGAGCTCTCCTCCCTTATCCTTAACCCCCTCCACATCGGTAAGGAGAATCAGCTTCTCAGCGTTGAGGGCAGCGGCGACCCGACCGGCCACCAGATCGGCGTTAACATTGTAGCATTCACCGTCAACTCCGACCCCCACCGGGGCGATGACAGCCATATACTTGCCGTTTTCCAGGGTCTTGATCAGGTCGGTATTTACCTTTACCACATCACCCACGTATCCCAGATCGACCTTCTCGACACTCCCGTCCGAATGTTTAATCTCTTCCAGGAGCTTCTTGCAGAGGAGTAGATTGCCGTCCTTACCCGAGAGACCCACGGCGCGTCCGCCATGCTGATTGAGGTATCCAACCACCTCCTTGTTCACCTGCCCGACCAGAACCATTTCCACGACACCCATGGTATCGGCATCGGTGACCCGCATCCCGTTAATGAACTTGGAAACAATGCCATACCGCTTCAAAGTCTGATTAATCTGAGGACCCCCACCATGGACGATAACGGTATTGATCCCCAATGACCTGAGGAGGATGACATCCAGGGCGAAGGACTCTTTCAGTTCGTCATCGGACATGGCATGGCCGCCATACTTGATAACAATAGTCTTGCCGGCGAAGCGCCGAATATACGGTAGCGCTTCCATGAGGGTGTTTGCCTTATCTATCAGTTCTCGCATCCTTACCCCGTTACAGCTCTGAGATCTTGCATAAACTCTCAACTACCATCACAACCGAAAGTAACAGAATCTGACATTATAGTGATTACCTGAACAGTATCAAGTAATAATTCATCAGATAACCGAATTCGTCATCTCTCCACTACCATTATCCGGCTCCAGGTGCAAAGAGGCGAACAAGCTTTTAGGCCAAAAACGGCACGTGAACCACGGCGACACGGAGGCACGGAGGAGATCAATGAGAAAATCTGATTTTTGGCATTAGCCCAAAAGGTTCGGCCAATTCAGAACGTATACAGTGCAACCACTCGCAATCGTACAAGAGTATCCTCCGTGTCTCCGTGGCTCCATGGTGAACTGCTTTTTCTAGGATGAATCTGCTGATACTGGTGGCGACCACTTGTCGTAGCGGAACAAACATGATATACATATAAACGTACCGCTAACAAGGCCACGGTTATCCCGTGGCCTTCTCTTTCGAACAAGACGACTCAGAAAGGTCCTACATCATGAGTATCAGAGCTAAATCAGCCGGAGACATCCTGGACGCCCAATGTACAAAATGCCGAGTCCTGACCAATCACACCATCGTGGCGCTGGTTGATGGCCGCATCGTTCGGGTCAAATGCAACACCTGCAGCAGCGAGCATAACTACCATGCTCCCAAAGAGGCAAAGGTTCCGGCAATCAAAAAGAGCACAGAGCCGAGGGTCAGGACATCGACTACCGCAGCGACGAAAAAAGATACCGCTCCTCGTTACCATGAGCAGTGGGAGCTGGCGCTGTCCGGAAAGGACTCCTCACCGGTAAAAGAGTACGACATGGAGGGGAAATTCAAGAAGGATGAGCTGGTCAAACATACCCTGTTCGGGATGGGAATCGTAACCATGGTTACGGGGACAAAGATGGAGCTGCTCTTTTCTGAAGGTCCGAAACTTCTTCGATGCGGTAAATAGGTTTGATGCGCAGGTAAGGTGAGACTCCTAGCGATAGTTTTTCCTTCGGAATAACCCCGTCTTCACTGAGGAGATCCGGTCCAGAAAGAGAATGCCGTCCAGATGGTCCAGTTCATGCTGGATGGCAACCGCCTCAAACCCCTCGACCGGAATCTCCCTGAGTTCGCCGTTCTCATTAGTATATGCGAGAGTTATGCAGGTCGCTCTCTCCACATCTCCCGTGTAGTCGGGAATGCTCATACACCCTTCCCGCATGGTCCCCCGCCCCTCCGCAGCTACGATCACCGGATTAATGAGAACCAGAGCGCCGTGATTGTTGTCCCTTCCCAGTTTGCTCCGGGAGACGTCCACGACACAGAGCCGCAGGGGGACCCCGATCTGCGGTGCGGCGACCCCCACGGAACCGGGCCCCTCCCGCATGGTATCCAGCAGGTCGTTGATGAGCTCACCGATCTCCGGGCTTATCACCCCCACGGGGGTGCAAACTACCTTCAGCAGCGGGTTCGGATACTGCAATATCGTACGACTGGGCATGGTTCAGAGTGAAACGGGGGTTATGGCTCTGACCCCGATCTCCACCTGAAGCTCTGTGCGAAGAACCGACAACAGCTCGTCAATATCTCCAATGCTTTTTCCTACCGGTACATATGCCTCCAGCATCATCACGTACACCGGATCCCCCTTGGTCCCCGCAACTCTGGTGTTCAGGTCAGCTATGGTAACCTGTAACCCGGCAAGTTCCCGAGTCACCCGGTAAACAATACCCGGACGGTCGGCGCCGTAGACCGAAATCAGACAGAGCTCCCCCGGGGGGGCCTGGTGTTGGAGTTCCTCTTCACCGAGGGTTCGAACATGAGCCACCAATCCTTTATCGTCGTGGAGCCGCTTGAATTCGTCTACCAGGCGGCTCTTGGTGAAAGGCTTGGGGTGCGAGACCGTAAGGATCATGGCAAAGTCACCGCCCAGCATGGTACAGCTGGAATCTTCCAGGTTACACCCCAGACGATAGAGAACCTCAGCCGTATCGGCGACAATGCCCGGTCGGTCCTTGCTGATGACGGTTACGGCAAAATGGGCACTGTTCAACATTGAATTTCAGCTCCCCATGATATAATTAACAAGGTTGCTGATGGTAAAATGTTGGTCCGAGATGATGGCTTTGACGGCATCGCCGATGGAGACGATACCGACCACCTTCCCATGCTCCACCACGGGGAGGTGACGCACATGCTTTTCGGTCATGATAGCCAGGCACTCGTCCACACTGACGCCAGGATTGACCACCATCACCTTGGACGTCATGATCTCCTGCACGGAAGTCTCCCGTGAAGATTTCCCCAAAATGATGATCTTCCGGGCATAGTCCCGCTCCGTGAGAATCCCCAGGAGGACGTCACCTTCCATAACCAGCAGGGCCCCGATCTCTTTTTCCGCCATAAGCGTAATGGCCTCGAACACGGTGGTGACGGGAGAAATACAGGAGACCTCCCCACCCTTTCCCTTCAATACATCACTAACGGATTTCATAGAATCCTCCTTGCCTACGGTGAGCTTCACCCAAAAAACCTGCGGTCGGTGTACTAAAAAAGGCCCTCCCGAAAGAGCGGAAGGGCCTTGAAGCGACAAACTATGTACTGTTAGGGTAGCGAAATGGCTGCCAGATTAAGCACGGTGTTGGGGATAATCCCGGGAATAAGGACACCAGCCACGGCGATAAGAATGCAGAGCATGACTGCCGGAGTGAGTTTGACCCAGCTGAAGTCTTCCTCAGGATTTTTCATGTACATGAAGACCATGACCCGAAGATAGTAATAAACGGAAGCGGCGCTGTTGAGGACCCCAATAATGGCCAGCCAGATATACCCTTCCTGAACTGCACCGGCAAAGAGATAGAACTTGCCGATAAAGCCGGCCGTGGGTGGAATCCCTGCCAAAGAAAAGAGGAAGATGGCTAGACAGAGAGCCAGCACCGGACGTTTGGTACCGAGACCGGCGTAATCCTGTACATTGTTGTTAGCCTCCCCCTTCTTCCCGATGATCGTGATAATGGCGAAAGCGCCGATATTCATGAACGTGTAGGAAAGCAGGTAGAAGAGAATCCCGCTGACGCCGGAGGCGTTGTGGGCAGTGAAACCGACCAGGGCGTATCCCGCATGGGCGATGGAGGAGTAGGCCAGCATCCTCTTGATATTGTCCTGGGAGAGAGCGATGATATTACCGGTGGTCATGGTGAGAACAGCCAGTATCCAGAGAAGATCAGACCACTGTACGGTCAACGAAGGAAGCGCGATGAGAAAGACCCGGAGAAAGGCGGCAAAACCGGCTGCCTTGGGTCCGGCGGACATGAACGCGGTGATGGGGGTCGGTGCTCCCTCATAGACATCAGGGGTCCACATATGAAAGGGAGCAGCGGCAATCTTGAAAGAGAAGCCGGTTGCCATGAGGAGCATCCCGACCAGGAACATCATGTTCCCGGAAACAGCGCCGTTCTGAGCCGCCATGGCAGCGATTTTGGCGATCTTGGTGGTCCCGGTGGCGCCATAAATCAGAGCCATTCCATAGAGAAGAAAACCGGTGGAAAAAGCGCCGAGAAGAAAATATTTGAGACCTGCCTCGTTGGATTTAACATTATCCCGGTTGAAACCGGCAAGGATGTAGAGTGCGACGGAAAGAACCTCCAGGCCGAGGAAGACCGTCATCAGATCGGTGGCCTTGGCCATGAACATCATCCCCACCGTGGCAAAGAGGATAAGAGGATAGAGCTCTCCGTGGTTACAACCCTCTTTTTTGAAATAGCCGTCACAGATAAGGATCGTGAGAGCTGCACAGAGGATGAAGATCACCGTGAAAAACGATGAAAAATTGTCCTGGAGGACCATCTGCTCATAGCCGCTGATCTTTTGTCCCCAGGGGACCGCGAACAGCGCCCCGACAAGACCGGCAAGACTCAGATAGCCAAGATACGCCTTTTCCTCACTCTTCACCAGGACATTGACGAGGAGCAGCGCCATGGCGACCACTGAAAGCACGGTCTCTGGCATGATGGTCAAAAAATTCATCTGCGGAAGTGCAAGTTCCATCTATCATTCCTCCAGTAACGGTATCAGACTGAAAACTCCGGCTATTTCGCTTCTCCGGCGGGGTGCCCCGGCGGGAGTGCGGGATGACCGGCGGGCATATCCGAGTGTGACGCATCGCCACCCGTTGCAGCGTGGCCCCCGAGGGGGGGTGACGGCATCGCAGGGGCTACCGGGACGGCTGATCCTCCGGCAGGTGCGGCTACAGGGGCTACCTGATTCCTTTTCGTCTGGGCGATCAGTTTGTCGATGGATGGATTCATCTTGTCGATGAAGGGAGTAGGATAGATCCCCATGACAAAGATCATGACCACCAGTGGCGCCATGATGACGATCTCACGGGCATTCAGATCCTTGAGGACCTGATTCTTCGGATTGGAGAGCTCGCCGAACATGACTCTTTGGAACATCCAGAGCATATAGACAGCGGAAAGGATCACGCCGCTGCTGGCGATGATCGTCCAGGGACGAAGCGTACTCTCGAACCCTCCCAGCAGTACCAGGAACTCACCGACAAAACCATTGGTGCCGGGAAGTCCGATGGACGAGAAGGTCACGATCATGAAAATAGTGGCGAAAATCGGCATCTGCTTGGAAAGTCCGCCGAAGTCGGAGATGAGACGGGTATGACGACGCTCGTAAATAAAGCCGACGATGAGGAAGAGCGCTCCGGTGGATACCCCGTGGTTGATCATCTGGAGCATACCACCGGCGATCCCCTGCTGATTCAGGGCGAAAAGTCCGATGACGACGAAACCGAGATGAGCCACCGAGGAGTAAGCAACCAGTTTCTTCACGTCTTCCTGCATCATGGCGACCAGAGACGCATAGACGATGCCGATGACGGCCAGAGTAGCGATGAGGGGGGTAAAGCGAGCCGTGGCGTCAGGAAAGAGCGGCATGGCAAAGCGAATGAATCCGTAGGTCCCCATTTTCAGCAGAACAGCGGCCAAAATCACGGAACCGGCCGTGGGCGCTTCGGTATGGGCATCAGGCAACCAGGTATGGAGCGGAAACATGGGCACCTTGATGGCAAAAGCAAGGGCGAATGCCAGGAACAGCCATGTCTGGGTCGCAGGATCAAGCCCGACGCTGTAGAAACGGGTGATATCGAAATCACCGGCGCCAGCCTTGAAGTAGACATACATGATGGCGATCAGCATGAGCAGCGAGCCGACCATAGTGTAGATGAAGAACTTCACCGCTGCGTAGACACGGTTTTTCCCACCCCAGATCCCGATGATGAAGTACATGGGGATCAGCATCAGTTCCCAGAAGATGTAGAAGAGGAAAAGGTCAAGGCTGATAAAGGCGCCGAGCATACCCACCTGCAGGAGAAGAAGGCAGATCATGTACTCTTTCACCTTCTCTTCCACAGCGGTCCAGGTGGAGAGAATGGCGATGGGCATGATGAAGGTCGTCAGGATAACCAGCCAGAGACTGATACCATCGATCCCCACATGATAATTCATCTGGAACGACCCCGCCTGGATCCAGGGGATGTTCTCCACGAACTGGTAGTCGGCGATGGTCTTAAACTCGCAGATCAGCGAGATGGAGGCGATGAACGTCACGAGAGACGTGCCGAGGGCCACCCCTCTCAGCATCGCATTGTTCCGCGGCATGACCAGCAGCAGAAGCACTCCGGCTAAAGGTATGAAGGTTATCAGGCTGAGAATGTAATCCATCGAATCTGCTCCTTTGTCTTCAAAAACCCGTATCAGCGGAAGATGTAGTAACCCAGGATGGTGACAGTACCGGCGGCCATGACAAAGGCGTAGTTATGAACATAGCCTGTTTCCGAATACCGGAAGGCGCTGCTCCAACCCTTGACCACCGCGGCTACTCCGTTGACCATCCCGTCGACGATGAGGACATCAAACCCTTTCCAAAGGAAATTGCCCAACGCCTTGCAGGGGTTGACGAAGAGAAAATCATACAGCTCATCGATGTACCACTTGTTATACACCGCACGGTGAAGCGCCGGGAAGGTTGAGGTAAACTTGCCGGGAAGATCAGTGTTCTTGACATACATGGTGAAAGCGATGCTAATCCCTACCAGGGCGATGAGCACCGAGCCCCCCATGAGACCCCACTCCAGTGCAGGATTGTGATGGCCGCCACTCTGGGCGTACTGATGGCCATACTCCTGAGCCATTTCGAAGACCGGCTCAAGCCAAAGCTCGAAATAGTTGGGAATCCCGCCGAAGAGTTCACCGATGAGTTTAGGCAGGCCGATATAGCCACCCACTGCGGCCAGGAACCCGAGAACCATGAGAGGAATGGTGATAACCAGGGGTGACTCGTGAAGATGACCCTTGGCCTTGGCGCTGATCCGGCAATCGCCGTAAAAGGTCATGAAAACCAGACGGAACATATAGAAGGCGGTGAAGCAGGCGGCAATGGCGCCGATCCCCCAGAGGATGATGTTAAGACCGCCATGATAGGGGTTGGAAAACGCCTGCCAGAGAATTTCGTCCTTGGAGAAAAAGCCCGAGAATCCGGGAATTCCCGCGATGGCAATGGTGGAGACCAGGAAGGTGATAAAGGTGATGGGCATGGATTTCCGCAGTCCACCCATATTACGCATATCCTGGGCGTCATCATGGGAATGAGCATGATGCAGGGCGTAATGCATGGCGTGAATGACCGAGCCCGAACCGAGGAAGAGACAGGCCTTGAAGAATGCATGAGTCATGAGATGGAAGATCCCGGCGGCGAAGGCGCCGGTACCCATGGCAAGGAACATGAAACCAAGCTGGGAAACAGTGGAGTAGGCCAGAACCCTCTTGATATCGTTTTGCGCCGTACCGATGGTGGCGGCGAAGATGGCCGTCGCGGCGCCCACCACCGCGATGACCATCATGGTGTCCGGCGACTTGATAAAGACAAAGCTCATCCGGCCGATCATGTAGACACCGGCGGTGACCATGGTTGCAGCATGTATGAGGGCGGAGACCGGCGTGGGGCCTTCCATGGCGTCTGGGAGCCAGGTGAAGAGAGGTATCTGCGCCGACTTGCCCGTTGCCCCCACGAAGAAACAGAGAGTCGCCACGGTAACGACACCACCGTAAGGGAGGAAGTGAGACGCCTTTTTGATCTCCATGAAGTTTATGGTCCAGACATTGGCATTCTCACCCAGCCACCAGTAAAGGGTGAAGAGTCCCACCAGGAAGCCGAAGTCGCCAACCCGGTTCATGACAAACGCCTTCTTGGCAGCGTCTCCGGCTGACTTCTTGTGGAAGTAGTATCCGATGAGAAGATAGGAGCAGAGCCCGACCCCTTCCCACCCGATGAACATGACCAGCATATTGCTCCCCAGCACCAGGAGGAGCATGGACATGCAGAAGAGGTTCAGGTAGGCGAAGAAGCGATAGAACCCCTCCTCTCCATGCATATAGCCGATGGAGTAGAGGTGGATGAGTGATCCGACTCCGGTTACCACCATGATCATGATGCAGGAGAGCGGATCAAGGAGGAAGGCCATGTCGGCCTTGAAGTTACCGGAATGAATCCAGGTAAAGACGACCTTCTCGAAGACCCGGTTTTCCGGCGCCCGGGAGATCATCTCCAGAAGAATGCCGCAGGAGACCAGGAACGATCCGAAGATCGCCAGGGTCCCGATTCCCCCTATAACCGCCTCGTTTTTGATCTTCTTGCCCAGAAGGCCATTGATCAGGAAGCCGATCAGGGGAAACAGTGGTATGAGCCATACGTTGTCAAACATTCCGGACTCCTTGAATGTGTAGTGCAGTACGAATGCCCGACATCGGTCAGAGCTTCATGAGGTTGATGTCTTCCACGTCGATGGATTCGCGATTCTTGTAGAAAGCGATCATCAGAGCCAGTCCCACTGCTGCCTCGGCGGCAGCAACGGTCATGACGAAGAAGACGAAGATCTGGCCGTCAATGTTTCCCAGATAACGGGAAAAGGCGATGAAGGTCAGGTTGACCGCATTGAGCATCAACTCCACGCACATGAAGATGACTATGGCATTTCTCCGGATGAGGACGCCCAGGGCGCCGATGGAGAAGAGAATGCCGCTCAGTATCAGATAATGGTGCAGGGATAACATGTCATCACCTCAGACTAGAGTTTGCGCTTGGCCAGAATCACGGAACCGACGATGGCTACCAGGAGCAGGATCGACGTGACTTCGAAGGGAAGAAGGAACTTGGTGAACATAGCCTGACCGATGAGTTCGGTATGCCCCACCTTGGTGATCAACTCCGGGGTCATGTTCCCCGTGGCGCCGGTAAGCGGACTCTTGGCAAGAAAACCGCTGATCACGAAGAGGGTAAGGACCGCAACGATGCAGCTCACCAGAACCCCATGAACATAATTCTTGCTCGTTTCCGTTCTCATGTTAAGGAGCATGATAACAAAGACAATAAGAACCATGATGGCTCCCGCGTAGACAATTACCTGGGTGGCGGCCATGAACGGTGCATCCAGCATCACGTAGAGGGTCGCCATGCAGAAAAAGGTCATGATCAGGGAGAGGGCGCAGTTTATGGGGTTCCGCATGGCGACAACCAGGATACTGGAGATGATCGCCACGCCCGCCACAAGACTAAAGAAGAGTATTTCCGGCATTGTCGCTCCTTTTACTTCTTGTCGGTAAGCATTTCCTGCGTGTAGGCGAAATCTTCACGCGTATAGTTGGCCAGTTCAAAATTTTCCGTCATTTTTACCGCATCCACCGGACACGCCTCCACGCAGTAGCCGCAGAAGATGCACCGGAGGATGTCGATGTCGTAACGCGTGGCGTACTTGTCGTGGGTGATGGGATCTTCGGCAGCCTCCACGGTGATACATTTGGCGGGGCAGACCGTGGGACAGAGATAGCAGGCCACGCACTTGGAGCGGTCATGGAAGCGGTTAAGGGCGTGAAGACCCCGGAAACGCGGACCGATGACCGGTCGTTCGGTGGGGTACTGGAGTGTGACCGGCTTCTTGAAGAGATGCTGAAGGGTGATCTTCAGACCATTTATGAGCGGCGTAGCAACATTGAGCATGACGCGATCCTTCCGTGATAGTGGTTAGGCGAACAGGCAGCCGAGCCAGTTGCCGGCTCCGACAACATTGATCCAGAGAGCATTGCCGACGATGAGCACCAGGGTAATGGGGAGAAAGAATTTCCACCCAAGCCCCATGAGTTGGTCATAGCGATACCGGGGATAGGTAGCCCGAATCCACATACAGAGAAAGATGAGGGCGTAGACCTTTGCAATAAAGTAGAGTGGCGAGAGAATCGGCATGGCGTCGGTGAAGGGACCATGCCAGCCACCCAGGAACAGGGTGACCGTAATGGCGCAGACCGTGATCATGTTAGCGTATTCGGCCATGAAAAACATCGCGTATTTCATGGAGGAATACTCCGTACAGAAACCGGATACCAGCTCTGTCTCCGCTTCCGGAAGGTCAAAGGGGGTACGATTGATCTCCGCCAGGGAACAGATGAAAAAGATGATGAAAGCAACGAACAGGAACGGATTGCGCCAGGCGTACCAGCCAAATCCGGCCTGATCGGCGACGATTTGCTGCATGGAGAGAGTACCGGAGACCATAAAAACCGTGATCAGCGAGAGCCCTGCCGCCAATTCGTAGGAGATCATCTGGGCCGAGGCCCGCAGTCCCCCCAGAAGTGAATACTTGCTGTTAGATGCCCACCCGGCGAGAACGATTCCATAGACCCCCAGCGAGGAGAGCGCAAGAATATAGAGGACTCCGACGTTGACGTCGATGACGCTCCCTCCCTTGTCAGCATACGCTGCGATCTGCAGAGGGATCTTGTAGCCGCCTACCGTCAGGGTACTCCCGAAGGGAATGACGGCGAAAGAGATGAAGGCCGGTACCAGGGCAATGAGCGGCGCCACCAGGAACGCGAAGGTACTCGCCTCGGCTGGTATGATCTCTTCCTTGAAGAAGAGCTTCAAGCCGTCGGCGATTGGCTGGAGCAGTCCGTGCCACCCGGTGCGCATGGGCCCCAGGCGAACCTGCATATGGCCGATGATCTTACGTTTGGCGTAGGTGGCATAGGCTACGGTAAGCAGCACCCAGACAAAGACCAACAACACCTTGGACACCATGGCAATGTAATACCATAGCGGCAAACCGAGAATTTCGTATTCCATGAGCCATCTACCCCTTGTTCAGGTAATTGTGTTATTTCGCCTTCACCACACCCACCCAGGTAACCGGGGCGCCCGTGGCAACCGTATTGATGGAGTTTGCATCAAAATGATAGGGGGCAAAGACGACCCCTTCCGGGAGTCGATTTCCCAGTTTGACATCCAGCGTCATCGACCCAGCGGGAGAGGAGACGATCACCTTGTCACCCTGGACCAGACCCATTTTTTTCACGTCGGCCCGTCCGAACTCAAGGTACCCTGCCGGGCAAACCATCATCGGACCTTCGCCATACTGGGAAAGGGTGCCACAGTGATTGAGAGCGCTTCCGGTGAGAAGCGCGAACTTGCCGGCCTCGGCGACAGTTGGCACTGCTTCAACCGGAATAAATTTCTGTGACAGAGTTACCGGACGGATGATGCCGTTGGTACCCAGCTTGGACCAGGTAAGCCCCGCATAACCGGAAACGGAATCCGCTATTTCGGCGAACACCACCTGGGGCGACGCATACGCCGGCTTGCCGGTGAATTCGGTGCGAAGTTTATTGAAGATTTCGAAGTCGGTCTTGGATGCGCCCACCGGCTTGATCGCCTTGGTCACCTTCTGCACGTTCCTGCCGACGC
>CAIUUR010000019.1 GCA_903902345.1 uncultured Geobacteraceae bacterium | reverse complement strand
CCTCGTTCGAACCGTTCCCCCAGGGAGATATTCCGTTGCAGGACATACCCCGATTCGGTGGAGCGGATGTCGATGACTTCCTTATTGTACCTCGTCTTCAGAATCTCATCCAGCTGGGTCTCGCTCATACCGATATTCAGGAGTGAATTCCGGTTGCCCCGGATGCTGATGTCCTGCCGAAATCGTTTAATATTCTCGGGGGTCAGCTTTTCCTGCCGGTCGATGGAGTTGAGAGCGAAGATATAGGAATTGATCAATGCGTACAGGTCCGGCGAGTAGATGCTGGCCAGATACTGATCCCGCTTGACAAAGCTCCCCGTGGTGACGGTGGAGACTGACTGTACAAACCCGGCCAGAGAGGAGTTGATTCGGTAGACCCTGGTCTCGTCGGGAGCCACCCGCCCCAGAACCCGCACCTGGTGCGTCACCGGCGCCTGTTCCACCACCGCGGTCCTGACCCCGATGAGCTGCTGGCGTTCCGGCGTTATCCGGATCGCGCCGGGCGGCAGAGGGACACCCCCCCCGCCTGGGGGACCACCATCGGCGTAGACCGGTTCCAGCTGCATCCCGCAATCGGGGGCGATTCCCGGTTTTTCGGATCGATAGGCCGGGTGCATGGGATCGACATAGTAGAGGACCGTACGCCCGCCGGCGGAGTCCCCCTTCCCGCCGCTGCGCAGATAATAACCGGACAGGAACGCCACCAGGGCTATGACGACAGCGGTGACTACGTAACATTTCTTCATGATTGATGAGCCCCCCCTTCTGATGGTGCTGTCTCTCCACCCCTGTGAAGAGAGGGTCGGGAGGATTACGCATACTTGCCGGCATTCCCAAGAAAAAACAAGCCCCGAGACGGTTCTCGGGGCTTCAAATGCCCGGCGCGCGAGGCGCCGGGCCGATTGCAGCATGCAGACAGAGGTACGTTACGGCTTGATCTGCGGACGGGCAGGAATCTTGATCAGTACCGGCCGCATCATGTCATGCTCTTCGTGCTCCAGGATGTGGCAATGCCAGACCGTCTCATGGTACCCGGGGTAATCGGGGCTCGTCTTGGGAAGCGGGAATCGCGGGCTCACCGGCGGATCAAAGGAGACGGCCTTGACACCATTGAAGCCGGGGCCTTCGATCTGCGGGATTTCCCAGGTGGCCATGATGTAGACAACCTCGCCCGGCCAGCAAAGGACGGTTTCCTTGAAACCGAACTCCTCGGGGAGCGGACCACGCATGGCGCCGGTGGGGGTAATGACCGCCCCGTTATTGAACGCCTGCCGACCGAGAACCTGCCAGTTCGACATATGTAAGTGCATGGGGTGCACGTCGGCGGTGGTGTTATATATCGCCCAGACATCGATGGCGCCGGTCCCGTTGGCGACGATATCCGTCGGTTCCACCGGATCGATGTACGCCTTGCCGTTGGGTGCGTCCGCCAGCATGCCAAGGCGCTGCTCCAGACGTCCGTAGGCGTCAAAGCCCTCGTTGAGAGAGAGTTTTTTGTATGAGGTCAGCGGGACTCCGTTGACGGAGATCCAGTCGCCGGCGCCATCCTTGACAATCGTGTAAACGCCGTTAACATTCTGGATTACCTGCTGCGGTTCGAGGCTCCAGGGGGTTGCCGGTGTGCCCAGCGCCTTGAGGTTGGTTCCAACGGTAAGGTTGTTCTGCAGGTCGGGGTTCATTCCGCCGGTGCCGGTCACAAGCCGGAACTTCATGATGCAGCGGGTGTTGCGGTAATTATCCAGTGTCACCGCTCCGGATATCTTATTGGTCGTGTTCCCGTTGGCCATTCCAGGGAAGTAGTCATTCCGGGGATCACCACCGGGGAAGGGGGCCGGGCAGTCGTTGTAGAGGATGACTTCGGTGCCCACCGGATAGCCGCTAAAGTCCACGAGGACATCGGGGCGGAAGGCGCTTCCCAGGAGCAGTGAGCGGGTTGTCGGGAGCGTATAGGGAAAATCACCGCCAAGCATCGGCAGATTGGCCGGCACTTCAGTGACGGTCTCCAGGAAGCCGCACTCGTT
>CAIUUR010000018.1 GCA_903902345.1 uncultured Geobacteraceae bacterium | reverse complement strand
GCCGCGCGGCAGCCGAATCCGTGAACAGTCCAGTCCAGCGTGGAATCATGATACCGACGAAAGTCAAAAGCAATTGCGAACTGTGAAGCTTAATGGTGGCGGCGGCGATGAATGCGACATAGATGGTGCTGACGAGGCATATCGTGATAATTTTAGAAGATTTAGATTCTTTCGATGCGGCAATCATCGGTATTGAACCGGAGTGGACAAGAATGAGTTCCAGAAGGAAGATGAGATCGATGGGAATCCCAAATACTTGCTGTTGACCCGAACGGACAGCCTGATATAAGATATACGCCATCCACCAGCACGACCCCGCGCCAATCAAGCTGGAAATCCAGTGGAGAATGTTTTGGGGTGTTTGTTTATCAGGCTGCATTTTTACGTTTTCCTTTTGAAGTCAAAGTAAGGAGAAACACCAAAACACCCAACAGAAACAAAAAGCTGAAGAAAACCCATTTGGGAGTTCCTGCATCCCTGTCTGTATCATACTGCGGAATGAAGTATCCATCGGGGAAATAGTAGCCTGTCACGGTGCTGCCTGGATTTACTATGTTGAAGAGATCGGGCGGAGCCGGATAAACCAATTCCGGCTGCCGGCTGCTGCGAAAAACAACCCACTGCTGGGAGGTTCTCTTGCCAGTGTTATCACGTTTTGAAACCACCGTCAGCGTTTCAGGCCTAACATCGCCCATCCGAATGTGTTGCAGCTTGGCCTCAAACTGTCGCTGCAAGTTGCCGAAATAAATAAACGCCGCAATGCCACAACTTGAGAACACCAGCGCTAATAATATATTGCCATACATATAGTTCGCCTGTCATTTTACTGGTTCTAGCAAATACAAATTCCTGTCTTTTTGGCCCATGAGATAACAGTCAACCTTCTGATTGCAATTTCTCCACGAACACGACCGCTTCGCTCAGGGTGGAACCGTAAATCTGTCGCGTCAATTTCACAGCACCCGTTTTGTCGCCGCTTTTGGCCAGTTTGAGGATTTTGGCGTCTCCTTCTTCGGAACTCAGATTGCTCTGGCATATAAGATCAACCTTTGTGGAGCCTGCGGCAGCGGTTTTTACATACCGGCTGAGATATTCGATGGCCTTGCGGGGCGAAGGACTGATCTTGTATCCGGCACTTATTCTCCACCGCAATCGGACTATCCCGCCGGGCAACACTTCAACCGGATAATCCTGGTAAATCGTCTTAAACCTGCCAGGAGGTTCGGCCTTTTGTTCCGCCTGCAAATACGCTTCCAAGGCGGAAGTATCGGCGTTGGCCAAGCAAAAATCCAAATAGGTCAAATATTGAAGCTGCCTGGTTTGGTTTCCACCCAGACCTGGAGCGGTGCGCTGTTCTCTGACCGTCCTGACCCACGCAACCTCGGAATAGTCAAATCCCACCGCCTGCACATCCTCCGTTGGACAACGCCAGTTCTCGAAGGACCGGTATTTGATGATGACGCCGCTGCTATCGCATCGCAGCAGCCAGTTCGTCGGTCTCACACGGGCGCGAAAATTCCCCCAAGCGGCCCATGCAAGCAACCCGAAGATTGGCACCCCAACATAGATAAAAAGTATCCGGCTGACGGGCCACATCTAGTCTTTGGCGACAGACCGTGAGATCATGGCCGGATGGATACATCAAAAACTGAAACCGGCCAGCGACGTTTAACTTCTAAACAGCGGCGACGACTGCTGGCAAAATTCCACCAAAGCCAATTAACGCAGCGCGAGTTTGCAACCCAGCACGCGATCGGGATGTCCACCCTTAGCAAATGGTTGCGTCTCGAACGTGATGCTCCTGCCCCGAAGGTGAAGTTTCAAGAAGTGCGGATGCCGAACCCAGCAGCGCGCTGGCCGTTCGAAGTTGTCAGCCCGCAAGGTTGGACCGTCCGGTTGCAAAATGGTTCGGATGTGAAGTCCTTGCCAGAACTATTGCGGGCGCTGCCATGCTGAACGTCACTTGTGCTACGCGGGTGCTGGTGGCCACCACGCCAGTAGATTTGCGAGGCAGCTTCAACCGGCTTTACAGCCTGGTAGTGGATCAACTGAAAGGCGATCCGTTGTCTGGTCACCTGTTCGTGTTCACCAATGGGCGGCGGAACAGAGTCAAGGTGCTTTACTGGGATGGGTCTGGTTTATGGGTTTGTGCGAAAAGGTTAGAAAAGGGACGATTCACCTGGCCGGTGAGCGAAAGTGGCCAGATAGATTTGCGTGGCGAAGAGTTCAGCGCGTTGATTCATGGGCTGGAAGTGCGTTCAAAAAAGAACTGGTATCGCCGTTGAAATATTTCTTAAAAAACTTTCGCTACCGTGAAACTTTTCTCTATGGCGTGTGTCTATCAATGCGAGCTGATGAACACCGACACCACACTGCTTCAAAAGGTAGATGATCTGAGTGCGCGTGTCGTCGCGTTAGAAACAGAGAACCGGCTGCTTCGTCAAAAGCTCGACCAATACATCCGCCATTACTTTGGCGGTCAGCGCAACGAAGGTCTGGACAAACACCAACTCGAACTGCTCCTGCAAGGTTTGCCCAACATTATCACGTTGCCAGGAACCAAACCCAAGACGACGACCGCGACGCGTAATGGCACGGCTCATCCAGTTCGGCGGATGTTAATCGAGGATAAATTGGAGACGCAGGAAGTCGTAATCGAACCGGTGGAAGTCCAGGCCCAGCCTGACGGCTGGAAAAAGATCAGCGAGGAACGCACGAGTCAGCTTGACTGGGTTGCGCCCAAAATAATCAAGCGCGTTTACATCCGCCCGCGTTACGTTAAGCAGGAAAAGTTCGCCTTGGCACCACTGCCACCACAGCCGATTGAACAAGGCATGGTGGGGCCGGGCTTGCTGGCGCAAATTCTGGTTGGCAAATATGAATATCACCAACCGCTTTACCGGCAGGAGAAAATGTTTCGCCAACAGTTCGGCGTGGAGCTGAGCCGCAAGACGATGGGGTGCTGGGTCGAACAAGCTGCCGAGTTGTTGAAACCAGTTTATCGTGCGATCCGGGAAGATTTGCTGGCGGGCAGTTCCCTGCAAGCAGATGAGACACCGATTCGATATTTAGACCCTGATGTGAAGGGCAAAAGCCAGCAAGGTTATCTTTGGG
>CAIUUR010000017.1 GCA_903902345.1 uncultured Geobacteraceae bacterium | reverse complement strand
GCAACTGCTTCGCAATCGCATCAGCCACCCGGATGCCATCCAATGCGGCGCTCATGATGCCGCCGGCATAACCGGCCCCTTCCCCCGCCGGATAGAGCCCCCGAAACGTCACGGAGTGACAGTCGTCCCCCCGAATGATACGCAAGGGTGCTGATGTCCTGCTCTCCACACCGGTGAGAGTCGCGGCCTCGGTGACGAAACCCTTCATCTTCCGGTCGAAGGCGCGTATCCCCTCCCGGAGAGTCTCCGTGACGAAGCCGGGGAGCACTGTTCCCAGGTCGCACTCCCGGACGCCGGGCTGATAGGTCGAGGCGTAGCGACGCCCGGTCCGCTTCTCTAGAAAGTCCATGAGATTCTGCCCCGGGGCGCGGTAATCGCCTCCTCCCGCAGCGTAGGCCGAATGCTCCAGCTCCCGCTGAAACCTGATCCCCGCCAAGGGACCTTCGCCGGGAAAATCAGGGAGACCGACGTTCACCACCAGGGCGCTGTTGGCGTAGGGTGAGTTGCGGAGGTGGTTGCTCATCCCGTTGGTGACGATTCCCCCCGCCTCGGAACTCCCCCCCATGACGACCCCGCCGGGACACATGCAGAAGGAGTAGGCGGAGCGGCCACTGGACCTATTATTGTAAGTTACACCATAGTCGGCAGGGGGGAGGTGCAAGGGGGCAGAATGGCCGTACTGAATCCGGTTGATCAGCTCCTGGGGATGCTCCACCCGGACCCCCACGGCGAAGGGCTTGGGCTCCATCCTGACACCGCGATCCGCCAACATCCCGTAGGTATCACGGGCGCTGTGCCCCGGCGCCAGGATCAGATGGTCGCAGGGGAGTTCCTCCACCTCATTCACCATAACCGTCGCCACGCTCCCGCCCCTGACCTCAAATCCGGTGAGCTTGGCGCTAAACCGGACCGTGAAACCGGAAGCAGTCAGCTCTTCCCGCAACGCCACCACCACCTGTCGAAGCCGGTCGGTGCCGATGTGCGGCTTGGCCTGGCTCAGGATCTCCGGGGGGGCGCCAAATCGGGTCAGTTTCTCCAGGACCCAGGTGATATTGGCATCCCGCACCCGTGTGGTCAGCTTGCCATCGGAAAAGGTTCCGGCCCCCCCTTCCCCAAACTGGACATTGCTCCCCTCGTCCAGCTCACCCTGGCGCCAGAACCGTTGCACATCGGCCAGTCTGTCGTGTACCGGTTTCCCCCGCTCCAGAAGCGTGGCGGTAAGCCCGTACTCGGCCAGTCGCAGAGCGGCAAAGAGTCCGGCCGGTCCGGCCCCCACGATGATGATGGGCGCCCCCCCCCCTATCCGAGGGAATGTGGGTGACGGCAGTGGCGGCGCATCGGCTACATCCGGATCTCCGGCATTCCTCGCCAGGAAACCGACCTCGTCCCGCAGGGAGCACTCCACCCCGCAGACCAGACGGATACGGGGTTTTTTACGGGCGTCGATGCCGCTTCGCACCACCCGGAACGCCAGAAGGTCAGTGGTATCCAGGGAGAAGCGGCGAAGGAGTTCCCCTTTGAGCCGTTCTTCCGGCTCGCCGGGGGTAAGGATGAGATTGCGGATCAGTATCGGCATGGTAAATCACGAAAAAAACGGTTATGAGGTTTCCGGCAGACGAACCGTCATTACCGGGCAGGTGGCCCGCCGGAAGACGCTCTCCGCCGTGCTCCCGAAGAGAAGGTGATCCAGCCCCGTCCGTCCCTGGGTTCCCATGACAATCAGTGAAGCGTTCGCCGCTTGAGCTTTTTTTAGAATTTCTTCATACGGCACCCCCGTGGCAAGGCAGGTTTCGTAGTTGGTGAACTCCCCCATCTGCGTCCGGCAGAACTTCTGCATCATGGCATCCGCCCCTTCGGCGATTTCTTTCTCCAGTGACTCGAAGGAGATGTGAGGGACATAGAAACCTCTCAGATCCACCGGCTCGTTGATGACGTGCATGATGATGAGCCTCGCACCGAACTGCGTGGCGAACCCCAGGGCGTAGTCGAAGGCATGCGCACAGTTTTCTGTGAAGTCCGTGGCAAAGAGGACAGTATGAATCGTTTTCATGGTTTTCCTCCTGGGTCTGGTCCGGCAATATCCCCACCGCTGCACTGTGGCGGATGGCTGTATTATTGGATCTGGCCGTCCGCCGTAATCACGACGCTTACGGCTTCTTCCCCCTTGCCAAGGGGTGGAAGCCTCTTGCCGTTTAATCTAACCCGAGCGGCGCCGGCGTTGGTCATCTCCAGGGCGAAGTACCTCTCCCCAATCCACTCCACCTGGTCTCCCGGTTTCAGATCGTACTGCTGGGACGGCATATCGTCAATGGTCATGGTCAATTGGCACTCGGCAAGGATCTTCGCCTTGAGGACTGATTTACTTGGCAGGGGCGTAGCGACACTTTCCGCCGAATCGTCCTCCACGGAGGAAACTGTCGCCGGGGCAACCGGGAAAGATACGTGTCGGGGATGCGACGTCCGAGGCGGCAGTACCATCTGTGGAGGGAGAGCAGTCGCCATCATCTGTTCCCCGGAAACGAAAGGGAGTTCACGGCCGGTATCCCGCTGGGCCAACAGGTATCCGGCGCAGACCATGAAACCGATGAACAGCAGCAGAAATCTCGTTTTTGAGTCCAGGGGTACGGAGCGAACCCCGGAACCCTCTTTCTCCTGCTCAGCCGGCTCCAGGCCGTGTGTGTAGCAGTCAATAAGTGGTTCCGGTGAAATCCCGAGCATCCGGGCATAGCTCCTGAGGATCCCTTTGACGTAGGCCGGGTTCGGCAACTCCTCATATCTGTCAGCCTCCAGCGCTCTCAGATACGTGATACCGATGCAGGTCTGACGGGCGGCCTCCTCCAGGGAGATTCCGCGTATTTCCCGCGCCACCCGCAACGTCCCCCCCGGCATCACAACATTGCTTGCTTCATCTGCCACGACATCCTCATTTTACCCCACCGTACTGCTCTCGGGAAAGCCGTCCCAGTTCGGAGTAGGGCGCCAGGCGAACCACTTCGCCAAAGGCGATCCGTGCCTCCTCGGACAGACCGGCCTTCTGGCAGGCAAGCCCCAGATAATACTGGGCTTCGGCGTAGTCAGGGACGATCCGGAGGGCTTCCCGGTACTCCTCCATGGCCAGCTTGAACTTCCCCTCGGCGAAATAAGCCCGTCCAAGGAACAGATGCGCCGTCGGATTTTGAGGATTTGCGGCAACTTGCGAACGAAGAACGGATAAGGCCATGGCTGTTTCCCCCTTGCCCAGATAGGCCATTCCCAGGTTGATCCCTGCATTTTCCTGTTCGGTGGAAAAGAGATCCTCGCTGACAATAGTAAACTGGGCGATGGCGTCATCCCACCGTTTCATTCTCAGGTAGGTGTCGCCGAGATAGTTGCGGGCCAAGGAAAACTCCTTCCGGAGGGTCACTGCCTCCAGAAAGCGCTGTTCGGCCGCTGGGTATTGATTCTTGTAATAGTAGGCCAACCCCAGATTGAAGAGTAGGTCCGGATCTTCGGGAGTCAGCCTGCTTCCCTCGGTCAGTTCGGTGAGTGCGGACGTGTAGTTTCGCTCATGCAGATACGACACTCCCATCTGGTAATGATAGGACGCTTCTTTTTTTACCTTGGCGCCGGCGGCACAGCCCGAGAGCAGCAACGCGAGCAGGAGACACCCTCTACGGCCTGGTTTCATCATCATCCTGATTGCCCGGAATTTGCCATTCAGCACCATAACAAGCAAATTTAATAAAGTCAACCAAATAGGCCTATACTGAAACCGGACCATCGGGAAGCCCCTGAAAATGGGTCAATGCCTTGAAACTCCGATATCGACTCTCGATTTCCGGGTAGGAGAGCCGCTTCATCCGGTTGAGGCTGAAATCCTCCACATTAAAGGAGGCCATGACACTGCCGAAAACGATGGCCTGCCGGACCCCTTCATCGGAGATGTTACCCGTGTTGGCCAGATACCCCATGAGCCCCCCGGCGAAGGTATCGCCGGCGCCGGTGGGATCGAAAACCTCCTCCAGCGGGTAGGCCGGCGCGGCAAAGAGCGAATCGGCGGTGAACATGAGGACCCCGTACTCCCCCCGCTTGACCACCAGACGCTTGCACCCCAACGCCACGATCCGGCGGGCCGCCTTCACCAGATTGGCCTCACCGGTAAACTGGCGCGCCTCTCCTTCGTTGATGACAACGATGTCCACCTTCCGGAGCACCTCCCGGAGCGCCTCCGGTTTGGAGGAGATCCAGAAGTTCATGGTGTCACATGCCACCAACCGGGGCTTGCGGACCTGGCTCAGCACCTCAAGTTGCAGATCGGGATCGATATTGGCAAGGAAGAGATACTCCGCGTCGCGGTAGCTTTCGGGGAGGTTGGGGCGAAACTCCATCAGGACATTGAGCTGCGTATCCAGAGTCTGGGCCTCATTCAGGTCATAGCCGTATCTGCCGCTCCAGTGGAAAGTCTTGCCGGGAATCCGGGACAACCCCGACGTATCTATGTCTCGTGACTTGAGAAAGGCGATGTGCTCTTCGGGGAAATCCTCTCCCACCACCGCCACAAGACTCACGTCAGTAAAAAAACTGGCCGAAGTGGAAAAGTAGGTGGCCGAACCACCCAGAACGTTTTCCCCTCGACCGAAGGGGGTTTCCACGGTATCAAACGCAACGGTGCCGACGACAACAATACTCATAAAATCCTGCTCCTAAAGATAGTTTCCGATTATAAGTTCCAGCTTCTCCCTGGTCGCCGCCGGAATCATGCTCCGGTCGGTAATGACCGCGTACTGAAGCGCCGAGGCGCAGGGGCAGGAACGGTTCCCACCGATCTTGCCGATGGCATGGCGGATGATGTTCTTGGCAGTGGTCACGTTACTCCGGATGATCTCCATAATCGCCTCAATGGAGACATCGTCATGCGTTTCGTGCCAACAGTCGTAGTCCGTGGATAGGGCAATGGTCCCGTAGCAAATCTCTCCCTCCCGGGCCAGCTTCGCCTCGGTGAGATTGGTCATGCCGATGACCGATGCCCCGAAGGAGCGATACATGAATGACTCCGCCCGGGTGGAAAAGGCCGGCCCCTCCATGCAGAGGTATGTCCCCCCTTTGTGTACCGTAGCCCCCGCAGCTACGGCCGCATCATAAAGCCATCCGGAGAGGTCGGAGCAGAGCGGGTCGGCGAACTGAACATGCCCCACCACCCCTTCGCCAAAGAAGGTATCTTTCCGAATCCCCTTTGTCCGATCGATGAACTGATCCGGAATGACGATGTGGCCGGGAACGATCTCCTCTTTCATGCTCCCCACCGCCGAGACCGAGATGATCCGCTGAACACCCAATTTTTTCATTCCCCAGATGTTGGCGCGATAGTTGACTTCCGATGGCAGGAACCGGTGGCCGCGACCGTGGCGGGGGAGAAAGACCATTCGCACCCCGTCCAGGATACCGGTGACGAAGTCGTCGGAGGGCGCACCGAAAGGGGTCTCCACCGTCACTGACCGGATGTCGGACATCCCCTCCATTTCGTAAAGACCACTGCCGCCGATAACACCTATGGTGGGTATGGACATGAAGACTCCTCTGAACGATTAACGGTAGCAGTGAACTTTACGGATTTCCCCGGCAAAGTTCAATAAAAATTTATCCCTTGCATTCCCTGAAATAACCCAGTATAGTGTTCGATGGACTGTAACCACACGAACAGCGGTACGGTGTCCGCTGTTTTCTTTTGATCATCGCTTCCCGCCCCCCTGCTATCACTTCACGATAACGCAGCACGCTCGGCAGGCGAAGATTTTCCGTACAGCCTGCCTGCGTCTCCCCGCTTTTCCTCAGGACCTCCGGAGTTTCCGGTCCCGCGGCTCGCGCACGCCTTTCTCGACACCATTTATAAAGGAACTTGCATGACATTCGAAGAACTTGGCCTCAATCCGGTCATCCTCTCGGCGGTGACGACTTGCGGCTACACCACCCCCACCCCCATTCAGGAACAGGCAATCCCCCTCGTCATGGCCGGCAACGACATCATTGCCACGGCCCGCACCGGCACCGGCACGACTGCGGCCTTCGTGCTCCCGGCGCTGGAACGCCTGGCGCTCCGCTCCACGCTCCCCGGCAACGGGCCACGGGTGTTGGTTCTCACCCCCACGCGTGAACTGGCCAGTCAGGTCATGGAAGCGGCCCGCAGCTACGGCAAGGGGATGAAACTCCGCTGCGGTTCCATCGTGGGGGGGATGCCTTACCGCGAACAGTTTCGACTTCTCGCCGCGCCGCTGGACATTCTTGTGGCCACACCGGGACGTCTCGTCGACCATATGGCCCGAGGGAGCGTCTCCTTTAGCCGCATGGAACTCCTGATTCTGGACGAAGCCGACCGGATGCTGGACATGGGATTCAGCGATGACGTGGACGCCATCGTGGCCGCCGCACCGAAGGAGCGCCAGACGCTGCTCTTCACCGCCACCATGGACTCCACCCTGGCGCGTCTTGCCCAGAGGATGCTCAAAAATCCGCAACGGATCGAACTCTCCGGGGACCAGCCGGCCCAGGAACTGATCGAACAGCGCCTCCACGTGGCCGACAATCTCAGCCATAAGAAGGAGCTGCTCCGGAACCTCATCGCCGACGATACTCTTACCCGGGCCATCATCTTCTCGGCGACCAAGAAGGACGCCGACGATCTGGCCAGGGAACTGCTGGGTGAAGGTCACGCCGTGGCTGCCCTGCATGGCGACATGAATCAGAATGCGCGGAACAAGACCATCGCCCGGATGAAGGGGGGACGGCTCCGACTCCTCGTGGCCACCGATGTGGCCGCCCGAGGCCTGGACGTCTCCGGCGTCAGCCATGTCATCAACTTCGACATTCCCCGTTTCGCCGAGGACTATGTCCACCGGATCGGTCGTACCGGCCGCGCCGGGGTCAACGGCATCGCCATCTCCTTCGTCTCAGCTTCGGAACGGGCCTATCTGGACAAGATCGAGCGCTTCATCGGCAACAAAGTTCCGGTACACATCATCCCGGGGCTGGAGCCGATGACCTCCCTCCATCGCCCTTCCTCGGGTAACAGCTACGGGCGGAAGGGGACCTCTGGCCCCCCCACCCGCGGCAAGGGATTTTCCCCACGCAGCAACGGTCCCGGAGGATCGGCTAGGCCCCAGGAAAAACCGTGGCAGGGAAGAGATGAGCGTTCAGCCCGTCCTGCAGAAAGAGGCCATGGCCCGGTGGTTGTGGAATACCGGAGCCGTCGCACCCAGTAACGCCCCGGAAGCAGACGAAACATAGAAACGAGCCGGAACGGCAGAGGCCGGACAGAAATCTGTCCGGCCTCTGCCGTTCAACGATGATTTTCGTAGGGGCGTATGGCATACGCCCCTGTTCAAAGTCACCACAATTGTCACACACCCCGGGCGAACGCCGTTCGCCCCTACGACCACAATCCCTTCACCGCCAACACGGGCGCGGCATGCCGTGCCCCTACGTTTCACCCTTCACCATTCACACTCTTTTCCGCCAGTCTTCCCTTCAGCTGTCCGCAAGCTGCCGAGATGTCCCCTCCCCGACTGTCCCGGGTGATAACCGTCACATTATGGGCCAGGAGATGGGCGTGAAAAATGTCGATGGCAGCCTGTGTTGGCGCAATAAAGTCGCATCCCTGGTGCTCGTTGAACGGGATCAGGTTCACCTTGGCTGGAATACCGTGGATCAGCTTCAGGAGCCGCTTGGCATCGGCCAGGGAGTCGTTAATCCCTCCCAGCAGGACATACTCGAAGGTCAGCTTGCGCCGGGAAGGAAGCGGGAACTCCCGGCAGGCCTGCAGCAGCACCTTCAACGGATAGCGGCGATTGATCGGCATGATCCGGTCACGCAGCTCGTCGGTGGTGGCGTTGAGAGAGATGGCCAGGTTGGAGATAACCTCCCGTCCCAGACGGGCCATCTCGGGAACAAGACCGCAGGTGGAAACCGTCACCCGCCGGTTGGAGAGTTGAAGACCGTTGCCGTCAACCATGATCTGGAGCGCACGGATGACGTTGTCCAGGTTATGCAGCGGTTCACCCATCCCCATGAAAACGACGTTGCGGATCTCCACCTCCCGTTTGATGGCGCAAACCTGACCGATGATCTCCGCCGTAGTGAGATTGCGGGTCAGGTTGTAGGTTCCGGTGAGACAGAATTCGCATCCCATGGCGCACCCCGCCTGGGAGGAGATACAGAGGGTGTTGCGCCCCTCATCGGGAATGACAACCGATTCCACACCGGCGCCATCCTCCAACAGGAAGAGGTACTTGCGGGTACCGTCGCTCCCCACCTCCACCGTGGCCGGTTCCAGGTTGCTGATACAGGCCGTATTCTCCAGTTCAGCTCGCAAATCCTTGGAAAGATTGGTCATTTCCTCAAAACTTTGTGCATCCTTCTGGTAGAGCCATTTGAAGATCTGGGTCGCCCGGAAACGCTCCTTACCCTGGCCGGAAAGGAATGCCTCCAGCTCGGGAAGGGTGAAATTTTTCAGGTCGGTCTTTGCCATGCTGCTCCTTGCTCCCGCATAAAAACTTTTGAGTTCCTACCATAGGCCGCCGAGAAATGCAAACGCTCATGGTAACGGTCCGTCACTTCCTCCCCCCGAAGAGGCTCCTGATCCCCCCTATCCCCTTTTTCCCCAGGTCGATGATCCCACTCCCCACATCAGAAACCACCGGCACCCCCAGTTTGTGCGCCATCCCCCCGCCGATCTGCTCCACCAGCGACTGGCGCACCTTGTACCGGGGGTTGTTCAGATCGCCGTCCAGCAGGAAGGGGGCGACAATCTCCCCGTTATCATTCTTCATGACGGACAAAAATGCCTTGGCCGACAGTCCAAGAAGCCTCCCCTGACCACCATGTCGTTCCAGTTCAAGCCCCCTGATCCGGATTTCTCCCGGGGCATGCAGCTTCTTAGCGACAATATCCACTGTAGCGTCACCATCCAAAAAGCCCCGGGTGACATTGAGACTATCGGGTTTGAGGTAGTAGGGGCGTAGCCTGGTAAGATCCCAGTGGCGGAGGGTAATCTTCAGCGCGGCATCCAGGGTGACGGGATCGAACGTTCCGGCAACTCTCAGGCTCCCCGGTCCCGGCGCCGCCAGGAACAGGGAGACGGGGAGAGAGCCACCCTTCAGGGGAAACCCCAGGGGCCCGGTATGAAACCAGATGCCGGTCAGTGGCAGGAGATGATACCCCTCCCTGGGATTGCTGACCCCGGGCATCCTGAGCCGCTCACTGCTCCTGTCCAGAAAGATAAGCTCACCCTTATCGATCTCGATCCGGCCAATGATCAGGGGGAGAGGAGGCTTAACCGTTCCACCACCCGCCGGGAGATCGACAGAGCGGGGAGTCAGGGGGTAGATGAGAGTCCCGTCCGGAGCAATCTCAATCAGCAACCGAGGATGCTCCAACCGGAGCAGGTCGATTTCGATCCGCCGGGAGAAGAGCGCACCGAACCGCGGAGTTATGACCACCCGTTCAATGCTGATCCGGTCGCCACCGGCTCCCCCTTCCGGACGTTTCAGGCGGAGATCATGGAGGAGCACCCGGTTCCACCCCGCCTCTACCCTCCCCAGTGACAATTCCTGGCCATAGGTCCGACGAAGAGCCTGCTCCAGAAGATGGGTCAGATTACGGGATAACCAGAACAGGGCGGCCACGGCTAAAAAAACGACGGTGACAATGAACAGCAGGAGAAGTCGCAGTATCCGCGGACTGAGAAAAAATTTCATGGATAACATGATACGACTCTTTGACCCAGGTTTCAACCGTTCATCCCGGGAAAAGCACTCCGCCATGGAGTTCGGTGATCCGGAAGCCGTTATAGGGAGATACTCTCCGGCATCAAGAATTTTCTTGCATGAAATTCCCGATGGACTACACTTGCCCATCCCATTCCAACACGAAACGGAGCTTCAGCCCAGATGAATCCTGCCGCTATCTCGTTTCCCCGGCTTTTGGCAACCTCTCCGGTCATCCTGGGGGAGGGAGCAGTCATGGAACGTCTCCGCCGTATGCCGGGAGTCCAGCTGGACCCCCACGTGGTCAATTCGGCCTTCATTTATGATGATGCCGGTCGAGCCGCGCTGGAAGCCATCTACCGCGACTACCTGGAGATCGGCCGGAACCACGACCTCCCCCTCCTCCTCTCCACACCCACCTGGCGCGCCGGCCGGGAAAGGATACAGGCCGCCGGGCTGGAAGGACGGGATCTGAACGGGGACAATTTCCGCTTCCTCCATGGCCTCCGGAGGGAGTACGGAGAGTACGCCGGCAAGGTCGCCATCTGTGGCCTCATGAGTTGTCGGGGCGACGCCTACCGCCCGGAAGAGGCGCTCTCCATCCGGGATGCGGAGGAGTTCCACGCCTGGCAGGCAGACGCCCTGGCAACGGCGGGGGTTGACCTCCTGCTGGCCTCCACCCTCCCGGCGCTCAGCGAGGCCATCGGGTTGGCCAAGGCCCTGGCCGCGACGAGTATCCCCTACCTCATAAGCTTCGTACTCCGTCCCCAGGGAACGCTTCTGGACGGGACACCTCTGCATGAAGCCATAATCACCCTGGACGCCGCGACATCATCACCGCCTCTGGCCTACCTGGTCAACTGCACCCACGCCTCGTTCTTCCGGCAGGCGCTCCTCCATGAAGTCAACTCCTCGCCGCTGGTCCGGAAACGGATCGCAGGGCTCCTGGCCAATACGGCGGCGCTCTCCCCCGAGGAGCTGGATAACAGCACCCAGCTCCGGGAAGAAGCCCCGGAGAGATTCGGCCGTTCGGTGGCGCTTCTCCATAAGGAACTGGGCATGAAGATCCTTGGTGGCTGCTGCGGTACCGACGACCGCCATATCCGCTCCCTGGCCCGGGAGCTAACGAACTGCGAGGAGTCGCCATGCTGCTCTGGAAAATATTCATCCTCTTCACCCGCGTAGCCCTACTCTCCTGGGGAGGCGGGCCCGCATCCCTAGCCCTCATGCAGCGGGAGGCAACCACTGCCCTCTGGATCCCCCCCGGAGGAACGGAACAGCTTCCCTGGGTGAACTCCGACGAATTCGCCGACGCCGTGGCGGTGGGGAATGCCCTTCCCGGTCCCATAGCCCCCCAGGTCTCGGCCTATGTGGGGTATAAGATGGCGGGAGTTCCCGGCGCCATAGCCGCCGCGGCGGGAACGGTTCTCCCCACCACGGTCCTCATGCTGATCATGGTGGTCTGGTTTTTTCGGGTCAAGGAGAGTCCCACCGTCAGCTCCATGCTCAAGGGGGTCCGACCGGTGGTGGTCGGCCTCCTCCTCTGGACGGCCTATGACATGGCCTATTCCGTCTTCGGGGTAGGGAAACTGGGATGGGGAGGGGCTTCGGCTGCAGGGTTGGACAAACTCTTCATCGTCCTCCTGGCCTTCGCGGTCCTGACCTTCACGAAAATCAACCCCGCCTTCATTATCCTTACCGCCGCCATGATGGGAGCCGTGGCGTACCGGTAAGCCACTCATTGTCCCCCAACAGAGGAGGGAGTTCTCATGACCATCTGGATCGACGCCGACGCCTGCCCCCGGATCATAAAGGAGATTATATTCAAGGCTTCCCAGCGGCTTCAACTTCCCGTACAGCTCGTGGCCAATGCCGGACTCTCCAAACATCATTCCGCACTGATCAGCTCCGTAGTTGTGTCCGGGGGGTTCGACGCCGCCGACGACCATATTGTCCTCCATGCAACGGCAAAGGATCTGGTGATAACCGCCGACATCCCCCTGGCGGCGCGGGTCGTGGCCAGGGGGGGGATCGCCCTTGATCCCCGGGGAGAGCTCTACACGGAAGAAAACGTGGGAGAACGTCTCTCCCTGCGCGACCTGATGCAGGAACTCCGGACGATGGGAGAAATCCAGGGGGGACCGGCTCAATTGGGACAGGCCGACCGGCAACGGTTTGCCTCGGCTCTGGACCGAACATTAACCCGACTGGTGAAAGAAGATCGTGTCGCGGCGGAAAGAGCAAACAAAAAATAATGCTGACGGCGCCGAAAAACAGGATTATCTGCTTGCTTTATCCGAACCGAACTGGTATTTTAACGAACATTCGAGAGTATTCTTGAACAACTAACTAACGTAGGGTCAGGAGAAGGTACAGAACATGGCACAGGGCACGGTAAAATGGTTTAATGACAGCAAGGGGTTCGGTTTTCTGGAGCAGGAGAATGGCGACGACGTATTCGTACATTTCTCCGCAATAACGGGTGAAGGTTTCAAATCCCTTGCTGAGGGCGATAGGGTAACGTTTGATGTAGTCAAGGGTCCGAAAGGGCTTCAGGCCGCGAATGTGACCAGGGTGTAATGATCCTTCCGTAAAGGCACGAAAAAAGCCCCGGAGCAATCCGGGGCTTTTTTGCGTCGCTCCCCGTCCCTAGCTCTTTCCCCCAAGATACTCCTGCTTGGTCTTTTCCAGTTGAGCCATGATCAGAACGGAACTCTGTTCGATCTCCTGCATCAGTCGGTTTGACTTGGTGCGATCACCGGCATTGGCGGCGGACACGGCATCCCTGGCAAGGGCGTGAATCCGTTCATGGGGAACGACGATCGCCTTGAATGAGCCCAATCCGCCGCAAAACCGGTCGCCATCGCCGTCATACCAGACGCCGAAACGGCAGCCGTGGTGATCCGGCAGAGTGTCCGCGGCGATGAAGGTATCACCATGCACCGCGGCCCGAATTCTGTTGACGAACATCCGGTGGTCGTTGGCGGCAACCGACAGCATCAGGATATCGCTCTCTCGTGTTTTGAACTTTCCCACCGCCTCCTGGAGATCCGTGGAGAGGCGGGTCAATTTTTCCGCTTCACCGGAGGTATTCCTCGCCGACTGCTCCGTATTCAGAAACACATCGTTGATGGCGTAGATATGCGAACTGATCTCGTTGGTGGTGGCCGACTGCTCCTCTGCCGCGACGGCAATCTGATGAATCTGCTGTGTCACCCCGTCCACCTGGCGAAGAATCCCCTGCAACGCCTCTCCCGACCTGGCAGCATCTTCCGTCCCTCTGGTGACCGCCGCGACCCCCTGCTCCATGGAAGCCACGGCCACTCTCGTTTCGTTCTGGATGAGCTTGATCATCCCGCCGATCTCCCTGGTTGCGATGGTCGTACGCTCGGCCAGGGCCCTGACCTCGTCAGCAACAACGGCAAACCCCCGTCCCTGCTCACCCGCCCGGGCCGCCTCGATGGCGGCATTGAGAGCCAGCAGGTTGGTCTGATCGGCAATATCCTCGATGGTCCCCACAATCTCACCAATCTGGTCCGAACGTCGGCCAAGGTTTTCCACCACCGTTGCCGTCTCCTTCACTCGATCGGCAATACGCATCATCCCCTGAATGGTGGCGTCAATGACCGCCCCCCCTTCAAAGGCAAGGCGGTTGGAATGCTGGGAACTCTCCGCAGCCATGGTGCAGCTTCGGGCGATGTCATTGGAGGTTGCCGACATCTCCTCTCCGGCTGTTGCCACTGAAGTAGCCTGGACCGCGGCATCGCCCACTACCCTGGAGAGACTCTGGGAAGAGGCCTGAATGATTCCGGCGGAACCGGCCACATGCACCGCCGTCAGCGCCGCCTGCGAAATCAGGGTATCAAGCCTGTCCAGAAAGAGATTGAACTGCCGGTTCGCCTCGGCCAGCTCATCGTTCCCCGTACTGTCCAGCCGACGGGTCAGGTCACCATCACCGTGGGAGAGATTGGCTATCTGGGCGACAAAGTCGTTGATCTTTCTCAGGACCATGACCCGAAGGACGATTGTCAGCATAACGATGCTGGCAATCAGCGCCGCAGCGCCGCAAACGGCGAGGAGAAGCGCCGAGTTTTTCGTGGCGTCGTAGGCCTGCTCGATGCTGGTGGTCAGCCTCAGCACGCCGTTGACCCTCACCCCTTTGTCGTGGCACCCCTGGCAACGAACTTCGTTGGTCAGGGGAAAATAGGTCTCCAGGAGATGGATACCGTTTTCCACTTTTTCATTGCTTTGCGGCAGGCCGCTCCGGAGAACCAGGGCAACGGAGGAGTTCCCCGGCGCCCCGCTGCGACGCTCCACTCCCCGGTGGTTGTAAAGCATGAGGGAGAGGGATCCCCCATGTTCGGTCACCTCATCCGCCATTTTCGCATCCAGCATCCTGGCGTTCCCCGCCAGCATGACGCTCCGGATATCCTCGGCGATCACCCCCACAAAGCTCATGCTGTTTTTTTTCTGCAATGCCACCAGTTCCTTTTTTGCCAGGAAAAGGGCAGCCCCCCCCACCATGAGGAGCCCAAGGACGATGGAGAGGGTGGTAAAGAAGAGAATCTTATGGGCGAGGGACAACCTCGGCCTTGCCGGACCGGGATGAGTCTGCCGCGAATCGGACATCTGGAACCCCCCTAACAGAAGTGGAACTTAGTGTATCACAGATCGAACCCGCAATAGGAGAGATTAAAACTCTTGTTGCAGAGAGGAAAATCGGAAATCTGCTGATTGCGCATCGCCAAGGCGAGAGCCGGCCAGTTAAAAAAAGAGGGATCAGTGATCTTGTAGTTACGGTAACGGCCGTCGGCACCGGTTAGAACCACATGACAGATCCGACCGCGCCACCCCTCGGTGAAGGCCACGGCCAGCGTATCTGGAGCAGGGGGGGATGCGGCATGGGGGGCGCTGAGGACACCTCCACCCGGCAACTCACCCAGTAATTCCCTCATAAAATCAAGAGAGCGCTCCGCCTCAAGCCATCGGACCAGCGCCCGGGCATGAACGTCGCCGCCGGTGGCGGTGGCCACGGGAATCCGCTTCGTCCGGTAGATACCAAAGGGATAGTCTACCCGGACATCCCGTGAACCGCCACACCCCCGCAGCGGAGGCCCCACCACTCCGAGCTCCTCGGCATCCTTCAGGGCAACGGCGCCGCACTTTTCCAGCCGAGCCATGACTGACGGGGTCGACCAGAGGAGATTCACCGCTGCAGTGAGATCTTTTCGGGCTGCGGCCAGCCGTTGCAGCAGCTCATCCCGCCGCCGGTCATCCAGATCGAAGCCGCACCCGCCGGGACGGACCAACCCCCTGCCGAAACGGCTACCGCAGAGGAGCGCGGTCATGTTGAGAAAATCCCCCCTGATCCGACCACAGAAGGAGGCCGTGGGGAGAAACCCCACATCCCCGGCGATGGCTCCCAGATCCCCCGTATGGTTGGCCAGCCGCTCCAGTTCCAGGGCGATCCCCCGGAGCGCCTCCCCCCGGGGAGGGACCCGCCGCCCGGTGAGCGACTCCGTAATCATGCAGTGGGCCTGGGTGTGGCCCACCGTACTGTCTCCCGCCGCCGCCTCCATCTGAAACAGGGTCGCCGGATGTGGCCCCCCCACCGTTCCCCTTTCGATGCCCCGATGCTGGTACCCGAGGCAGATATCCAGGTAAAAAACCTGTTCCCCGTGACACTGGAAACGGAAATGCCCCGGCTCGATGATCCCCGCGTGCACCGGCCCCACCGCCACCTCATGAATTTCGTCCCCCTCCACGACGTAGGGATCCAGAGCTCCCGGCAACGGTCGCACTCCACTGCGAGGATCGGGGAGAAAACGGACCGGCTTGAGCCAGGGGTGCCCCTCGGGGATGATTCCGCACTCCTCTCTAATTTCCCGCTCAAAGAGCTGCAGCTGAGGAGAGAGGGTGGCCAATGAGGGGAAACGTCCCCGCACCCGGCTCCGGAGCAGGGCGATGACCCCCTCTTCCTTGTACCCCAGAACAGCATAGAGGATTACCTCCTCCCCTTCGGGGACGCCAAAATAGGATGCCACCTGCCAGCCATGATCGGTGGCGTCCAGGAGAGTCTGACAGAATTCGTCCACGGGGAGGAGCGGGATCTGGGTCAGAGGGAGAGTCCCTCCGTTACGGATGGTTCTGACGCTGGCGGACAGGTTCATGGCCGTACCTCCAGGAGCCGGGCGGCATCGGCCAGAAGCTCCCTCAACGGTTCCGGCTGCCATACCCCCAGAACGAGAATGACAGCCATTAACGCCAAGGGGGGGGCAACGGTGAAAAACTGGTCACGATACCCCACAATCGTCCCGGCCTCACGGGGGGCGCTCCCCATCATCATGGGAAGAACCGTGTTGGCCATCCCCATGAAGATGATTGCCAGGAGAAAGAGTATCCAGGCGGCAACCAGGGGGCGCCCGCTGCCGAAGATCCCGGAAACCATGCTGAATTCGCTGAGAAAGGGGCTGAACGGGGGAGATCCGGTAATGGCGAAAAATCCGGCAAGAAAGAGGCCGCCGGTGAGGGGGAGCCTCTGGAGCAAGCCCCGGACCTTCCCGGCGTTTTTGGTCCCGTAGGAACGGTGGATATTCCCGGCAGCAAGGAAGAGGACCCCCTTGGTCAGCCCGTTGTTGACGATATGAAAGAGGAACCCCGGAAGGGCCCCCTTGCCGATTCCCAGGGCGATGACCAGTACCCCCACATGCTCCACGCTGGAGTAGGCCAACATCCGCTTGAAATCGGACTGGCGAAGCATGAAGAGAGCTGCGAAGGCCATGGAGAGGAGCCCCATCCCCACCAATGTCCGCTGGTAGAAGCGGATGTCGCCGGAAGCCATGCAGATCTGGTAGACCCTGATCACCCCCAGGAGGGCGCAGTTTACGAGCCCCCCCGCCAGGAGCGCTCCCACCAGTCCCGGCGCCTCGCCGTAGGCGTCCGGCTTCCAGGTATGAAGCGGGGCCAACCCCATCTTGGTGCCGAATCCTACCAGGAGGAAGATGAACGCGGCGTTGAGCCAGTCGGGGGAAAGATTCCGCGCCCCGGCGACCAGCGGTTCCAGGAGGAGGGTCGTCTCCTTCCCCGCCACCAGAGTGGCATACGCCAGAAAGAAGAGTCCCAACAGCGCCAGAGCGATCCCCACGGAGCAGATGATCATGTACTTCCAGGTGGCCTCAATGGAGCGGGCATTCCGGTTGAAGTAGACCAGCGGAGCCATACTCAGGGTAGTGGACTCCATGGCGACCCAGAGAAGTCCCAGGTGATGGGCAAGCGTCACCAAGGTCATGGCCGAGAGACAGAGGAGCATACCGAAACAGAGCACCTGATTGGAACGTTCGTGGCGGGAGGGGAGATACCCCGCGGCATACAGCGAACAGGCAAGATAGAGGGTGCTGATGGTCAGGAGCACCACCATTCCCAGGGGGTCCAGGGCGATCCACCCGGAGAGAGCCGGGAGGGGGCGATCCGCCACCGCCGTTATTGTCAGAACAAAGTGGGCGAGACCGAACAGGGGCAGAATCCGGGGGCGCCGCAGGTTCGACCGGATGTACCAGGAGAGGAAAGCACCGGTGAGGGGGACGAGGGTGAGAAGAAGATAGATCACTGCTCCTCCCGAAGTGCCGTGAGTCGCGAGGTATCGATGGAAGAGAACTCACGGCTGATCTGGTTAATGATGATCCCCATGACGAAGATTCCCACGATGAGATCCAGAAGGACGCCGGCCTCCACCATGACTGGCATCGCCTGGGAAAGGAGGAGACCGAAGATAAAGATCCCGTTCTCCAGGATCAGATAGCCGATGACCTGGGTAATGGCCTTCTTCCGGGTGGTCAGGACAAGGAACCCGGTGATGATGGTGGCGATGGCGGCGGGAACGAAGAGGAGCCCCTGATGCTGCGGAGCCAGGGGGAGTTTGGCGGCAAAGACGAAGGCCAAGGCCGTGGTGACGGCACAAAGGAGCAGGGTGGCGGTATGGCTCAGAAACGGCTCCACCTCCTCCCGGATCTCCACTCGACGCATGGCCCGGAACAGGAGCCAGGGGATGAAAAACCCCTTGGCGAAGATGATCCCCCCGGTGATTAGCACCAGGTGCAGCGTCAGTGAATGGGTGATCCCCGACAAGATTCCCAGGATCACCCCCTGGAAGGCAACGGTCCGGATAGCGACATGCATCCGGCTGGTCCCCAAACCGAGAAAATTGAGAAGCATCACAAGGACAAGGAGCTGATCGATGAGCGATTCCATATGTTATCTCAGTATGAGGAGGAGGGCGAAGGCCGACAGGATGCTCCCCGCGATGAGGAGCTGGGGAACCCGGAGCAAAGGAAGCCGCGCCATGACCGATTCCACGGTGCCGATGGCCATGGCCAGCAGAAGCAGGGAGAGGATGAAAACCCCCCAGTCAGCCAGAACATTGCCGGTGCGTAGCGGCAGGGCAACCTGAACAAACAAGGAGCCCAGGATGAAGAGCTTGAGAGCGGCGCCGTACTGGACGGCGCCCAGGAGCGGCCCGCTCTGATCCAGAACCATCACCTCATGAATCATGGTCAGCTCCAGGTGGGTGGCGGGGTCGTCGAAGGGGATACGGCAGTTCTCCGCAAGAAGGACGATGAAGAGAGCAGCCACCAGCAGGAGGAGCGGTGCGCCGGAGCCGGCCCATCCCCCCCTCGGGGAGGTGGTCAACATGGTCTGTAAAGAGAGAGAGCCGGAAAGTCGCGCCAGGACCACCAGGGCAAAGAAGAGGGTCGGCTCGGTGAGACAAGCGTAGGTCGCCTCCCGGGCGGCCCCCATCCCCTCGAAGCTGGAGCCGGTATCCAGCGCCGCCAGGATCGTGACGAAGCGCCCCAAGGCAAGGAGGTAGGCGAAGAGAATCATATCGCCAGGGAAGGAAACGGGAGGGGGGTGGTTTCCCAGGGGGATGAGGCATGAGGCGGCCAGGGTGGCGGCCAGAGCGGTGACCGGGCCGCCCCAGTGTAGCCAGGTGGTGGTCTCGCTGACCACCATCCCCTTCCGGAACAGCCGCAGCAGGTCATGATAGTGCTGGAGGTAGGGAGCACCGACCCGTCCGGCAAAGGCGGCCTTGGTCTTCCCTATGACCCCCAGGAGGAGCGGCGGCATGAAGAGGACGAGAAGGAGGTGAATAGTGAAATCGATCATGGCGATCGGTCCGAACTTATTTCAGGGAGTGACATCACGGCGCCAGAACCAACAGAACGATGACCGTGACGAAAATATAGAGGATGTAGAGCGGTATCTGGCCGTGCTGGAGCTTCCTCAGCGGCATGAGCAGTTCGTTGCCACGTCTCAGGGTGGGGAGATAAAGGAGTTCCAGCACCACCTCGGGAACGGTACGGGAAAAACCGGCCGGCGCCGGAAAGTGACCGGTGATTTTCGGGGCATGGCGCCGGGGACAAAGAATGCCGCCGAACAGATCCACCAGCATCGCGGCAAAAGAAGAGGCGGTGTACTGCATCCGGGGGGTGGGATGGAGGTAGCCGCACCCCCAGGTAACCGAAGTGGCAACGCCACCGGGACGCCGCCGGAGAGCACTCAGGGCAATGACGGCCACCAGCAGGAGCAGCACTCCCCCCATGACGGTGATCCATCCCAGGGGAGCCAATGCAGTCAAACCGGCGGCGGGTATGCCACCGGGAAGCCCCGCCGCCACCGCCGGCTCCAGAAACGGGACAACACCCTGGGGGAAGAGCCCGATGAGAATGCAGAGCGACGCCAGGAGCCCCATGGGGAGAAGCATGGCGCTCCCCGCCTCATGGGGTTGCAGGGCATGGTCCCGACGGGGCATCCCCAGAAAAACGATACCGTAAACTTTAACGAAACAGGCCAGGGCCAGCCCCCCCACCAGGGCCAGGGCCGGCACGGCCAGAGCCATGAGCGGAACGGAGGAAGTCGCGACGGAACCGGTACCGACAACACCGTGAAAGAGCCCCAGGTAGAGTAGATATTCGCTGACAAAACCGTTGAGCGGCGGAAGAGCGCTGATTGCCGCAGCCCCCACGAGAAAGAGGGTAGCAGTGAAGGGGAGCACCTTGGCGAGCCCCCCCATGAGATCGATCTCCCTGCTCCCGGCGGCGTGGATGACCGACCCGGCCCCCAGGAAGAGGAGCCCCTTGAAGAGGGCATGATTGAGAACATGGAGCAACGCCCCCCCCATTCCCAGGAGTTGCAGGGGAGTACTGCCCGAACTCCGCCCCAAGGTGGCGAGACCTATCCCCATGACGATGATCCCGATGTTCTCAATGCTGTGGTAGGCCAGGAGCCGCTTCAGATCATGCTGACCTATGGCGAAGAGCACCCCGGCCACGGCGGAAACGGTCCCCAGAGCCAGCAGCGTCATCCCCCACCAACCGGGGGGATGATGATAAAAAGAGGTGACCCGGATGAGTCCGTAGACCCCGGTCTTGATGATGACGCCGGACATGAGCGCCGAGACATGGCTGGGAGCCGCGGCGTGGGCCGAGGGGAGCCAGATGTGAAACGGCATGATTCCTGCTTTGAAGCCGAACCCCACCAGCGCGGTGAGAAAGATCGCCGTGGCCGACAGGGTCCCACCGGGAAGAGAGCCCCCTCCGGGAAAACCGAACGTGGCGCTCCCCGCCTTAAGCAGAGAAAAATGTGCAAAGAGAACGAGCGTCCCCATATGGGCGCAAATCAGGAAGAGGAGTCCCGCACTCTGGACCTCCTTCTTCTGGTCTTCGGTGGTCATGGCAAAAAAAGAGGCCAGGGCCATCACCTCCCACGCCACCAGAAAGGAAATAGCGTCACGGGCCGTGAAGACCAGAGCCACCGAGGCGACGAGGAGACCGAAGAAGAAGGTGAGGCGGGGCGCGGAGGACGGATGCTTCGTCTCGGGAAAATAACCCATCCCATAAAGAGAGCAGCAACCGGCCATAAGGAAGGTAGGGATGAGGAAAAAAGCCGAGAGGGGATCGACTCCCCACTGGGCTCCCCCCGGGAAGAGCCCCTCCTCCAGGAGATATCGCCGGGAAGCGGCGCCGAGAAGTACCAGGAGCGCACCGGCGCCCCCCGCCGCTGAACCGACGGTCATGAACAGGGTAGCGACCTTCTGTCCCCGCCCATCCCGCCGGACGAAGAGAAGTGCCGGAACTCCGGAGCAGGCAGTAAGCAGTATCCCGGCCAGAATGAGTGGCACGGCAAGGGAAAAACCCTCTCTCACGAACATCCTCCACCACCTCTCAGAAAAACAGCAGGTTACCTGCAGAAATTCTCACATCCAGGGATGAAGGTCAATGAAAGTTTTATTTTTCACTCATATTTTTCTCGACGCTGCAAAACAAATAGTTGACAAACTACAAAAAATGCGCCTATAAGTTCATATCCTCGAAAAGCATCCCGACTCGTACCTGCACCCGACGACTCCATTTCATTATCGAATATACCTCCAGGACAACCTAACCAACGAGCGCTCTCCCCGGTTATTTCCGCATACTGATTGATACCTAAATCAAACCACACCACGCTTGCCGCTACCGCAGCACCGCAACGTCTCCCAGGAGCAACACATGAACTTGCAGGAACTGAAAGAGAAGAAAAGCAACGAATTGACCATCATCGCCAAGGGACTCAACATCGAGGGAGCTTCAAGCCTGCGCAAGCAGGAGCTGATCTTCGCCATCCTCAATGCCCAGACGGAAAAAAACGGCATGATCTTCGGCGAAGGGGTCCTCGAAACGTTGGCAGACGGATTCGGCTTCCTTCGGGCTCCGGATTACAACTACCTCCCTGGCCCCGACGACATCTATGTCTCCCCCAGCCAGATTCGCCGCTTCAACCTCCAGACCGGGGACACGGTTTCCGGGCAGATCCGCCCCCCCAAGGAAGGGGAGCGCTATTTTGCCCTCCTGAAGGTAGAGACGGTGAACTTCGAGTCGCCGGAGGTAGCGCGGGAGAAGACCCTCTTCGACAACCTCACCCCCCTCTATCCCGAGGAAAAGTTGACGCTGGAGACAACTCCGGACAATATGCCCATGCGGATCATGGAACTGGTGGCCCCCATCGGCAAGGGACAGCGGGGACTCATCGTGGCCCCCCCCCGCACCGGCAAGACCATGCTCCTCCAGAATATCGCTAACTCCATCGCCGAGAACCACCCCGAGGTCTACCTCATCGTCCTCCTCATCGATGAGCGACCGGAAGAGGTCACCGATATGCAGCGCTCGGTGAAGGGGGAAGTCGTCTCTTCCACCTTCGACGAACCGGCCACCCGCCACGTCCAGGTCGCCGAGATGGTCATCGAAAAAGCCCGGCGACTGGTGGAGCACAAACGGGATGTGGTCATTCTCCTGGACTCCATCACCCGCCTGGCCCGGGCCTACAACACGGTCCTCCCCCCCTCGGGCAAAATCCTCACCGGTGGTGTGGACGCCAACGCCCTCCAGAAACCGAAACGTTTCTTCGGCGCAGCCCGTAACATCGAGGAGGGAGGCTCCCTCACCATCATCGCCACCGCCCTGGTGGATACGGGGAGCAAGATGGACGAGGTCATCTTTGAGGAGTTCAAGGGGACCGGCAACATGGAGCTCCATCTCGACCGGAAACTGGTGGAAAAGCGGACCTTCCCGGCCATCGATATCAACAAGTCAGGCACCCGGAAGGAGGAACTCCTCATCGGCAAGGCGTCCCTCAACCGGATCTGGATCCTCCGAAAGGTGCTCCACCCCATGAATGTGGTGGACTGCATGGAATTCTTCCTCGACAAACTGTCCGAGACCAAGAGCAACCAGGCTTTCCTCGATTCCATGAACCGCTGAAAAAAACCTTGAAAAAAAAAGGGCAAGCTGGTAAACATAACATTTGACCAAGATTTTACTCAGGGGGAGTCACTCCACCCTGTTCAGGAGGAGAGCACCGATGAAAGAGGGAATTCACCCCAAGTATCAGGAAGTGACCGTCAAATGCCTCTGCGGCAATACCTTCCAGACCTGTTCCACCATCAAGGAGATCCACACTGAGATCTGCTCTGCCTGCCACCCGTTCTTCACCGGCAAGCAGAAACTGATCGACACCGCCGGACGGGTGGAAAGATTCAAGAGACGCTACAATATGTAGCAGAATCCAGGCCGGCATGCTGCGAGGGGATTTTGTCCATGGCGAAATCCCCTTCTGTTTTTTCATAACAGTTTCCCCACGGAGACAGACATCCCGCATGAAGGTCGCCCTTCTCCAACATACCCCCGACCCTGAACGTACGGTTGCCTTGGCCGCTCGCCTCTGCTATTCCCCCGCCGACATCGACGAACTCCAGGAACGACTGACGGCTGTCGACACGGTCGCCTTTCTCGACAAGATCCTCTCCCTGGGGCACCACTCGGTACTGGAGCACGCCTCCTTCACCTTCGGGATTGACGGCATCTCCCGCGCCGCCAGCCATCAGCTTGTCCGGCACCGGATAGCATCGTACTCCCAGCAATCCCAGCGGTACGTTTCCCATGCCCAGCGGTTCAATGCAGTAGTTCCCGACTCCATCACGGCCCGTCCGGAACTGCGGGACCGGTTCGAGTCCCAGCTTCAGGCACTTCACGACTGCTACCGGGAACTGGTTGAGGCTGGAGTGCCGGCCGAGGATGCCCGCTACATCCTCCCCAATGCCACGGAGACGAAGATCATCGTCACCATGAATGCCCGTTCACTGCGCCACTTCTTCGCTCTCCGCTGCTGCCGGAGGGCCCAGTGGGAGATTCGAGCCATGGCGGTGGAGATGCTCATAGCTGTTCGACCGGCGGCCCCGGCGCTTTTCCGGGATGCCGGTCCCGGATGCCTCGGCGGGCCCTGTCCCGAAGGAAAGTTCTGCTGCGGAAAAGCGGTTGAAGTCCGGGAATTTTTCAAAACCCTGTCGTAGGGGCACGGCACGCCGTGCCCCTACCCAAGACAATATGCAAAAAGGAACTCCATGTCGAAAATAAACATCGGCGGTCAGGCGGTCATCGAAGGAGTCATGATGCGGGCGCCCCGCTCCATGGCCATTGCGGTACGACGCCCCACCGGCGAGATCGTAGTCAAGAAGGACGAGGTGGTGCCACTCTCGGAGCGTTACCCCATCGTCAAGTACCCCATCATCCGGGGGGCCGTCGCTCTCTTTTCATCCCTCATCGTCGGGATCAAGGCCCTGAACTTTTCCGCCAACGAAGCAATGGTGGAGGAAGAGGGTAAGCAGGAAGAGCTCTCCCCCTGGGCCATGGGAGGAACCATGGCGGTGGCCTTCGGCTTCGGCATCCTCCTCTTCTTCATCATGCCGCTCTATCTGACCAAGCTCCTGGTCCCGGTCATCGGCGACTCCAACATCGTCTTCAACCTGGTGGACGGCGTTATCAGGGTGGCAGTCTTTCTCCTCTACATCTGGATCATCTCCCGGATGGAGGATATCCAGCGGGTCTTTCAGTACCACGGAGCCGAGCACAAGTCGATCTTCGCCTTCGAAGCAGGGGAAGAGCTCACCGTGGAGAACGTCAGGAAGTACAGTTGCCTTCACCCCCGCTGCGGCACGAGTTTTCTCCTCATCGTCATGCTCATCAGCATCGTGATCTTCTCCCTCATCCCCAAGCTCTGGCCCTTTTACATGAAGGGGGGGGCGAGGATACTCCTTCTCCCGGTCATTGCCGGCGTCTCCTACGAGATCCTCAAGTGGACTGCCAAGCATGATTCGACTCCCTTCGTAAAGTTTCTCATCTCCCCCGGTCTTGCTCTCCAGCGACTGACGACCCGGGAACCCGACGACAGCCAACTGGAGGTCGCCATCCGCTCCATGCAGGAAGCGCTGGAAATGAACGCCGGATTCAAGGACGACAGGTTGGTGATATAAGTATGCTAGATAAGATCGAAGAACTGGAACGCCGCTCCCTGGAGGTGGAATCCCTCCTCTCCGACCCGGCAGTGATGTCCAACCAGGTTGAATTCCGCAAACTTTCCAAGGAACATGCGGAACTGGCCCCGCTGGTGGAGGTGTACCGGCAGCACCGGAAACTCCAGGCGGAGATAAAGGACAATCAATCACTCCTTGCCGAATCCGACCCGGAGATCCGGGAGATGGCCAAGGCGGAACTGGAAGAACTGGAACAGCGCAGGACGGAACTGGAAGGAGAGATCAGGCTCCTCCTCCTCCCCAAGGATCCCAACGACGACAAGAGCGTCATCCTGGAGATCCGGGCCGGGACAGGCGGGGATGAATCGGCCCTCTTCTCCGGCGATCTTTTTCGGATGTACTCCCGCTTTGCCGACGCCAACCGCTGGAAAGTGGAGATCATCTCCGCCTCCGAATCGGAGCGGGGCGGATTCAAGGAGGTCATCGCCTCCGTGGAGGGGCAAGGGGTCTACGCAAAACTCAAATACGAGTCCGGTACCCACCGTGTCCAGCGTGTTCCCGAGACCGAGGCTCAAGGGCGGATTCACACCAGCGCCTGCACCGTAGCCATCATGCCCGAGGCGGAAGAGTTCGACATCGACATCAACCCGGCTGATCTGAAGATCGACGTCTACCGCTCCCAGGGCGCAGGGGGCCAGCACGTCAACACCACCGACTCGGCGGTCCGGATCACCCACCTCCCCACCGGGATCGTGGTGGCCTGCCAGGAGGAACGGAGCCAGATAAAAAACCGGTCCAAGGCGATGAAGGTCCTCAAATCCCGGATGCTGGACATCCTCCATCAGGAGCAGAATTCCCGCATGGCTGCCGACCGGAAACAGCAGGTGGGAAGTGGCGATCGAAGCGAACGGATCAGGACGTACAATTTCCCCCAGGGAAGGATGACCGATCACCGCATCGGCCTGACCCTCTACCGGCTGGACAGTATCATGGCCGGAGACATAGGTGAGATCGCCGATTCCCTGCGGGCGCACTACCAGATGGAGGCGCTCCAGGACCAAAGCCAGTAACCCTGGCTCGTGATCCCGGGCTCGAGACTCGTGGATAAATCGAATGAAATATGGACCATTCTGAAGGTCCTGAACTGGACAAAAGGATATCTGGCTGAAAAGGGGGTGGAGAACGCCCGCCTGGAGGCGGAATGGCTTCTCTGCGACGCGCTGGGGCTTGACCGGATCGGGCTCTACGTCAACTTCGAAAAGCCGCTCCAACCTCATGAACTGGCTGGTGTGCGTGGAACCGTAGCCCGCCGGGCCAAACGGGAACCGCTCCAGTACATCCTGGGGAGTCAGGAATTCATGGGTTTGGAGTTCCTGGTCTCCCCGGCGGTGCTGATCCCACGCCACGATACCGAGACACTGGTTCATGAAGCAGTGACCCGTGGCGGCAATGCTCTGCGGGTGCTTGATATCGGCACGGGAAGCGGCTGTGTCGCCGTACTGCTGGCGAAACTTCTCCCCGACGCTCAGGTTGTTACGGTGGATAATTCCCACAAGGCTCTGGCTGTCGCGCGGGAGAACGCCGAGAGAAACGGAGTGAAGGTCAGCTTCGTCTCCGGTTCCCTGTTCCAACCCTTCACGGGCCAGCGATTTGACCTCATCGTCTCGAACCCTCCCTACATCCCCACCGCCGACATTGACGGGCTCCAGCCGGAGGTTCGTGATTTCGAACCCAGGGGAGCCCTGGACGGCGGCGCGGATGGCCTGGACTTTTACCGAGTCATGGTTCCTTCGGCGCCGAATCACCTGAACCCCGGCGGCCGGCTGGTGGTTGAGGTGGGAATCGGGCAGGCGGAGGCGGTACAGGGAATGTTCACGACAGCAGGATTTGTGGATATTTTCACCGCCAAGGACCCCGGCAACATCCAGCGGGTGGTGGGGGGACAGGTTCTGTAGGGGCCCCCCTTGCGGGCGCCCTGCCGTGGCAGGTATCCCCGACCACGTGACCGGATTAACATGCTGCCGTCATAACCCAGGATATCCTTAAGGGGTATCCCTACAATAAAATACAATCCGAGGTAGTTCCATTGGATAAACTGATCATAAAGGGGGGCAACAAGCTCTCCGGAAACGTCACCGTCAGCGGGGCCAAGAACGCCGCCCTCCCTATTTTCGTCTCCACCATCTTGGCGCCGGGGGTTCATGAAATCAGCAACGTCCCCTTTCTGGCCGACATCAACACCACCATCAAGCTCCTGGAAAGTCTGGGCGCTCAGGTGGATGGCAACGGCAACGTGGTCCGGATAAACACCTCCGGAATAGCCACCCATGAGGCAACCTACGATCTGGTAAAAACCATGCGCGCCTCGGTGCTGGTCCTCGGCCCGCTCCTCTCCCGCTTCGGCGTCGCACGGGTTTCCCTCCCCGGCGGTTGCGCCATCGGCGCCCGACCCATCGACCAGCACCTCAAGGGACTCAAGGCGCTGGGGGCGGAGATCCACCTGGCCCACGGTTACGTGGAGGCCAGAGCCAAGCAACTCAAGGGGGCGCGGATCAACTTCGACGTGGCCACCGTGGGAGGAACCGAACACCTCATGATGACAGCCGCCACGGCCAAGGGGGAAACGGTACTGGAGAATGCCGCCCGCGAACCGGAGATCGTCGACCTGGCGGCCATGCTCACGGCCATGGGAGCAAAGATCGAGGGGGCCGGCACCGATACTGTCCGGATCATGGGGGTGAGCGAACTAACCCCGACCAGCCACCGGGTCATGCCTGACCGGATCGAGGCGGGAACCTTCATGATCGCCGCCGCCATCACCGGTGGCGACATAAAGATCCATGGGATGCAGCTGGAACACCTGGACGCCCTGACCTTCAAGCTCCAAGACGCCGGGGTGGATGTGGTCAACAAGGAGGGAGTAGTCCGGGTCAAGGGACCGCGCCGCATCAAAAGCGTCAATATCAAGACCCGCCCCTATCCCGGCTTCCCCACCGACATCCAGGCCCAGTTCATGGCGCTCATGACCGTGGCCGACGGCGCCAGCGTCATCACGGAAAACATCTTCGAAAACCGATTCATGCACGTCTCGGAGCTGATGCGCTTCGGCGCGGATATCACGGTGGACGGAAAGAGCGCCACAGTGAAGGGGATCAAGAAACTCTCCGGAGCGCCGGTCATGGCCACTGATCTCCGGGCCTCCGCCTCCCTCATCATTGCCGCCCTGGCGGCGGACAACGTCACCGAGATCTCCCGCATCTACCACCTGGACCGGGGGTACGAGACCATCGAACGAAAACTTGCTGCCTTGGGCGCGGACATACAGAGAGTAAAAGCATGAACGATTTTATCACCATCGCCATTCCCAAAGGGCGGATCCTTCAGGAATCCGTGGCTCTCTTCGCCAAGATCGGCATAGACTGTTCCGAGCTCCTCTCTGACACCCGCAAACTGGTCTTTGAGAACAGCGAGCAGAAGATGCGCTACATGATCGTCCGGGCCACCGATGTCCCCACCTATGTGGAGTACGGCTGCGCCGATCTGGGGATCGTGGGAAAAGACACCCTCCTGGAGCAGGAGAAGGAACTCTATGAACCGCTGGATCTGAAGTTCGGCTACTGCCGCCTCATGGTGGCCGAACCGGTGGGTCTGGCCCGTGGCGACGATCCCTCCCGCTGGTCCAATATCCGGATCGCCACCAAGTACCCCCACATCACCGAGAAATATTTCGCCGCCAAAGGGATACAGGTGGAGCTCATCAAGCTCTACGGCTCCATCGAACTGGCGCCGCTGGTGGGGCTCTCCGAGCGGATCGTGGATCTGGTCTCCACCGGAGAGACCCTGAAGCAGAACGGCCTGGTGGAAGTGGAGACCATCGCCCACATCACCACCCGTCTCATCGTCAACCGCGCCAGCCTCAAGACCCGGCACCAGCGGATCACGGAAATCATCCGGGGGTTGGAGAAAGAGTTGTGAGCGACTCTTTGATCTTGCAGGTAAGGAGAGCGGCCACGCAGAAAATAATTTTCAGCCAGCATGCCGTTGATGAAATGCTTGCAGAGGATCAAGCGATCACAACTGAGGAAGTTCGCTGCGTTATCTTCGAAGGGGAAATTATTGAAGAATACCAAGAGGATGCCAGGGGCCAAAGCGTTCTGATTCTTGGCTACGGAGACAACCGACCAATTCATCTGGTTTGCTCCCCAAAGACAGAGTATCTTGCGATAATTACCACGTACACTCCCTCTCTCCGGAAGTGGGACCCAAATTATCGAACAAGGAGAAGGTCATGAAATGCCTCAAGTGTACAGGTGAAATGGAACGAAAGTCCGTTGCCTATACGGTCGACAGAAAGGGGTATCACCTCTTCCTCCAGGACATCCCGGCACTGGTCTGTGAACGGTGCGGCGAACGGTTTTTTGAGGAGCATGAGGTCAATGCAATGCAAAACATGCTCATGACATTTGAGCATGAACTTGATAATATCAGAAAATTAGCAGCATAGATTACATCGAAGGATACTATCATGCAGTTTCTTGACATGACCGATACCGATTTTGATCAAAAGTTCGCAGCCATCCTTTCCCGGGGGGAAGAGTCCTCCCACCAGGTGGAGCAGGTCGTCCGGGATATCATCGCCGACGTACGCCGGCGGGGCGACGGAGCGGTTCTGGAGTACACCAACCGCTTCGACCGGCTGAATGCGACCTCCGTGGCGGAACTTGAGGTAACAAGCGAGGAGATCGACACCGCCTTCGCCCGGGTCTCCCCGGAGGAGATCGCCTCCCTGCAACTGGCCGTGGAGCGGGTGAACCGCTTTCACGAGAAACAGAAACAGCAGAGCTGGCTCTCCACCGAAGAAGAGGATATTCTCCTGGGACAGAAGGTGACCCCCCTGGCCCGGGTGGGAATCTACGTCCCCGGCGGCAAGGCGAGCTACCCTTCCAGCGTCATCATGAACGCCGTTCCCGCCAAGGTTGCCGGAGTGGGCGAGATCATCATGGTGGCCCCCACCCCCGATGGCGAGATCAATCCCCACGTACTGGTGGCGGCGCGGCTGTCCGGCGTGCACCGGATCTTCCGTCTGGGAGGGGCCCAGGCGGTGGCGGCCCTGGCCTATGGCACGGCCACGGTCCCCAAGGTGGACAAGATCACCGGCCCCGGCAACATCTACGTGGCCACCGCCAAGAAGCTGGTCTTCGGCCAGGTGGGGATCGACATGATCGCCGGCCCCAGCGAGATCCTCGTCATCAACGACGGGAGCGGAAATCCGGCCCATATCGCCGCCGACCTCCTCTCCCAGGCGGAACATGACGAACTGGCCTCATCCATCCTCATCACCACCCACCGGGAGTTCGGTCAGGAGGTAGCGGCTGAGGTGGAGCGCCAACTGAGAGAGCTGACGCGGGAAGCTATCGCCCGCAAATCATGGGGTAGCTACGGCGCCATCATCGTGGCAGGAACCCTGGACGAGGCCATCGCCTTCTCCAACCGGATCGCCCCGGAACATCTGGAACTGGCCGTGGCCGATCCCTTCGCGGTCATGCCCAGGATCACCAACTCGGGAGCCATCTTCCTGGGGCATTTCACCCCGGAAGCGGCCGGCGATTACCTGGCAGGCCCCAACCATACCCTCCCCACGGGGGGGACGGCCCGTTTCTTCTCCCCGCTCTCCGTGGACGACTTCGTCAAAAAAACCTCCATCGTCTGGTTCTCGGAAGCCGGCTTGAACCGTCTGGGGAGCCATATCGTCCGGATTGCCGAACTGGAGGGGCTTCAGGCCCACGGCAAATCGGTGAGCGTAAGGTTAAAGGATTCCATCTGAAGCAAGGAGCTCATCATGTCCCGCAGCGCAACCATAGAACGGATCACCCGGGAGACCCAGGTACGCTTGACCCTGGAACTGGACGGCACGGGAGAGGCGAAGATCTGCACCTCGGTCCCCTTTCTCGACCATATGCTGGATCTCTTCGCCCGCCACGGCCTCTTCAACCTAGTGGTGGAGGCCCGAGGGGACATCGATATCGATTACCACCATACGGTGGAGGATATCGGCATCGTCCTGGGCGACGCCTTCAAACAGGCGGTAGGGGATAAGAAGGGGATCAAGCGCTACGGTCACGCCGTCGTCCCCATGGATGAGACCCTGGCCGAAGTCACCGTGGACCTTTCGGGGCGACCGTATCTCGTCTACCATGTGGAACTCCCCAAGGTGAAGATCGGGGATCTGGACGTGGAGCTGGTAAAAGAGTTTTTTCAGGCATTTACCAACAACTGCGGGGCCAACGTCCACCTGAATATCAGGTACGGCGACAATGTTCACCACATCATCGAGGCCTGCTTCAAGGCCACCGCCCGGGCGCTGGACCTAGCGACATCTCTCGACCCCCGCATCCAGGGGGTCATGTCCACGAAAGGGATGCTATGATTGCCATCATCGACTACGGTATGGGTAACCTTCGCTCCGTTCAGAAGGGGTTCGAGAAGGTCGGCTACGAGGCGGTCGTTACCGCCGATCCGAAGGTGCTACTGGAAGCGGAGCGGATCGTGCTCCCCGGCGTGGGTGCTTTTCGGGATTGCATCCGGAACCTGGAGACGGGAGGATTTGTGGAACCGATCCTCCGGGTCATCCGGGAAGGACGACCGTTTCTGGGAATCTGTCTCGGTCTCCAGCTTCTACTCACCCAGAGCGAGGAGTTCGGCTGTCACAAGGGACTGGACATCATTCCCGGCAGGGTGCTCCGGTTCCCCGAAGGGATGGTCGAGGGGGGAGAGGCGCTGAAGGTGCCGCACATGGGGTGGAACCAACTTTCCTTCAAGCGCCGTCCGGCGGCGCTTCGGGAGCTGGATGAAGGAACCAACGTCTATTTCGTCCACTCCTACTACGTGAAACCCGACGATGAAGGTGTCGTCGCCACCACCACCACCCACGGCATCGAATTTTGCTCCTCAATCTGGAAGGACAACATCGTCGCTACCCAGTTTCATCCGGAAAAGTCACAGGATCAGGGGCTTGCCATCCTCAGGGAGTTCGCCAGGATGAACTGATCGAAACAGCCCCCGTGGGAGAGGCTGAGGGGTCAGATCCTTGCCGTCGATGGTTCCCTTGTACGACGGATGAATCATGAGGATATGAGTCCCTTCCTTGTTGCGAAATACCTTGATATTAATAGACCTAGTCAAACCAAAAATGATTCGCCCTTCGACTACCCCTCGACCAACTTCGGGGACCGCGCTCAGAGCACTACCTTTATTCGTCCTGACCAGTTTAATCCGTGTGTTGCTTTTGACTCTTACCTGTGAGGATCGTTCATGTTCGAGCAGAAAAATCCGACGCAACACAGAACCAAGCGGCGCAATATCGTTAAAATAGTGTTAGAATTATTGCGTGCCGCCGGGGCTTTTGCTAGGATACCCGTCATCATTACACTTTCTGGAGGATTATTATGAAAAAATCAACAGCTGTCATCGCAACACTCCTCACCGCCGCCGCCTTTACCGGGGCTGCCGTCGCCGCTGACCCCACCATGGACCTGCTCAAGAAGGAGAGCGCGGCAGTTGATACGGTTCAGAAGAAGGATCAACAACTGAAGGAAAAAAAGAACAAGGTCGGCGACAAGGTGAAGGAAGTCAAGGATACGCCGGGCAAGGCGGTCACGGAACAGCAGCAGAAGCTTGACGCCAAGAAAGCCAAAGTCGAAGGAACCGTAAAGGATGCTGCCGCCAAGAAGAGCGAGAAGGTCAAGAAGGGGAAGGACGCAGTCGACAAGGCCAAGGGTGATGCCGGCCAGGTGAAGGATATGGGGAAGAAGAACCTGGATGACCTTAAGGCCATCGGAAAATAAAACTGAGGACTCTCACCACAGAGTCACAGAGAAAAGAGAGTTTTAAAACATTTCAGCCCGCAATAGGCAATTGAACCACGGAGGCACGGAGACACGGAGGAAACAACTGAGAAAATATTTTTTTGGTTTTAACCCAAAAACATTAGAACTCACCTCAGTGTAACCATTTGAAACAGTGAGAGATTATTCTCCGTGTCTCCGTGGCGAATTGCTTTTTACCGAGTCATCAGATACCGCCGGAGCCAATCCAGGGCGGTATATGCCGTAAGGCTCCTTACCTGGCGCCGGTCCCCCCTGAAACTATACTCCCTGACCTGGCACCCCTCCTCATCCGCCAGGGCGATGAAGACCATCCCTGCGGGCTTCTCCTCCGAGGCGCCGGGACCGGCGACGCCGGTCACCGCCAGGGCTACAGTGCTTCCGGCGGCTCTCCGTCCCCCCTGAGCCATGGCCACCGCAACTTCGGCGCTCACCGCCCCATGCTCACGGAGGGTCTCCTGGGGAACACCCAACAACCGGCTCTTGGCCCCGTTGCTGTAGACCACGTTACCTTCCAGAAAATAGGCCGAACTCCCCGCCACGTCGGTAAGCCGTTTGGCAATGAGACCTCCGGTACACGACTCGGCGAGGGAGACGGTTACCCCCGTATCTCGGAGGAGTCGCGCCACCTCGTCGTCCAGGGTGGCGCCATCCTCGGCAATGATGAACTCCCCCAGACGCGCCCTCACCGTCGCCGTTCCCCCACCAAGCAGAGCCGCCACCGCAGCTTCGCTATCACCCTCACCCCGCAACTTCAGGTCAATGGTGGGAAACCTGACACGATACGCCACGGACAGCCCGGCGGCCGGATCGGGAAGATCCGCCATGATTCGGTCCATCTCCGCCTCGGCGATACCCAGGAGGGTGAAAACCTTTGTCCGGATGGCCACCTTCTTAACCAGTCGCTCACCAATGAAAGGGAGCACCGTCTCATCCAGCATCCGGATCATCTCGGAAGGGACACCGGGAAGAAAGATGAGGTGGCACCGGTTCCTGGTAACAATAAAACCGGAGGCGGTGCCGGTGGGGTTGACGATGAGGGTGCAGACAGCAGGAAGAAGCGCCTGCCGCCGGCTGGCGGCCATGAACTCCCCCCCCTCCCTCCCCACGCACTCCACCATCCGGGCAAGGGCCTCTTCATTGAGAACCAGGGATTGTCCCGTTGCCGCGGCGGCGGCCTCCGCCGTCAGATCGTCACCGGTGGGTCCGAGACCGCCGGTAACGATGAGAACATCACTCCCTTCTGCCAGATAGTGAAGAGTATCGATAATAGCGAAGAGGTCGTCCCCCACCAGCAGGTGTCGCTGCACCTTGATCCCCTCGTCGTAGAGCCTGGCGGCGATCCGGGAAGCGTTGGTGTCCACCACTTCGCCGAAGAGGAGCTCGTCACCGATGGAAAGTGTCGAAATCTTCATGTCGTTTCCCGTTGGACGATCCGGTAGACCTCAGCCAGCGACAGACCGCTCTCCAGCGCCAATCGCCGACACTCCTCGAACTCCGGGGCAACCCTCACCACGACCCCATCCTCGCTGAGAACCTTTACCCGGATCCGGCCCAGGGATGTCTCCCGGCGCTCCATATGCCGCGCCAGCGTCAACCTCTCGGCCGGATAATGCCGAACACCGATTGCGGTGGATTCCAGGAGGATGATCCGACAAAGATGATCCAGGAGGGAGGGAATGGTAATGACGGTGAGTTTGACTGCCGGCCGGTTTTTCTTCATCTGTAGGGGAGAAAAAGCCACATCCAACGCCCCTTCGTCCAGGAGTCGCTCCATGAGAAACCCCAGGAGTTCGGGGTTCATGTCATCGATGTTGGTCTCCACGACCCGAACCTCATCACGCTCCATGCAGGGAATCTCTCAATGAACCGGCGGCAGCACCGCCTCCAGTTTACCACGCTCGAACCCTTTGATGATCCGCCCGTAGATTATGAACACCGGCACCTCGACAATACCGCTTTTCTGGGCGATGACAATCTGCTCCTCCAGGAGCTTCTTCCCCTTTTCGGTTATCGCCGTGGGGGGGGCCAGGTCGAAGACACCGGACATGACCTCGGCATAGGCCCGTTCCTTGTCATCCGCAGAGAGGATATACTGGGCCTTCTGCTTGGCGTTCAGATGGCTGGAAAGAGGATTGAAGAAGACGTAGAGGGTGACGTCGGAGCGAGTCAGGAAATACTGGTACGCCTTGCGACAGTACGGGCAGTCCGGGTCGGTGAATTCGATGATCGTACTCTTGCCGTTGCCGATCTTGAGAGCCTTATCCAGGTTGAGGGTATCGGCGCCCCACGCCGCAGTTGCGGCGGATACGATGAAAAGAGTGGTAACCAGCAAGACAGTACGTAAAATCGGCGCCATCAGATGTCTCCCCCGAAAATAGGTAATCGTTGAGTTTCGCAGACAGCCATTCTAGCGCACCTTGGCACAAGGTTCAAGTGTCGTTAGCATACAGCATTGCTGACGCACGAACCATGGACCGTAGCTGATAGAGGGTCCTCACGGGAGGGTTCACGTCTGAATGCGACTGTC
>CAIUUR010000016.1 GCA_903902345.1 uncultured Geobacteraceae bacterium | reverse complement strand
GCTTCTGGTTCTCGATCTTCCCCCATCGGGAGAGAATCGTCGCTGCCAGGGCCGCCAGAATGAAGTACGTCCCCAGACAGGCCATGAGCCGGAAACTGATGAAGGTGGGGAGTACCGGAGGGCGGAGTTCGGGGGGGAACTCCTTCAACCCCTTGACCAGGGCGTTGGGGTCATGGAAGGCCAGGAGGCTCACCGCATTGGGGACGCAGACCCCCTCCACACTGTTGCATTCGTTGGGGGGATCGGGGAGGAGAAGCAGGTTCATCCCCACCCCCCGCTTGCTTTCCCAGATGGACTCCATGGCGGCAAACTTGGTGGGCTGCACCTTGGCCACCTCCACGGCGGACATGTCCCCGAAGAGACCCACGGCAATCGTGGAGAAGAGGCCGAAGGTGGCTGCTATCCGGAAGGAGCGGATAAAAAAATCGGTCTCGTTCTTCCGCAGCAGATGCCAGGCAGAGACCCCCATGACGAAGAATGACGCCACGGTATAACCGGATGTGAGCTGGTGGGCGAACTTCAGTAGACCGTCGGGATTGGTGATCATCGCCATGAAATCAACCATCTCGGCCCGACCATTGCGAAGGACATACCCCACCGGGTGCTGCATCCAGCCGTTGGCCAGGAGTATCCAGAGGGCGGAGAGGTTGGTGGCCAGGGCGACCAGCCAGATGGCAAGGGCGTGGACTTTTTTGGAGACCTTGTTCCAGCCGAAGATCCAGAGACCTATGAAGACCGACTCCAGAAAAAAGGCCACCGTCGCCTCGATGGCCAGGGGGGCGCCAAAGATGTCCCCCACATAGCGGGAGTACTCGGCCCAGTTCATGCCGAACTGGAACTCCATGGTAATGCCGGTGACAACACCCAAGGCGAAGTTTATGAGGAACAGTTTTCCCCAGAACTTGGTCATCTTGAGGTAGGTTGCATCGCCGGTCATGACGTAGCGCGTTTCCATGAACGCGGTGAGAATGGAGAGGCCAAGGGTTAACGGCACAAAGATGAAGTGGAACATACTCGTAATCGCAAACTGCAGCCTGCTCAAGGTCAGGACATCCATCTCTGTTTCCTCCGTAGGGACGTGATTTGTTCAACTCAGTACGTCTTCTTTTACTCAGTCAGACTACCGCCATACCGGTTCTCCCCTTGAAAAAATCGCGAAGGTCCCTCCACTATTTGCCAATCCGTCTCCTCGAAGAGATGACGAATAGCAGGAACGGAGTACCCGCGGCCTTCCTCCGTCTTCTCCTTCGTGTCACGTGGATTTGCCCCCACCTCGGCCCAAAGAAGATTTGCACCCCCTATAATCGGAACAGTTGCCGGTTCATGGGAACAGTTCCCCTTGACGCAACGGGGCATGGCAAGCCGGGTGACCGCAACAATTTGCGCCATCCGCAATTCTGAAATCATCCCACGTTCAGCCAGGGCAGTTCCAGGAATGGCGATACGCCTTGCCGCTCCGCTAAAGGAAGGATTAAAGGAGGCGGTCAGAAGAATCATCTCAGCCAGTTCATCGTTCGTATGTTCCGGACCAATCGGCTCTACGCATGTTCCGACCATAAGACCAGCCTCTTGGAAAGCCATGATGCTTTCGATCCTCCGAATTGGGC
>CAIUUR010000015.1 GCA_903902345.1 uncultured Geobacteraceae bacterium | reverse complement strand
GGGAAGAAGACGTGTGAGAAGCGTGTCGATTTTTCCAAAGACCGTCTTCTCCGCCCACCCGGCACATGTTTCTCCCGGGGCGAACAGCTCCTCGAACAACCGATGGGCAAGATTCCCCATGAGCGTCCGCTGGTTGCCGATGGCCTGAATCGGCCCCTCTTTCAATTTTGCCGGGTAGGTCAGGACCCAGCGGAACGGTTCCTGGAACAGGGTGACCAGGCTGGAATAGGATTCGGTGGGCCGTCGGGGCAGATACTCCGGAGGGACTGACCAGAAACGTTGCGGTCGGGGGAGGCCACGGCGAAGGATCTCCACGGAGGGGAGGCGGCAGATCCCGGCGTTTCCCTGAAGCCACTCTGTATCCGACTGTTCCAACTGCTGCACAGACTTCCCGAAGATAGCGGTCAACCGGTCCCGCAGCGGATGCGGCCCGCTTGCTTCGGCTGCTTCCTGTCGAGGCGCCACCAGGATGAGCCGTTTGGTGGCCATCAACACGGCCCGACGATACCCTTCAACGATCCGTTCCAGTTCACGCTTGGGCTCCGGCAGCAGGATCCCGGCATTCCGCAGATAGAGTCTTTCCCGAACTGTCCAAGGAGAGCGGATCACCCCCCGGGCGTTGCGGCTGCTGAATCCCAGCCAGACGAGCTCCCCCACCGGGACGAGGATCGCTTCCGACTCGGTTACCCAGGGGTGATGTCCCGCCCCGGCGACCTCTCCCAACGCCTGCCCTTCACCCTGCACGATCCGGAGCAGACGGTGGAGTTGCGGCTGGGTGACATGGGGTTCCGGCTGACTCTCCAGAATGGTCGCCAGGTGGCGGGCCTGGGCGGCCAGAGCTTTCAGCTGCGAGTCATCTTCCCCCTCCCGCAGAGGGTGCCCTCCTCCCCACTGGGCGATCTTTCGCGCCAGCTGCGCCAAGACCGGAGCCGGGATTCCGGGAGAAAGAGGGTAGCGTTCCCCCTCCAGCCAGGTGGCGACGGCTTGTCTGCATTTTTTCCAGAGCTTGGACTCCGCTCCCTCCGCGGTAAAAGCCGCCTCCAGTTCGGTCAACGCCGTATCCCACGGACGACCGCCGATACCCGGAGCCGCCGCCACGACTTCCGCCAGCTTTCTCGCCACCCGCCTGGGGAGCGGCGTGTCGGGGAGCGTGAGAAATTCCACAAGGCGGTAGGGATTCAGTGGCTCCCACATGAGCTCACAGAGAAGGGGCAACAGCTGCAGGATCGGCCGCTGCGCCGAATAGGTTTGGACACCCCAGAGCCGGCAGACCGCGAACGGTGATTATTCTCTCCAGGGTCCGATCGCTTCGAGGGAGAAGGAGCAAACGGTTGGGTAAAGGTTGGATCTCAAGCCAGGCGCCGATGATATCGGCCGCATGCACGTCACTCTCCGAGGAAAGGAGGATCAGAGAGCCGTCACCAGCTGCTGTTCTTTCACCGCCGGAAAGGAGGGCTTCCTGGGCCGCCCGCAGATCGCCGGTTGCCTGTGGAGCAGGAGCCGTCCAGTCGGTGACGGTCACTCCTCCTTGTTCCAAAGCAGCCAGGAGTTGTTCCCACGGCGTATTCAGCAATCGTCGCGGCTCGGCAAGAGTAATGGCTGTTATCAGGAGGTTGCGCTGTGGAAGAGCCGCTACTACGGCCCGAAACCGCTCGGGAAAACCGAACGGCAAAGGGGGGAGGTCACTCTTCCCCTGCTCCACAAGGGCGAAATCCTTCAAACGTGCGGGAAGATCATCGGTGAAGGCAAAATTCCAGCCGGCCAGATAAAGCTCATCGCGCCACGCCAACAGGGTCTCGGCGACCGTGTGCGAATCAGCCTCCAGGGAGTCGGTAAAAAACCGCGTACCGTCGTCAACGGCGTTCAGTCGTTGCCGGTAGAGTTCCACCCGCAGAGGCTGAGGCGCCCAATCACCGCCGAGCCCAGTACGGGTTTCCAACAGTCGCAGCAGACCCAGCGGACCGCAGATCATTTTTCCCATACCCGCGGCGTCATTGGTCAGGATAGCCGGAAAAGATGGCCCATCCAGGCTCATGCCAAATACAATTTCCATTGGAAGGTCTCCTTATGTTTCGGTAGCATCAAAGAATCAGATACTCTCCGACGCCAAACTGCTCCGATCCCACGCCGAGAGCTATCAACGTATCGGAGCATTTCGGACAGAGCGCGAAGTATTTAACCCCGTCTTCCTTGGGATCAATGACCCGCTCCACCCGATGACGCATCTGCTGAAATCGGAGGGGATCCACCCCCACCTCAAATATCGACTTTTGCACCCGCACGCCGTAATCCTTCATGATGCCGGCGACCTTTTGCAGTCGGCGCGGATGCGTGATGTCGTAGGCAACGATCATCATGTCGTCCATGGCTTCCTCCCGATTATCAGATGACCATGTAGTCGAGTTCGGCAATCTTCAAGCCGACCCCGGAGACCACGACCCGCTTGAGACAATGGGAACAGAGTCGATAACAGCGGACAGAATCGGTGCTCCGATCAATCACCATGGCGGCGCTGGCCAGAACCTGACGCAGCAGATCAGGTTCGATATCACATTCAAAGACCGATTTCTGGGTGTTGAGACCGAACTCCTTGAGGTATGTGTGCAGCCTGGTCCGGCGGCGGTTGGACGTAATGTCGTAAGCAATGAGAAATACCATCATTTCAAAAGAAGCGGATGATAATCAGCCGCTTCTCCCTCCACGACCTTGCGGTAGAGTCGCGCCTGAAAGATCAGCGACTCGCTGTAGGTAAGTTTCTTCTCGGCCAGCGGGTGATAGAATTCGGTCCCCATCTTTCGCTCAAACGCCTTGATGACCCTTGCCAAGGCATCGGTATGCAGCCGAACCGCTGGCATGGCACTCCGTTCCTCTTCCATCCGGTAATCCTCTTCGACCTTCTGTTCCGGCATATCAAAAATTTCATCCCCATCCTGCAGCGACATGGAGCCGATGCGGTCGCTCAGGGCTTGCTCGATGAGATCCTCTCCCGGTTCATGAACCACCTCGGGAGGTGGGACAAGCGCATAGAAATCATCCTGCTTGAGTATCCCCAGATTGAAAAGTGACAGGGTCAACGTATCCACAATGATGGTGCGAAACTCCTCCACCAGATCCAGCGGCAGGGAGAAACGACCATAATCCAGGGAATGAAGTGCGCCGGGATAGGGATCGAGACCCGCGAGACGTACCGCCGCATATGCTCTGTTGATGATGAAGGTGTAGAGGAGCGAAAGGACGGCATTCACCGGATCGGTGGGTGGACGTCGCACCCGTCTTCTGAAGCCGAAGTCTTCCGTGAACCCGCGAGGAAAGCCGCAGAAATAGAGACTGGCCCCCGCCCCTTCAAGCCCCCGGACCGTCTCGACACTGGTTGCCTCTTCCAGCTTGTGACAGAGATTACGAATGGCATGGGCGGGATCTCCCGGCAGGAGAATGTTTCTGGTGCGCTGGATTCTCTGCAGAAGCGTGGCCTGATTGAGCAGCTTGCCGCGAACAATCCGGCCGGCCATTTTCAGGCAGAAATCCCGATCGTCGGTGAGGAGAAACTGGCGTTTCCGTAAAAAGATGTTCTTGGGTTCCGCAGAAGCGAATCGCCCCTGGTAGCGGCCGTCCAGACGGAGAAAGACGGTGTCGATCCCCTCCCGCAGCAACAGCTTCATTGCCTGGGGGGTGACGGACACATTCCCCATAAGCACCAGTTGTTCCAGACGGTGAATGAAGAGGGTATGGTGAATATCCCCTTCCTTGCGCACCAGCAGATGGCGCCCTTCACGCACCACCTTCGCCCCTTGAGTGGAAACATAAACGATCATTGGCTGTTCTCCTTTTCTGACGCCACTATGACGCGAAGAAACGAAGAAAACCATTACGGCAACGTTGCTGTTTTTCAAAGAACGGGCGTCATCAGCTTACTTCACTACGGGGAATGATCCATGGTACTCGTTTTCCGGCGACTCGACGCCGGTGGCGACGGAGAGGAGTCCCACTTCGATGATCATCTGCTCAGCCAGTGTCTCAATTTTCCCTTGAGATTGTGGAGATCGTTGCGGTCAACCAGGTCGATCTTCATCACCCTGGCCCGCTGTCTCAGATAGTCATCCTTCACCGGCCGGGCCGAAGCCCGCATCTTTTTACCGAACAGCCCCAGAGCCTGATCTCCCAGTGAATCCAGTTCATAGAGATACTCCTTGCCCACCGCCTCGCTCCCCTCCTTGCGATTCGGGTTGCTGGTTTTGCAGGAGATGAAGAAAAGGCGATTGCCTTTGGCCACCATGACATCGAATTCATTTTTGGTGGCGGTCCTCCCGGTTGCGTCCCACGTCCCTTCCACATTCAACGCAACCTCGTCGGCGCCGGCCGCAATTGCCGCCATGAAAACGAATTCCTCAAACCAGAAACCACGGAGGTAATTTACGTTGTCCATGGTATCCACCATCAGGCTGCCGTCGTGACCTCGTCTGACGATCCCCTGTTCCTCCATGAGCGGGATGAGGAGCAACAGCCCCTCATCCGTCGGTCTTATTTCCAGGGGGAAACGGGGGTTTTTGACATTGCGTGGCAAGGAATCCCGGAATGAATCGTTCAGGTTACCGATGGCCCATTCCGAGGTAATGGCAAGATTGCGCAACGCCTCGGTCAGCGGACGGCGCAACTGGATGCGTTGCCGGTCCGATGCCTGACGTTCCATGGTAAAACCATAGGCCGAAAGATACTCCTTGATAGATATCTTGACCTCAATGGGAAGGGTCAGCTCCGTCGGGGCGACCTGAAGAATTTGGTTGTCTTTCGTATTGACGTAATAGATCGGGAGGTTTGCCTGAGAAAACGCCTGAAACGCACCCAGCGTGCCGATCTTGGTGCCGCCGGTAATATTCAGCGAGACCCGGCAATCGGGGCAATCCTGAATGACACCTTCGCAGGTCTTTATGACATTGGCCAATCCGTAGGGGAGAATCAATCGCGCTTCGACACGGATTCCCCGCTCCCCCACGACCCGCTCCAATCGATCCTTCTGGGGCTTGCGGTCCTCAGTATAAAGCAGAATCACCAGATCCGGTTGGAACTGGACAATAGTCGTCAGATTCGGAATAGGCTGGTCGCTCACCAAGCAGACCTGGACATTCAGCATAACTTCAGTTCCTTTTTCCATCCGGTGTTCCAATCCCTTCGTAAGTCAGGTCAATTTCTACCGGATAAAGACCAGTTTTGTCTTCTTCATAGTTTCGTGCCTTCTTCAAGGATATGTAGATAGTCTGAATAAATATAACGTTTATCACGCTTACGGCCGGTAATTTCCCGCAGGATACCGATCACTTCAAGCTGAGATACAAGGGTCGAAGCAGACTGATAGGAGATGGAGAAATCACGGGCAATATCATTTACTGAAATGTACGGAGTGTAATAGAGCTTTTCCAAGATGCCTACCGCCAGTGGCGAAGAGAGTTTCTTCTGCCAGAGCAGATTGCGATGCGCGGTTTGCAGTTCCATAATTTGCCGGGCAGTTTCAACGGCGGAATCCGCCGTCATCACAACCCCTTTCAGGAAAAATGCTATCCATTGCTCAAAATCGCCGTCATCCCGAACCATGTTAAGACGGTCGTAATATTCCTGACGGTATTTTTTGAAATAGTAGCTCAAGTAAAGGAGCGGTTTTTTCATTACCCCCTGCCACTGCAGGTAAAAAGTTATCAACAAACGTCCCAGCCTGCCGTTCCCATCAAGAAATGGGTGTATCGTTTCAAACAGGAAGTGGATAAGAGCACAGTTCACCAGCACCGGAAGCTGTAACGGTTGATGCAGATACAGTTCAAGCGCACCCATTGCCGCTTCAGCCTCAAATGGCGGCGGTGGCACAAAGCGGGCGTCTGTAAGCGCGCATCCAGCCGGACCGATCCAGTTCTGGCTTTTCTTAAACTCTCCCGGAGTCTTTTCGCCTCCTCTGGCGCCTTCCAGCAAAATCAGATGGATCTCCTTTATAAGCCGAAGACTCATGGGGAAATCAGTCAACCGATCAATACCGTAATTCAATGCCTTGATGTAATTAACAACTTCGGCAACATCGTTAATGTTATCCGGGTTCTCTCCGCTCTCAAACTCGAACAGCTCTTCCAGAGATGCCTGGGTTCCTTCGATTTGAGAGCTGAGAAGAGCTTCTTTTTTGACAAACATGGCGATAAAAAGGCTGGAATTGGGGAGAAAGTAACCCAGCCCGTCAAGACGAGCCAGGGACATATCCGCTTTGGAAAGAAGATTTTGTAAATCACCTTCGATTTTTACCGGAGGATTGGGAGGGAGCGGATTGGGGATAAAGGCTTTGTAGCCGGTTTGCTGCCGTACATATGCACCACTTCGATTCACACGCCACCCGCTATTCAAGATATTTTGAACAAGGTATCATTTGCGGCGATATTATTCAAGTCATCTTGAATAATGGACACATTTACCACCCATGGGGAGACCCAGGGGACGTTGGTAAGGGAGACCCAGGGGACGTTGGTAAGTTGTGTAAGTTGTTACGGAACATTCCTTTCTTTCTTTGCCTCTTCAATTGCGAATAGCACCGCAACATGGGTGCGACCGGTCATCTTGCCCAAAACCGCCAGTGTCGCGCCAGTTTTTTCATGCGCAGAGAGGAAGAACTCTCGTCGAGCCTTGCTGATTACATGACCACGGCTTGGTCCGATAATTTTATCCGGGCTTACACCCGTTTGAACTGCTATTTCTGCCAGGATTTCGGAGAGAGTAACGGTTTCAGGCGTTTTGACATGTTCGCATATTTCAAGCACCGACTCTACAAAGTCACCGCCCCCAAGGATCCGTTCATCGGCGGCCTCACGAAGCCCATCGTCTCGAAGTAATAATTTAGCAAGACCTCCCATGCTACGGATTAAGCCGCCACCTTGAAACTCCTCTCTGGCACCCTGAGCAAAACCTGCAGCGATGAAGCTTTCATATTCAGTTTTAGCCTTCAAATCTCTTCCTGAAAATCGTTCAAGTACCGATTCCGTATCTTGGATCGGATATTCTCTTGCCCCCATAATGAAGGAATGGCCAGTGTAGGGATATTGTGCCAAAGCAGAGATGCTGTTCACGACGCCGACACGTACCGGGTTG
>CAIUUR010000014.1 GCA_903902345.1 uncultured Geobacteraceae bacterium | reverse complement strand
TATTTTCAAGTTTGCTTAGAAATTGTAAAGACTGAAGTTGTAAGAGACGAAACTACACCTTTAGCACTCATGATCGGTTTGCCGGCACCGGCAAAGTGATAACCAAGATTATTACCAGCCTGAGATAAGTTGTCAGATTCTTGCGAGCAACTGTGCTTTGATTTAAGCTGACCTAAGAGTAGCGACACAGGCTGTCCATTCTCCGGGATAGTGAGCACGGAAATCACTGAACGGCGGGACGTTACAACCATCACCATGAAGACACCACCCGAGAAGGCCATGATCATCAGCTTCTCTGAGTGTTGCAGGCAGATCCGCAGTATCGACACCTGTGTCCACATTCAAGCACCGCGTCAGCAATGAAGAGAGACGGCGAAATGTCTTGAGGTATCCGGCAGAAAGCGCTTCGCGACGATCAAGTTGTAAAACCTCTACTGTCGCCACTCCCTTCTCGGACCAACTATCTGAAACTAAATCGAATTTAGGCGTAATATTGCCTGTTATCGGGTCGAAATCCAGATCGTCCCAAGGTTCATCAACAGTCGGATCGATCAGCAGCGGATGGTCGTTTTTAAGAGGAAACCGCTCGCCCTTGAACCTACCGCACTCGGTACAGCACAAAAGTAGATTCGGCCAGGAAAACATTTTCTCAGGGTACGGCGACTTGGGCCAAAAATGTTCTATGTCCGCGCCATGGGAATCATGACAGTACATACATCGTTCATGAGTACCCATCATCCGCTGGAGTGTTAAAAGAACACTTTCCATTTTCTTTGTTTGCCTGGCGCTATCCCATTCTTTTGTCGGAGTCAGCGTGCCCACTGCTTTCTTCATGTTCGCACGGTTCTGTTTTCTCCGAAGGTAATCATTCACCTTAGCGCTCAACGGCAATCTGCTGACACGACGCATACGTTACAACTCCTCATCTGTTGTAACAAAAGGCTGTGAACGTGCCCACAGGTCAGCTTCCTCTTTGGTCAATGTTCCACCCGCATGTTTCTTTGCCTGGAGTTTCGACAAAACCGCCCGACTTTCAACTGCACGAGGTGAACGAGTATTCTGCAGGCCGAATGCCGAACTAAGAAGAATCGTGTCAGGACGCGAAGCTATAACTTCCCAGTACTCTTCCGGACTCAATGGCCTCGGCTGCTCATGGCTGCCGGGTTCAGGTAGTACAAAAAGACCGTTCAGATCCGCCGCCTGACAGATAATCGGACTGTGCGTTGTAACTAGAAATTGGATATTGGGAAAATGTTTTTTGAGCCAGAAACCGATAGTGCGTTGCCACTCAGGGTGAAGATGGGCATCGATCTCGTCTATAAGGACGACACCACTCCTCTTCACATAAAGCTTACCGTCCGCACCTATCTCTGTTAATCCTTCAACACCGTAAGCATTGATAAGATGGCGCACTATATCGGTTAACAACGCTAATGCGGATCGATAGCCGTCGCTCATTTCAGGCCATGCTAATTGCACGCCGTTCCCGTCTTTTAACCAGAGACCACCGGAATCGACATGGTCTACAGTTATCTCGTTGGGTAAAAGATCATCCCGCAAGATCGTTAAAAGCAAGTCAAGCTGAACAGTCGCATCTGCTTTATTCTCCAGGGTCATATGATGCAGTTTCCTGAGCCATTCATCTACCTCGGCAAGAGAAGCCGCTTCCTCAAACATGGTGACGAACTTCTCGGTGGACGGCGCGACCATTTGACGCGCGGCCTGGGAAGATGCGCCAAAAACTCGTCGAAAAGGTCCGTATCCGCAGGAAAACCACCCCTTGGCATTGGGCGACCAAATGGTCCGATCCGGCGTGGCGTAGTTCTTCGACTTTCCCTGAGGAATCGCCGATTGAAGTATTGTTTCCTTGCCGCCATTTGTTAAACATATTTTTGCAGGGAAATCGGGTTTCTTTGATGTATTCCCGTAATCCGCGACTTCGTCATCAGAAGACCTGACTATATCCAGTTGTATCGATGCTTCGTCAGTACCGACTCCTTCGCGAATCCAGCGGTTAAAACTCGGCTGCAATGATCGCGAAGTATCCTTTCCCGTTAGCCCAACGGCAATGGCCTTGAGAAGAGTGCTCTTACCTGAACCGTTATCACCCGTAAAGACGGTCCAACCTGCATAGGTGCTATTTCCACGGTCAAGGTCGAATTCCAACTGTTCAAAACCACGGATATTTTTCAAAATGATTTTACTGATGTACATGAGCGAACCTCTCAAATTCCTTAAAATCGGCGGTAAGCGGTTATATCATATTTCATAGTCTCGAACCTCAAGTTTCAACTGTCGACAAAATGTCGATAGATCAATGAAAGCGTCTGACTCGCTAAGCAGTCCGCCTACTTCACCCGCCAACGAATAGCAAACAGCTCGCTCGTGCTGACCAGTTGCCGTAACCTTGCCTCGACTCCCTCGATCAACCCTTCCTTCCGGCTATCGATCTCATCCTGAGCCTCAAACAGGGTGCGGCGCTTGGTGTTGCGCTTCTTCTCCAGCTTCTCCATCTCTTCATCGAAGAACACCGGAGGTATTCCGGGGACAGTATACAAAACTATTCCGGGACGAATCCAGGTAGTGAATACGCCTATTGAATATACTGTCCCCGGAATACCGCCGGCACTCAACCAACCGCTCCTCAATCGCTACCTTTAACCTTTTGGCCTGCGCCTCACTTGTGCAGTGGCAAACCACGTCATCAGCAAACCGCTCGAACTGAATATGCGGAAAATTCTTCCGCATCCACATATCGAACGCATAG
>CAIUUR010000013.1 GCA_903902345.1 uncultured Geobacteraceae bacterium | reverse complement strand
TCTTCATTATATGCAGGCATAATAATCGACAATACGGACATACTAAGATAACCCTGTCAGCACGATACGTGCCGCTGAAATCTTCGCTGTAAAAACATCTAGGCCACGTGATGCAAAAGAACCATGGCTAAGGCAAGTAACGATACGATCACCGCCACATACTGAAGCCACGCACTTTCAGGCGTTCCGATACTATTTCCCCGTTCCTGACGCTGGCCGGTCGTATCGTCCTGCTGGAGGAGAGACCAACGTGAATCGTCAGCCGAAGGAAGTCGCAGCGCCACGGCTACAGCGTAGAAACCGCTGTGGGATATGGAGAGTTCATAACCGGACGTGCAGGGCCTCCCATCTCCGTCATGAACAATCTCTATTTCCCTGAGAGCGTTAAATTTCCTCCCCCCCGCTTTAAAAACTGCTTCCTTTGCTGAAAATAGGCCGGCAAAACTTTCTCGCGGATCACTCTGCAGGATGCAATAGGAAATTTCCCCCGGGGTGAAGGTCTCCCGGTAGAACGACTCCTCCCGATAGTCATCGGCCAGGGGCATGTTGGCGATTTCCTCAATGTCAACCCCGATGGCCGACTTCATCATGTCAATCCGGGGCTTGGCCTTGGCCTCGCCATGGCCTGGGGGCGCATCCGCTGCACAACATTCGGCGGAATCCTGTCCGCTCAAGGCCCGCTCCAGGTCACCGTAACTCCTGATATCACGCCAGTTGTCGACGCGACAGCCGGCCTGGGCCAGTTTGGTCTGCATCCGTTGCAGCATGATGGACCCATGTACAACCGACTTGTCGATAATCGTATGAGCCTCGATCCGCGAGGGGTCAACCTGGAGAAACAGCGCAATGATGTTTTTGTAATCGTTCACGCCCCTCCTCTCAGACAGACGGCACAGATGTAATCGACATCCCCACGATGATTTAATCTCTGCACCAAGCCAAAACCGGACAGTCTCGCATCCTCAGCAAGCGATTTGAGACAAACGCCGCACCTTTCTCCCCCCTCTTCCCCCCCTGCGGCCTGATAACTCTCCATACGCCCCTTCAACTCGGCAAGAAAGAGTCCGACAGTTTTCCCATCTGTCACCCGGTGATCAAAACTCAAGGTAAGACAGACCCGCTTCAACTTCAGATCCATGGCGGATACGCCGAGAATAGCTGACTGCCGGCTGTTTACCAAGGGAAGGAAAAAATCAACGCCATACGCGGCAAGGTCGGATATGGTAAAGGTGGAGCCGGACGTGTCGGCCGGCTCCAACCGGTTTTCGCAGTAACGGTCAATCAGGTCAAACAGGGTTCGGTCAAGCTCCTTCAAGGGGGTCGTATCCGCCTGGTAAAGGGTAAGGACCTTCAACCCTTTTTCCATATCGACAGCTACCCCGACATTCACTGCTTTGTGGAAAGCAATGCTGTTGTCGACAAAAAAAGCGTTAAGTTCACGATATTTTTTCAGCAATCGCGATGTCTCGTAGGTCAGCAACGGGAGCAGGGATTCGCTGAAGTAACTGGAACCACGCGCCAGCACTCTAAAAAGAGCATCAGCCTCGATGGAGATGGCGACCATGCTGGTCAGACCGGAGGAGTTGATGTCCGACAGGTACCTGATCTCGGTTTTTTTTGTACGCGAGAGGGGGATGACATCCACCAAACCGTTATCGACCTCAGGTTCAGGCCTCGGCGGAATGACAACCGGGTCGCTATTAATCAGCTCTTTCGCCGCGCCTACTCCCAGTATCTCTTCCACGTCGCGAGCCAAGACAAAATCATGCTGATCGAATCGGCTGGTTGCAACGCCATGGAGTTCTATCAGCTCCAACGCCCGGCGCGAAAAGAGAGGAGCAATCGCTATCCCGGGGGGAAGTTCCGCATCCGCCGGACTATCTCCTTCTGGGTCAGCTCTCTCCTCCTCCACACCATCCGTGATAAGAAGGAGCGGTTCACCAATCCTGATCTCGTCCCCCTGGCGGCAGCACAACTCCACATAGCCGTCACATTCGGCCTGGATGCCGAGAAGCGCCTTGGATGTCTCAATTTCCAGCAGCAGGGTCTCACTGGTAACGAATTCTCCCGTGTTCACATAGAGCGCCGTGACGTACACCGTTTCGTCGTTAACCGTCTCCTTGGGAGCGAATATTTTCTGGAGGATATTCATTGCTGAAGGTCCCTAAATGTAGAAATTATCTGATTCCGGCCTATGAGGATCTCGGATTCAAGGGTTCGAGACGAGGCGATGGGGAGGGGAAGGGACGCGATTCTCCGGGAAACAAACGACTTTGCGGTGCGGCCATGAACTGTGGCGATAACTTCACTCCCGAAACCGGCGAAGGCGCTCCCCTCCTCCACCACCACCAGCACTCCGCTCTCCTCCACGGAATCAGTAATAATCCGGAGAGTTTCCTCATCCAGGGGATGAATCCGGCTCACGACCAAAAGTTCGGGCAGGATGTCATACTCCAGAATGAGCTCGGACAACGTATCAACGATCATGGTCACCGGAGCGCCGTAGGTTACAATGGTGGCTGTCGGCCGTGAGCGGAGCGGTCGCATACGGGTCAAGGGAAAGAGCTGGGATGACTTTTCGATACGATAGTTTTTCAGAGGGGGACGGCTGAATTTACGTCCGTAGTCAAGCTTGTTCTCGATGACAATCACCGGATGCTCTTCGGCGTGTACCTGCTCATAAATATCCGCCGGGTCGATAAGTAGATTCAACGCCACCACCGTGACGTTATCGATACCGATGAGGAATTTATCCAGAGTTTGAGAGTGGGTCGGGCCGTATCCTCTCCCTCCTCCCATGGGGGTCCTGATGACAATGGGGCAGAATACCTGCCGGTTGTACATATGGTGGAACTTGGAGGCGTGATTGATAATCTGGTCCAGACAGAGGGTGATGAAGTCGCCGAACATGATCTCCAGATAAGGTTTCATCCCGCCAAGAGCGAGTCCGTTGGAGATCCCCGTAATGGCCTGCTCGCTGATGGGGGTGGTGCGGACCTGATCCGGATACCGGGTGGATAGCTCCTTCATGACCTTGAAGGCCCCGCCATAGGGTGCAAGGATATCTTCCCCCAGGAGTAGCGCCGAACGATCCCGCTCCAGTAACGAGGCGAAGAAACGATTGAGCAGATCCACCTGCCGCATGTCGGAAAATTCCACGTCACTCCAGGAGACCAGTTTGGCCGGCTCTGCCGATTCATGGTAATTTTCCAGAGACAATTCATCCGCAAAAAGGATGGAGTCAATAAACTTTTTGAGACGACCGTCAATCCCGGCGACAATCTCATCGTACAAAGAGTTGTTCTCATCCTTGAACCTGTTGATGGGATCACGCCGCCGGTATTCCTCAATCTCGTCCGGATGCCTGGTATCATCCCCCTTGGAGTGCGGCGCCAGGCGATAGGTCTCCACGAGATGAAACAGGGGACGTGAAGTCGCTCGTACCCTCCGGATGGACTCCCCGGCATCGGCGATGAGTCCATCCATATCCCACGTAGAGCTCTCCCGCACCTCGATCCCGAAGGCCCGCGCCCGATCAGGGATGGAGCCGGCAAGATTGAGCGCCTGCTCGGTTGACTGAGCATAACGGTTGTTTTCGCAGACGATGAGGAGCGGAAGTTCCCATTTGGAGACGATATTCAGCGTCTCATACACCACCCCCTCACCCAGGGTTCCGTCACCGATAAAGAGGAGACAGATCGCCCCCGTCCCCTTCATCTTACCGGCCAACGCCAGGCCGGCGGCCACCGGCACGATCCCCCCCTGGATACCGTTGGAAAAAAAATTATTCCGGCAGAGGTGTTGCGAACTCCCCACGCCACCGCATATCCCGATCTCCTTCCCCATGATCTCAGCAATAAGCCCCTCATGGTCCTTGGTAAACGAGATGAAATGGCCGTGACAGCGGTGGTTCGAAAAGATACTGTCCTCTTTTCGAACCTGACCGGCAAAAGCGACCGCGGAGAACTCCTGACCGATGCAGGTGTGTACGGTGCCGTTCAACTTTCCTTGAGAAAAGAGTTCCAGAAACGATTCTTCAACCCTCCTGATGAGTATTGCTTCCTTCATGAGTTCAAGATCAACCATGTCGAATAATCCGTTCTCCGACGACCAGCGCCGGATTGCCCGTGTAAATAAGGTACGGCTCGGTACTGCGGGTAATCACCGAACCGGCCGCAACGACGGAATGGGTTTTCACGGTAACTCCCGGCAGAATCATTGCCTGTGCGCCGATCCAGGCTCCCTCTGCCACGACGATGGGCTCGATCTGGTGACGGAACCTGACATCGGAGCTGTCATGGCTTCCGGTGCAGAGATAGGCTCCCTGAGAGATGCATACGTTGGAACCGAGGGTGATCTGCGCCAGAGAATCCAGCCAGACCCGTTCCCCGATCCACGCATGGTTGCCAATAGTCAGGTTCCAGGGATATTTGATGTTCAGGGAAGGCTTAAGGACTACACCAACTCCGATCCTTGCGCCGAAGAGCGTAAGCAGCCTCCTCTTGAGACCGGAGGAGGGATTGAGGGGGTTTTGGAAAAAGAGGATGTTGACAAAATACCAGAGCGTACGAATAAACGGCCCGCGTCCGACAGAATAGGTAGAGTTGTCATACAGGGAAAGGTCGACCTTGTTCCGCTCGGAAGATTCGTTCATGATGGTCACATATCATTCTCGTTGTATTTCTTGCATCTATGCCATAGAAGGAGAGATAATACAAGTCCTACTACCACCCATGACAAAGATCAATCGGTTTCCACAAAGTCGGGGCGTTCTCCTCCGTCCAAAAGCCACCGGTAAAGCGTGAGCAATTTTAGGGCGATTGTTTCCACGGAAAAGGATCTCCCCAGAAGCTCTCCACGCAGTCCCATCTCCCGTCTCGCCTCATCCGTCAGCGTCATGGCCTCGGCCAGAGCGGCGCCCAATACCTGCACGGCATGATCCACGTGCCACCCGGCCCCATGGTCCACCAAAGAGCGCCACGGCGTCCCGGTGGTCGTCACCACCGGGACGCCTGCCAACAAAGCCTCTACTATGGCTATACCAAAATTCTCATATTTACTTGGCATGACAAACAGTTCAGCAGCCTGGAGCAGCCCCCATTTCCACCGGTCGTCCAAGGGACCGGGAAAGGAAACCGTTGGGGCGCACCCCAGCTTTCCGAGGTCAGACGCCACCATAGACCGATAGTTCCCTTCATCGGGTCCGGCGATCACCAGATGCCACTCGTCGTGAAACTCCGAAAGGGTGCCCCAGGTCTTGACGAGACGGCGTACTCCCTTGGTGGGATGAATCCGTCCGAGAAAAACCAGCAATTTTTTAGTGGGGTCAAGAGAAAACCGTCTGCGAAATTCTGCGCCTGTCACCGGATTAACCATGAATTGGGGACCGGCCACCGGGTTCGGAATAACGGCCACCGGATTGCCCAATCCATAGGAGCGGAAGTCAAGATATTCATTTCCGGAATTAGCCAGCAAACACGCGGCGCCGTGAAGCGCCTGATCCTGAAACAGGAGTTGCACAATCCGCTTTTTCCAACGGGATCGCCGCAAGGCAACAGGGCCAAGTAATCCGCACGGGCCGATAATGTGGGGAACATTCTTACGGCGCGCCATGTCTGCGGCGCAGCGGTTGGGATCACCCCACAATCCGTGTGAATGAATAAGTGAGCAGGAGGATGCTTTCACTGCTTCCCAGAGTGATGGAGAATGGCGAAGAGTTCCCAGAGAGACATCACGACAAACATACGCCGTTATCTCCGGAGCCAAGTCAATGATCTCCCCCTCATGCTTCCGGTGAGTAGTAAAAAGTTCCACCTGCTGTCCCAAAGCCGCGAGACCTCCGGTCATGGCCGCCACACCGGCCACCGGGCCACCGAACTCTTTGCCGATATATTGAATAACGTGCGCTATACGCATAAACGGAACCGAGACTGGGGGAGCTTCGCAGATTGGCGTTAATATGATACTCTAGCAGACTGGATGTTTATTGTGTATCTAAATCGTACGGTAGACCTCCTCATAGAGATCAGCATACTGCATTGCGATGGCCGTCGGCAAGAAACGGTGCACATTATTAAACCCTTTTTCAATGAGACCCTTTCGTAGTTCACCATCAGTAATGACCGCACGTAGGGCTTCCCGAATCGAGACGACATCAAAGGGATCAACCAGCAAGGCGGCGTCGCCCGCCACCTCCGGCATGGACGATATACGTGAGGTGATCACGGCTCTCCCCACGGCATTTCCCTCGATTATGGGTAAACCGAATCCTTCACAAGTGGAGATGAAGGTCACGAGATCGCACTCCCGGTAAAGGTTGGCGACCTCCTCGGAAGAAACCCCGGCAACCCACCGAAATTCCACCTCGTTCTCTCTCAGACAGGTCATCTGTTCATCCGTCGGCTTCCCCAGGATCGACAGTGTGCAGGGGATGCCCCGAAGGGCCTGGGCCAAACGGAGAATGTTCTTGTTGTCGGTGGTTCCCACCTGGAGAATAGCTGGACGTGTCCCATTAAATGGACGGATGGACCGAGTAAACTGCGGGGAGATGGGGTTCGGAATAACCCTAACCTTGGCGGAATCGACTCTAACCCTCCGGAGGAGTTCTACTTTTGTCGCCTCCGAGACAACGGTGATATGACCGGCTTGTTTCACGGGGAGAGTAAACCAGAGAAGCTTGAGGAGGGATTTCCTGAGGGAAGGTGGACCATCGAGAATCCGGAGATCATGAACGGAGAGGATCGTCCGGCTACGGGGCAACGCCAGCACCACATAGTGGATATCACCGGTGATGTGATTAATCGAAGAGCGATTGCCCCCGGCCCACGAGCAGTTTGCCAGGAGCGCCGAAGCTCCCGCCCCGCCACGGGGTGCGATGAGTTGTCTGACGGAGATCGATTCCGGCAGATATGCCGCCACCGTATGAAAAACCTCTTCGATGCTAAAAAAAGCTCCGGGATGCCGGAAGAGAAGCGCCACATCCATCCGCTCCGAGTTACTCACGTGATTCGAGCCCGCCGGGGATTGAAATGAGCAGTTCCTGGCTGCGTCACGACATCCCATACTACCTTTCGCTTGATGTACGGCAGCATGAACCTGGAAACCATAAGCATCACCAGTACGTAGGTGACTACCATACCGCACATTTTAATCAGGGTAATCTCGAATACGTAAAACGTGAAAAACAACGGCATGGCGAAAAAGAGTCCCCACCCCCCCACGGGATCCTGCCGATACAGCAGACGGTAGAGGTAGCCATTGATAAGTCCCAGCACGAACACCGCCAGCGGCGCGTAAAAACCGAAATCGATATAGAAGTCACCCACATACCCAATGCTCATGGAGGTAGTCCTGTAGTCGGCGATATAACGCCCCATATACTTGTTCAACTGAACGGCGTCAATGAGCGCCTCTTTTTCCGGAAACAGGAATCGGGGGGTAATGATGTGGAAAACTGACTTCAGGGAATTGGCGCCGCTTTCATGGGGAAGGTTCGCCGGGACATTTTTCATAACGCCGGAAAGGAAATCCAGGTAAAAGATTCGCCGGACCAGACCCACGGCCGCTCCCTCATAGACATTACTGTCCATTTTCTGCACCAACTCTCCCAACTTCCCCAAGGCAACGTCGCGACTCACGTTGATAACCTGTCCTTTTTGCCCCTGAGCCATGAAGGCCCGATAGTCCTGCTTCACCGCCGTCCAGACAATTGCCACGTTAATGAGAAGAGCGGTCAACAAAAGCCCCGTCAACAGGTGGACAAAACGAATACGCCCCTTAAAAAAGACCGGCAACAGCATGATGGGCATGATGAGAATAGCCCTGAAGCTGGCAAAGATCGAATAGAGGGAGAAGACAAACTCCAGGAAAATGCAGATGACGAGGGGAATGCGATAGCGGCCGGTATGAAGCACCGCGGAGAATAGAACATAGAAAAAACCCCACTTGAGGAAACTGATAGCAAAGAAGACCTGCCCCAGCCCCGGCAGCGGCAGTGTGGAGATGACCCCGAAGGCGACGTTAAAGGTCACGTACAATTTCAAACATTTCCGTGGGTCCAGACTGTCCAGCCAGCTGTCCAGCCTTTCCCGGGACAAATCCCGGGTCATGAGCCAGAGTCCAAACCCCAGGGCAAAGAGGCTGCTCATCCCCAGGAAGTACGCCTCGTCGGCATGCTCCCGGTAGGTGAAAAACTCCGAGTGATCAAGACCGAATATGTCCGCATACAGGAGTCCGGCATTGACCTGCAGCCACTGATGCAGCAGCGCCAGGACCAGGACAGCCGGCTGAGTTCTCGTCCAGAAGAACTTGAACAGGGCAATGAGACCGGCAACTCCAACCAACGAGGATAAGGGGTTGGTTGTGAAAAGCGAGGCGGTAATTGCCAGCATCACCAGCAGCATTGCCGCCGGATTGATGCCGGAAGCGCCCGCGGGCGCCGCTGTTGCAAAAGGTCTCACGGTGGTGCGTGGCGTAGCCATAATATCCTTCGGTGAAGAGGGGAGGTCATCAATCCCCCCTTCAGCCGTCTGCAGTTGGAACCCAGAGATCGTAAACCCTGCCTACCCCATCGCCTCGAGTAACCTGTCAGCAGCCCGATCCGTCGTGAATGAGCCGATATGCCGACGCGCTCCCTCGCCCATGTGCCGTAGAAGCTCCCGGTCCAACAGGAGACGATGCATGCAACCGGCCAGAAGTTCCACGTCGCCGCAGGGGAAGGAGTAGCCGGTTTCCCCCTCCATAATCAGGTCGGGGGTACAACCGCAGGAAGTAGAGACCAACGCCGGCAGGCCGCAGGCCATGGCTTCATTGACCACCAACCCCCAGGTCTCGCCGCTGTCCGACGCCAGCACCAGACAGTCGGCGGCGACATACCCCTTGACGATTTCGCCCTGATTGAGAAACCCGGCAAAGGTGACGGGGAGATTGTGATCGCGAGAAAACTGCTGGCATTCTTCACGAAGTTCTCCATCGCCGACCATGAGAACGTGCACCGGTTCAGTAACGGGGGTGTCCGACCTGGCGAGCAGCAGATGCCGAAGCGCCTTGAGAATATCCAGGGGATGTTTTTTCCCCTGAAACTTCCCGCAGAAGAGAAAACAGAGCGCATGGTCCGGAATACCCCACCGGCGCCGCAAGTCATCTTTATGCGGCTTCCAAGCTTCGGCGCCTCGATAAAAATACTGATTATCCACAAAATGGGGCGAGATGACAATTCTTTTCGCCCCGTAGCGGCGAAAATAGTCGGCGGAGAGCTCTCCATAGGGGAGACAAAGATCAAACCGCCCCATGAAAAGCGGATAGAGCGCCCGTTTCATCAGCTCCTTGAGCCGCTGCCCGGTTGTCCTCCCCCCGACGGAAAGGGGTGAATCGCTCCGGACTCCCAGCTTCGTACCGGTGGCCCTGCAGGCGCGAAAAGCCTGCCAGCAGGACTTCTTGTCCCACCCCTGCACGATGAACCAATCGAACTTTTCCCGGCGGATGACCTCGCCGATCTCCGGAGTATCGTACCCGGAGAAACCGATTGTGGGGTGCGGGGAGACATTTCGGAGGAAATGGTGACGATAGCCGGAGAGGAGATCCAGATCCCATTGGAACGCCACCCCGAAACCGTCACCTTGCTCCTCCGGAGTCGGCCGGTGGCAAAAATAGACCGTCAGGTCGATGCCGTGGCGTCGGGCCAGTTCCCGGTACAGGGGAGCGTGGTATTGAATGGGATGGGTGGCAAGAAAGGCGAGTTTCAAGGGAGTCATAAGAAATGGTGAAAGGTGAAGGGTGAAAGGTGAAGGGTTAAGGGCAGCATCATTGCGTCACGCC
>CAIUUR010000012.1 GCA_903902345.1 uncultured Geobacteraceae bacterium | reverse complement strand
CACTCACCCCGGCAAGGCTCACCCCTCTATGGACAGCCTCGATGATCCGGTCAAATGCTCATGGGTGACAAGAGAGTTACCCACTCAAAACAGCGACGAGGCCAACTGCTAGATATTCAACTATTACTGCGTACGGACGCTGGTAACATATGTAACATTATAATGTGGGCAGAATTGACAACTTCAATGATATTGCCACAACACCTCTGGATGAATGGATCTATTTTCTCAGGAACTAAGAGATCAAGGATAAATTCAAGTTGAGAAGGGAATAAGTGAGATAGAAGCGGCGGAGATTGCCGGGGTTAGTGTGGACTTTTTGCGGAAGCAGGGGCGGTGATAGTCTAAATAAAGTTATGCCGTCACCAGGGGGAAAAACAGTTTGTCTGTAGTCAGGGCATGCCCTCAGTATGTTGCCTGGGCGCTGGCTGAGCTCTGCACTTGATATTCCGGGAGAAGTGTGACCTCCAGATATCCGTTATTACCTTCCTCTTTTATCAGTCGGAATTGGCCGCCGAACGCGGAAATGATCTGGTGAGCGACAACGGGAGCCAGTCCTAGCGATTCAGCGGAAGATCCGGATCTCACCGAGGACTCGACTTCAAAAAAACCGGTCAGCTGTTCCTTCGAAAGTGATAGTGCGTCGACGTTTATCATTAACCGGAGATCCCGTTCCTGGACGGTTGCGGTAATACGGGCGCTCAGTTTGTCGCAGGAAAAAGAGGTAGCCAGAAGGATCATGGATTGCAAAGCTCTCCTGAGGAGTTGACCATCTCCCTTGGGAACGAAGTTTTCCAGCTCCGCCGCTTGTTCAAACCTGATCAGTATCTCCGGGAGTAATCCGCGGACCCCCCTGAGAAGTTCTCCCAAGGACGGCGCCGTTTCGTTGCTCCAGCTCTGTTTCTCCAACTGGGCAATCATGGTTGCGTCTTCGATGAGGTTGCGCAGGCGCAACGAGCTTTGCTGAAAGAGAGACGCGTAGAGAGTCCGATCCTGAGAATCGGGGCAGAGATCCAGCAGCAACATGCCAATTCCCAGAACGCCGTTGGCTGGAGTGCGCATCTCATGGGAAATCATCCGGAGAAAATCGTCCTTGAGGGTTCCAAGTTCCCGGCAGCGCCGGTATGCGTGTGCCAGTTCGCTGGTCCGCTCCTCCACCAATCGTTCCAGATTTTTGTTCTGATCACCAAGCCGGCGCTGTAATGCCCGAATTTTAAGGTGAGTCTCCACCCGAGCCTGAACCTCCTCCAACTGGAAAGGTTTTGTCAGGTAGTCCACCCCCCCCATCCGAAACGCTTCTACCTTGTCTATGGTTTCATTGAGCGCACTGATGAATATGACGGGAATATCTTTTAGCAGCGGGTCGGCTTTCAGTTGTTGGCAGAGTTCGTAACCGTTCATTTCCGGCATGTTGATGTCCAACAGTATCAGGTCAGGCGGTTCCTCGCGTGCACCTTGCAGCGCCGCCATGGCGCTTTGAACCGCCCATGCGTGATAGCCGTGCGATGAAAGCATTATCTCCAGGAGAAGACCGGTGGACTGCATGTCATCTACGATGAGAATGCTGGGAGCTTTTTGTTGCGCATCGGCCGTCATGTTAATTCTCCTGTTGTTATTCCTGAGTTACTAACTACTACTCCATTCATAACGTCATTCGCAGGGATTCCTGACAATGCCGCTGGGTGGTTTTCGGATTTTAACTCAGCATACCATAACGGGAAACACCCATAACCGGCGAAAAAACATCACGGTTGATAGAAAACAACGGCCCTGCCGCCGATCTCGCCGTGGGTTGCCGAGGGTGTTGACCGGGATACTCGCAGGTTGTACGCGCGGCAGAGGTATCAACGGTCGGAGTTGTCGGGTAATGAAGGGAGAATGTCATCCCACGCCAGGCGGTTGCAACCGGAACAGAGCTCTTGGAATGATGAGGGGAGGGGGGCGCAGACGGTCTCAAAAAACCCCGTGGCCGGATGGGTGAAGGAGGTCCGGAAGGAGTGGAGGGCGAAGCCGGGAAATCCTGCGGGAAGGGGGTATCCCTTGTAGCGGACATCACCCATAACCGGATGTCCGATAAGGGTGAGGTGCTGCCGGATCTGGTGCATCCGTCCGGATAGGGGGGTCGCCGCCACCACCGACATGCCGTTGCCGCAACAGAGTACCCGGTAGCGGGTGACCGACTCTTTGCCATCCAGCGGTTTGTCGATAGTCCCCTCTCCGGCCATCTCTCCCGCGACCACGGTGAGATAGAGCTTATCCAACCCCTCTTCCTTGACGAAACGACCGAACATCCCGGCGGCACTGGGAGATTTGGCCAGAATCACCGCTCCGGAGGTCCCCCGGTCCAACCGGTTAACCGGCCGCAGTTTTCCTTCTTCACCCCGTCCCCGCATGAGTGCGGTCCCCACATCCACCAGGTTCCGTGCATCCACCTCCGCGGCACGGTGCATGGGCATCCCTCCCGGTTTATTGAAGAGGATGATCCATTGGTCTTCAAAGAGGATATCCAGTCCGCAGCGGCGACCTGCCATGAATGCCGTCAGACGACTGCTCTCCTTGAACGTCACCTGATCTCCCGTGCGAAGGAGATCGCCCCCCAGGGGCAAGGTTCCGTTTACATGGAGATGCCCCGACGTCAGGAGTTTCCGAAGGTAGGAAAGCGGGGCTTCGGGAAGGAGTTTTCGCAGGAGACTGTCGACCCGTCGGCAGTGGTCTTGCTCATCGATCAGAGTTGTAAGCATGGTTCCTCGTTTGTGTCATATCTTCATGGTGGGATGTTGGGCGGAGGAATGTTATTCCTGACTAACGGATGGAGCGGTTGCCACCGAAGTGACAGGGTTATCCGGAGTGGAGGCACCCGTACGTGCGGCACCGACCGGTCCCAGGTTGTAGAGCCGACCGTACAACTTGTCCCCTGCCAAGACTCTTTTAACATATTCCCGGGTCTCGCCGTAGGGGATGTTTTCGATGAATTCGTCCTCACGCAGCGCGCCAAATCTCTTCCACCACTTGTTGACGGGGGTTGATCCCGCATTATACGCGGCAACGGCCAGGACCAGGTTGTTGTTGTGCTGCTTCAGGAGATCCTTCAGATGCCGGGTTCCGCAGGAGATGTTGAACCCGGGCAGGGTCAGATCGGCTGGATTGAACGAACCTTTTCCCGACAGTTGTCTGGCCGTTGCCGGCATGAGTTGCATGAGACCCACGGCGCCCACAGGAGAGAGGACACTGGGAGAAAAGCTGCTTTCCGCCCGTATGACTGCGTAGACAAGACTCTGGGATATGCCGTTACGCTGGGCCTGCTCCGTCACCGGTTCCCGATAGGGGATGGGGTAGGAGAGGTTCCAGAGGCGAAGATTTTCTGCCGTGACGGCTGTCAGACTCTCCTGTTTCACGAATCCCATGGGCGTTTTGTAGTCACCCAGCTCAAGATAAAGGCGAGCCAGGGAAAGGGAGGAATTTTGCTTTCCCTGTTTCTTTCGTTCCGCTGCCAGTTCCGTACGGGCATCGTCAACCATACCCAGGAAGATGAGTGCCTTGATCCGTTCATGTCCCGAGGGAACTGGTACGGCCTGGGTGAAATCGGCGGGGCTGGTCATCCGGTCACGGGACTCCCCCCCTCCGAGGTACTTGACGGTGTAGAATCCCGCCGGATATTCCTTCTGAATCATGGCAAATACCGCTTTGGCGTTTTCCCCGTTACCGGCGGCTTCATAGCTTCGTCCCAGCCAGTAGAGCGCCTTTTCCCGCGATTCGGGGGCTTCCGTCAGGGATCTGAACCGTTCGGCGGCAGCCGGGTATGCTCCGGATAGATAGCGGGACCAACCGCTTTCCCAAAGGGCACGCTGTCTCAGTTCCGATCGGGGGTAGGTGGTCAGCATCCGTTCCAGGAGGAGGAGAAACTGCGCTCTGTTTCCCTGATCCTTTCGGATAAGAGCTGCCTGCATGATGGCATCGTCGGCCAGCGGTGAACGGGGGAAGCTCTCCGCAAGATTCAGAAACTCCCTGACAGCCTCCTCTTCCTTGCCGTTTTTCTCCAGGGAGCGGGAGTGCCAGTAGAGAGCCTCGGTATGTACCGAGGAGGAACCGCTCTTCCCCAGCCGGTTCAGTACCTCCGCTGCATCCTGATAGCGCCGGAGCTTGATGAGCAACTGCCCCTTTTTCAGTGCGATCCTGGAGGTGAGTTCCTCATCACCTACTCCGGCGGGAACTCCTTCCAGTGCGGAGAGCGCAGGTTCGTACTGCCGGAGGTCGAACAGAGTGGAGGCCCGATGAAACAGCTCTTCCCGACTGTAGGGAGCGACACGCACACCCGCAGCAGCAAGGCGACGCAGTTGCACTCCGGCCTCGGTGGCCAGCGGGGAGGCGGGATTGCTCAGCCAGATGGAGCGGTAGAGGGTGGCGGCGCCTTCTACCGCTCCCAGGTTTTCCTTGCAGGCCGCCGCCCGGGAAAGTGCGGTGACGGCGTCGGCGCCCGAGGCGTACCGCTCGATGAATGCCAGGTAAGCGGTGAGGGCCGGCTGCCACTCTTTTCGGGCAAAGAGAATATCCGCTTCCAGCAACAGAATCTGACGTCCCAGAATACACACCGGGTACTCTCTGAGAACTCTCCGGGTTGCGACCAGAGCCTCATCATACTGCCCTGCTCGATGAAGGGCGTCGGCACGATAGAACAACGCATAATCGCCCAGAAGCGGGTAGCCCGTCGCGGCCCGCTCCAGATGATCTGCCGCCTCATTGTAGGAGCCGCTTCGGTACGCGGCATATCCGGCTACCAAATCCCGCATTCCCCCCTCACGTGATTTCAGCGCCTCCCTGTGGGCGGCGCGAAAATCACGATCCCTCAATCTCTGGGCTGCAGTTACCAGCGATTCATCGGAAAGTGGTGGAATGAGGAGACCAGAGGCGGGAACGGAAAGAAAAAGAAACAGGACAATTGACGCTGGTAAGCGGGAACGCATGCTGAATAAACTCCGAGATGCGGATAGTGTTGAAAAGCCGTGAACTTCATGGCTCGTTGCTGCTCTTTATTAACCATAATACGCGGCGCCTCCGGAAAATGTAAAGGATAATTACCGCCCGAGGTATGACTGCCATCGAGAAAGGGTAGGTGCGAATGTCGAAAAGTGTAACGATGGTGGCGTCGTCGCACCCTTTTCTGTTTGACAACGGCAGGTTCTACCCGGCATAGTGGAGGCGATGAAAATACCCTTGAAAAAGATTCTGGATGTCGTCGCCTTGGCGAAAGAACCTACCCCCTTCCGGGAGATCATGGGCGCCTTTGGCGTCTCCAAGGGTGAACGCCGTCACCTGAGCGCCCTGGTGGACGAATTGGTGGAGCGGGGTGATCTGGTTAAGGTGAAGGGAAACCGGTATACCCTTGTGACGCGGATGGCAATGGTCAGTGGGCGGTTATCTCTTCACCCCAACGGCTTCGGCTTCGTTGCTCCCGATGGAGGGGGTGATGACCTCTATATCCCCCCCCGCTACCTGACGGGGAGTATGCAAGGGGACCGGGTGGAGGTTGCTGAGCTTCCTCCTCGTCATGACGGCAAGCGTGAAGGGCGCATCGTCCGTACCCTGGAGCGTGGGGTAAAAACCGTGGTGGGGACGTACCATGAACTTCGTCAGGGGGGGGGGACGGTCGCCGCGTCGGAGCGTTCCGGCGGAGTCGTCGCTATTCCCGCCATTGCACGGGGTTCTGCCCGCAATGGTGAGCTGGTGGTGGCCGAGATCACGACCTATCCTGCGGAAGGTCAGGGGGCAGTGGGAAGAATAACGGAGGTCCTGGGTCGCCCTGATGATCCCCAGGTCGAGGTTCTGGCGATCATACGGAAGCATACTCTCCCCGACACCTTCCCCCCCGATGTTTTGGCCGAGGCACGCGGTATCGCGGCGGGAGTAACTGCTGCCGAGCTCCAGGACCGCACCGACCTTCGGGGCCGCACCATAGTTACCATCGACGGCGAGACCGCACGTGATTTCGACGATGCCGTCGGTGCGGAGCGTCTTTCCGGCGACCGGATACGGCTCTGGGTCTCCATTGCCGACGTTGCCCACTATGTCGAGCCGGGTTCTCCCCTGGACCGTGAGGCGTACCTCCGGGGAACCTCGGTCTATTTTCCCGATCGTTGCCTCCCCATGCTCCCCGAGGAGCTTTCCAACGGAATTTGTTCCCTTGTCCCCGGACAGGAGCGTCTGACTCTGACGGCGGAGCTCCTCTTTGGCCCGGGGGGGGAGCTGCTGGACAGCAGCTTCTACCCCTCCGTCATCCGGAGCGCCGCCCGACTCACCTATAACGTCGTGGAAAAAATCGTCGTGACGGGCGACCCGGAGCTGTTCCGTGAACACCACACTCTGGTTCCGGATCTGATGCTCATGAAAGAGTTGGCGCTTCGTCTGACGGCCCTTCGTCGCCGCCGGGGGAGCCTCGATTTTGACCTTCCGGAACCGGAGATCATCATGAACCTCCAGGGAGAGATTGAAGATATCGTTCGTTCAAAGCGTCTTCTCGCTCACTGGATCATCGAAGAGTTTATGCTTGCCGCCAATGAAGCGGTGGCTGCGGCCATTCTTCACCGGAATATCCCCTCTCTCTTCCGGATTCATGAACCCCCTGATCAAGGAAAGATTCAGGAATTCCGAGAGTTTGTCCATAACCTGGGCTATCGGCTTCCGGGAGGGGTTGCAGGAACTCTGTCGGCAGCTGACCTCCAGCAACTTCTGGACGGTGTTTCCGGGAAGCCGGAGGAGCGGATGATCAATGAAGTGCTGCTCCGCTGCATGAAACAGGCCCGTTACAGCACTGAACAGATCGGGCATTTCGGACTGGCCTCCCCCTGTTACACCCATTTCACCTCTCCCATTCGGCGTTATCCCGATCTTGTGGTTCATCGGAATCTCCGGCTCGCTCTGTCGGGAGACCCCTCCCCTGAGCAGCTTCAGCAGCTGGTGCGGGAGCTCCCCGAAAGTGCCGACCACACCAGCCGTCGCGAGCGGGTGGCCATGGAGGCGGAGCGGGAGGTCGTAAGCCTCAGGAAGGCGCAGTTCATGCAGTCACGGTTGGGTGAAGAGTATGACGGCATCATCACCGGCGTGGCCCAGTTCGGTTTCTTTGTGGAATTGGTGGAATATTTTGTCGAGGGGATGGTTCCTGTTGCGCTCATGAGAAACGACTATTACCACTACCTTGAGAAAGAGCATCTTCTGGTGGGAAGTCGTACCGGCCTCCGCTTCCGGATTGGTGATCCGGTACGAGTACGGGTAAGTTCCGTAAACCTGGAACTCCGTCGAATCGAATTTGCTCCTGAAGGTGCCGCCGGAGAATGGTCTCACCAGGAGTCGGCAGGAAAGGGGGAGGGGCGGTATCGTCCGTTGTCCGGAATTCATCCTCGCCCCCTTGGCAGGGATAAACCCGGGGAGCACAACAGCGGGAAGAATCCACACGGTGGCCGTCGCCGCCGGTAAATTAGCGGCCAACCATAGCTGATACCGAGTGTTTTCCACATGCTTGCATCCTTTCTTACCATAACTGCTATTTCTCTCGCTCTGGCCTGGCCCCTGGGTGCGCTGCTGCGCAAGGACCGCTCCCTTGCCAGCAACGTGTTGTTCGTGGCCCTGCTCATTACCGCTACCCTGGAAGGGGCTGATTTCTGCGCGCACTATTTCCCGAAAAACCTGTATCTCTGGAAGCAGCTCGCCCTCTTTGCCGAGTCCTGTTTGGCTCCTGCCTGGCTTTTTTACAGTCTGGTCTTTTCCCGTGAACGACAGCTTTCCGCAGTTCCCCTTGTACAGAAGATCATCTTTCCCCTGACGTTTTCCCTTATGGGTGTTGCTCTCTATCTTCCCGTAAGCCGTTTTTTCTATTCCCCCGATTTCCATACCGAGCAGATGCTGTTCCTCACGACCACCGGCTTCTATTTTTATCTGGGGATCATGATAACCCTGGTCATCGCGCTGATTAATCTCGAAGCAACCCTCACTGGCGCGTCCTCGGTTTCTCGCTGGAAGATCCGATTGGAAGTCGTGGGTACCGGCGGACTGCTGGCCATTCTTATTTTTTACTACAGCCAGGGATTGCTTTATCGGACCCTGGATATGCATCTGGTTCCGGTCAGGTCTCTGGCCACCATCGTGGCGGTGGTGCTTATCGCCTACTCTCATATGCGGGGCGGCACCGGTGTCAAGGTCGTCCTCTCGCGACAGATGGCTTATCACTCCTTCGTCCTTCTGGCCATTGGCATTTACCTCATATTTATCGGTCTCATGGGTGAAGGTCTACAGTATTTCGGAGAGTCATTCCAGCGATCGGCGCTGGTCATGGTTTCCTTCCTTGCCGCCGTCGGACTATTTCTTTTTATCCTCTCCGACAAGGCCAAGCGGAAGCTGATCCTGTTCCTCACCCGTAACTTCTACAAGAACAAACATGATTACCGAAGCCAATGGCTGGAATTCACTGAACGGATCTCTTCGGCGCATAGTAACCAGGAAGTGTTGATGGCCATTCTTTCCGTCTACGGTGACACCTTCGGCATGGGAAGTGCGGCTCTCTTCCTCTGCGATGTGGAAAAGAAAAACTACTTCCATGCCGCCTCCATTGAGCTGGACGTCGCCACGGTTTCCTTTGCCGCCGGTGATTCTTTGGTAATGAAACTGTCTGACGAGCGAAAAGTTGTCTGCCTGCTGGAAGGTGAAGGTGTGGCGACTCCACAGCTGGAGGGGTGGTTTCGCTCAAAGGGACTCCGTTTTCTGATTCCCCTGGTGAGTAATAATCACCTGGATGGTTTCATCATGCTGGGGACGCAGATAAACTCCAGCGAAGTATATACCTACGAAGATTACGACCTGATGCAGACCCTGGCGCAACAGGCCTCCTCCGCCCTTCTCAATATGCGGCTCACCGACGAACTGGCGCTGGCCAAGGAGATGGAAGCCCTGGGAAGGATTGCAGCGTTCATCATTCACGATCTCAAAAACCTTGTCTATACCATCAGTCTGACCCTGGATAATGCACGTACCTATATTTCCGACGCCGAATTCCAGCAGGATATGCTGGAGACCCTGGGGAACACGGTCAGCAAGATGAACACACTTATTTCCCGTTTGAACACGATACCCGACAAGAAAGGGCTTCCCCGGGTAAAAACCGATCTGATGCACCTGGTCAAGGAGACCGTGGCATTGGTAAAACGATGCGAAGTCACGATCTTCGGGATGTCGGTTTCCGTTATTGTGGACCGCCAGGAAATCCAGAAGGTATTCCTGAATCTGATTCTCAACGCCGTGGAAGCCACCGACGGGAAGGGTCCCGTCTCGGTGGAGGTCGGGTTGACGGAATTCCCCTACGTCACCGTTATCGACGGAGGATGCGGCATCGACGACGAATTCCTCCGGAGGAAACTCTTCACCCCCTTTCAAACAACTAAAAAAAGCGGCCTCGGCATTGGACTCTACCAGTGCAAACAGATCGTGGAGAGTCATCAGGGACGGATTGAGGTAACCAGCAATCAGGGAAAAGGGACAGCCTTTACCGTCTGGTTGCCGCTACCTTGATGAACCCACACCGCGCAGGAACAGGAGGGATAATGATGGATAAGGGTGACACCCTGAATAAAATACTGATTGTTGACGATATTGAAGACATTCGCAAACAGCTCAAGTGGGGACTGGGGAGGGATTACACTGTCCTCCTGGCAGCGGACGGCACGGAAGCGCTGACGCTCTTCCGCAGACATCAGCCGCTGGTCGTGACGCTGGACCTGGGACTTCCACCCGACGAGGAAGGGACAGAGGAGGGGTTTCGCTGTCTCCGTGAGATGCTTCAGATCGCACCGACGACCAAGATCATCGTCATAACCGGAAATGACGGCCGGGAGAACGCCCTCAAGGCAGTCCAGATGGGGGCTTACGATCATTACACAAAACCGGTGGATCTGGACGAGCTTAAGGTCATCATCAGCAGGGCTTTCCACCTGCAGACCCTTGAGGACGAAAATCGCCGACTCCAGAGCACCCTCATGGAGAGCGCGGGCGAAAATAACGGTATCATCGGCCAGTGCCAGGTCATGCAGCAGGTCTTTACAACGATCCGTAAGGTGGCGCAGTCCGACGTTTCGGTCATGGTATCGGGAGAAAGCGGTACCGGAAAAGAACTTGTGGCCCGGGCCATTCACGACATGAGTCTCCGGAAAAATGCCCCGTTCATCGCCATAAACTGCGGCGCCATTCCCGATACCCTCCTAGAGTCGGAACTCTTCGGCCATGAAAAGGGCTCCTTTACCGGCGCCCATGTGCGGGTGCTGGGCAAGGTGGAGTATGCCAACAAGGGGACGCTTTTTCTGGACGAAATCGGCGAAATTCCCGGAGTGCTGCAGGTAAAGCTCCTCCGTTTTCTTCAGGAAAAGAAGCTGCAAAGGGTGGGGGGACGAGAAGATATTTCGGTGGATGTGCGGATCATTGCCGCCACCAACATCGACATTTCCAAGGCCATGGAGGATGGACGGTTCCGGGAGGATCTCTACTACCGCATCGGGGTTGTTACCATCGATCTTCCCCCCTTGAGGTCCCGCGGTGAAGATATCCTCCTCCTGGCAAACCTGTTTCTTCGCAAGTTTTCCGCAGAATGCAACAAGAAGGTTCGGGGGTACAGTCCGGAGGCGGAACAGTATATAACCTCCTATTCCTGGCCCGGTAACGTCCGTGAACTGGAAAACAAGGTCCAGCGCGCCGTACTGATGGTCACCGGACACCATGTGGAAGCGGATGATCTTGGTTTCGCTTCCCTGCCGGTTCTCCCCCCTCCCTCGGAGACGCTGGAATTGGGAACACTTAAGGATGCTCGGGAAGCTCTGGAGCGGGAAATGATCCTCTCTGCGATCCGTACCCAGGGTGGAAATATCGCCAAGGCGGCGGAGATCCTCGGTGTCAGCCGCCCGACTCTGTACGACTTGATGAAAAAACACGGAATATAGAGGATATATGAAAAAGATACTAGTGACCGGCGGCGCCGGATATATCGGCAGCCATGTGGTGAAGGCATTGGGGGAAGAAGGGTACGAACTGCTGGTCTACGACAATCTCTCCACGGGGAACCAGTGGGCCGTCCTTGCCGGGCGGCTGGTTCAGGGGGAACTTGCTGACCGGTCGGCCCTTGACCGGCTGCTGATGGAGTTCAGACCGGACGCGGTCATCCATTTCGCCGCTTCCATCGTTGTTTCCGAGAGCGTGGCCGAACCGCTGAAGTATTATCGAAACAACACCGCCACGACACTGAATCTGCTGGAAGCACTTCAGGCCCACGGGGTGAACCGGTTCATCTTTTCCTCTACGGCGGCTGTCTACGGCATTCCGGAGGTCATTCCGGTGGACGAACAGTCACCGCTCCTCCCCATCAATCCCTACGGCACCTCCAAGATGATGACCGAACTTCTCCTCCGTGACCTGGCTGTGGCGAACCCGCTTTTCCGGTATGTGGCCCTTCGTTACTTCAATGTTGCCGGCGCTGACGGCGGCAACCGGATCGGTCAGGCGTACAAAAACCCCACCCATCTTATCACCCGGGCGTTGAAAACTGCTGCAGGGAGCTATCCCGAACTTCAACTCTTCGGGACCGACTACGATACCCCTGACGGTACCTGCGTCAGGGACTATATTCACGTTGATGACCTTGCTTCGGCTCACGTCCTGGCGTTGAAAAGCCTCCTTGCCGGAGGGGAAAGCGCTATTTTAAACTGCGGCTACGGCCGGGGCTATTCGGTGCGGGAGGTGGTGGATCTGGCAAAGAAGATCACCGGTGTCGATTTCACCGTAACCGAGGAAGATCGTCGGGACGGTGACCCTCCGGCTCTGGTTGCTGACAGTTCCCTCATCCAGCAACTTCTGGGGTGGAAGCCGGAACATGACGACCTGGAATACATCATTCGTACCGCCTGGGCCTGGGAACAGAAGATGGCGGGGAGCATCTGATTATCCTTGAACCCACCTCGCTATTCCTGTTATAAAGGGAGGATTGTTTCACCGGCAATAACGCCACTACGGATTCTACCTCACATAATGGAGGGGTTGGTGCGGGTCTGCCTTTTGGCAAGCGGGAGTAAGGGGAATTCGGTCTATCTGGAGTCGGGTGATACCCGTCTCCTCATCGATGCCGGACTTTCCGCCAAGGAACTAACGACACGTCTTGCCGCGGTGGGGGTGGATCCGGAAACTCTCAACGCCATCCTGGTGACCCACGAGCATACTGACCATATCCGGAGTGTGGGAACCCTGGCTCGGCGGCTGAAGATTCCGGTGGTGGTTAGTTATCCCACGGCACGGCAGATTGAGCCCCTGCTGAAAAAGTGCGAGATCATGGAGTTCGAGGCGGGACACTCCTTTACCTTTCGTGACCTTCTCATAGACCCGTTCCCCATAACCCATGATACTGTTGACCCCGTCGGTTTTACCCTGGAAAGTCGCGAGGGGATTGCGGGCTGTGCCACCGATCTCGGGGTGGCGACCCGTCTTGTTCAGGATAAACTGAAGCGTTGCCGTTCTCTGGTGCTGGAATTCAACCATGACGAGGAGATGTTGTTGAACGGGCCCTATCCCTGGCATCTCAAACAGCGGATCAAATCCCGTCATGGTCATCTTTCCAATGTCGAATCCCGCATGCTTTTGTCTGAATTGCTCCACGAAGGGCTGGAGTCTCTCTTTTTGGCCCATCTATCGGAGGTGAACAACCACCCTGATCTTGCTCTGGGGGAGGCGCGTAACCTCCTGGACGGTGTCACCAGTTGTTCACCTCGCGTGGCCGTGGGGAGCCAGCATACGACAACGGCGTTGTTTTAAAATCCGGGTTCCAGCTTCAATGTTCAAACCGTGACCCCTGAGCACCGAACCTTGAAAGTAGAACCCCGAACCCAGAACCTAGAACTTAGAACCTTGAACCCCGAACCTTGAACCTAGAACCTAGACCGGAGATTTTTTATGATTCCACGCTATACCCGCCAGGAGATGGCGAACATCTGGGAGCCGGAAAACCGCTTCCGTATCTGGTTGGAGATCGAAACCCTGGCCTGCGAAGCACAGGCCGAGTTGGGGGTTATCCCCAAAGAGGTTGTGCCGATCATCCGGGAGAAGGGAAATTTCGACATCGCCCGTATTGACGTCATTGAGGCCGAGGTGAAGCATGATGTCATTGCCTTTCTCACCTCCGTGGCCGAGTATGTGGGTCCCGAGGCCCGTTTCATCCACCAGGGGATGACCTCATCCGATGTACTGGATACCTGCCTCTCCGTGCAGTTGACCCAGGCAGCCGACGAACTGCTGGCAGACCTGGATATGCTCCTGGAATCCCTCAAGGTCAGGGCTCTGGAGCATAAGGATACGGTCTGCATCGGTCGTTCTCACGGCATTCATGCCGAACCGGTAACCTTCGGTCTCAAACTCGCGTCCTGGTATGCCGAGATGGAACGCAACCGGAGGAGGCTGGCCGCGGCCCGAGTAACTATCGCCACCGGCGCCATCTCCGGGGCGGTGGGGACCTTCGCCAATATCGATCCCTATGTGGAAGAGTATGTCTGCCGGAAGATGGGACTGGTGCCCGAACCGGTCTCCACCCAGGTCATCCCCCGGGACCGCCACGCCGAATATTTCTGTACTCTTGCCATCATCGCCTCCTCCATGGAGCGGATCGTTGTGGAGATCCGGCACCTGCAGCGGACCGAGGTGCTGGAAGTCGAAGAGTTCTTCAGCAAAGGGCAAAAAGGATCGTCGGCCATGCCCCACAAGCGCAACCCGATCCTCTCGGAGAATCTTACCGGTCAGGCCCGCTATATCCGTTCCTTCTGCATCCCTGCTCTGGAGAACGTCGCACTCTGGCATGAGCGCGACATCTCCCACTCTTCAGTGGAGCGATACATCGCACCGGATGCCACGGTGGCCCTGGACTTCTCCCTCCGCCGCCTGAACGGCCTGATCAGGAATCTGGTCGTCTACCCAGAGAATATGCTGCGCAACCTTAATCAGATGAAGGGACTGGTATTCTCCCAGAAGATTCTCCTGGATCTGACCCAATCGGGGGTCTCCCGGGAAGACGCCTACCGGTTGGTCCAGAAGAACGCCATGAAGGTCTGGGACCAAGGAAAGGATTTCCAGACGGAGCTCCTGGCCGACCAGGAGGTGGTGGGAGCGCTGGGGGAGGTGAAGATTCGCGAGTCCTTCGATCTTAACTATCATCTCAAGCATGTGGGGACCATCTTTGGCAGGGTCTTCGGTGTCTAGATTTTTCAACCTGTTCCTGGTGCAGGAAGGGGAGAGCACACTCCTCCTCTGGCTCAAGGAGGGGCTGCTGGCGCTCCTCATCATAGCCCTGTTCTGGGTACTCTCCCAGGTGGTTAAATATATACTTACGGTCTGGGGACCCCGGTTCACGGCCGTTACCAAAACCGATCTGGATGACCGGGTGCTGAGCAGGATCACTCCACCCGTTTCACTGCTGGTGCTCACCGCGGGGTTGTTCCTGGCGGTTCGGGTACTGCCGCTTCCGGACAAGGTCACTCCGGTGGCCGTCGGGTTCCTCTTCATCGTCAATATTGTCATCTGCACCAATATAGCGTACCGCTCTCTTCACGAATTGCTGGAGTGGTATGCCGGCAGGATGGCGGAGGTAGGTCATGAAGGGGTGGATCGGCAGTTGGCCCCTCTGGCGGAGAAGCTGGGGACCCTGTTTCTGATCATCACCGCCCTGATGATCACGCTGAAGCACTTCAACTATGATATCCTCTCCTTCGTCACTGCTCTGGGAATCGGCTCCCTGGCCATCGGCATGGCGGCGAAGGATACCCTGGCCCAGGTGATTTCCGGATTTACCCTCATACTGGACCGCCCCTTCCGGATCGGTGACCGGATTCAGCTGGCGGGAGGTCAGATCGGAGACGTGGCGGATATCGGACTCCGGAGCACCAGGATCAAGACCCTGGACAATATGCTTCTGGTTATACCCAACTCGGACCTCTGCAACACCATGGTGGTCAACCAGGCCTTTCCCGATTTCCGGATCAGGGGGAGGATCAACGTGGGGGTTGGCTACGGCAGCGACGTGGAACAGGTGAAGCAGCTCCTCGTGGAGGCGGCCCGCGAGGTGGAAGAAGTACTGGACGATCCCCCTCCTGACTCTTATTTTGCCTCCTTCGGGGAGAGTTCCCTCAGTATGACCCTCTTTTTCTGGGTGGCCGAGTATGCGGAGCTTTTCAGTGTGACCGACCAGGTCAACTCACTCATCATCAAGCGGTTCCGGGAGCGGGGAGTCGAAATTCCGTTCCCCATCCGGACGGTGATCATGGAAAAGGATTGAGACGATGACGAATCGTGTGGAAATAGCCCTGAAGCGTAACGTCCGGGATGCCCGCGGCCTGCGCGTAAAGCGTGAGATTGAGGAGTTTCTCCGACTACCGGTGGCGGAGGTTCGAACCATCGATGTCTATACCGTGGATGCGGCTCTCACCGGGGAGGAGCTGGATTCTGCCGCCGCCGGCCCGCTCTCTGATCCGGTCATTCAGGAGCGGAGCATCGACAAACCCATTGCTGCTGCTTTTGATTGGGGGGTGGAGGTGGGGTTTCGTCCGGGGGTTACGGACAATGTGGGACGGACGGCTCGCGAGGCGATAGAATACCTCACCGGGAGGAGTTTTCAGCCGGGAGAGGCGGTCTATACCGCGGTGCAGTACCTGATCTCGGGAGAACTCGCCCGTACCGACGTGGAGCGGATCGCCACCGGTCTGCTCTGCAATCCCCTTATCCAGCGTTTCACCATCCTCTCCGGCGATGAGTTCCACCGGCAGGGTGGTTTCCCGGCGGTCGTTCCCAGGGTCGCCGAGACCGTAGGGGCGAACGGCCGTTCGCCCGTACAGGAAATTGATCTGGAGGTTTCCGACGAGGAGTTGCTTCGGATCAGCAGGGAAGGGGTGCTGGCCCTGACCCTGGAGGAGATGCTGATCATCCAGGCCCATTACCGTTCTTCTCTGGTCCGGACCCAGCGGGCAGGAGTGGGTCTTGGTCATGCCCCCACGGATGTGGAGCTGGAGTGCCTGGCCCAGACCTGGTCGGAGCATTGTAAACATAAAATATTTTCCGGAACCGTGCAGTACGAGGACGCAGAGGGAAACCGCCAGGAGATCAAATCTCTCTTTAAATCGTTCATCCAACAGACGACGAAGGATGTCCGGGAGAAGCTGGGAGAACGTGATTTCTGTCTCTCGGTCTTCAAGGACAATGCGGGGGTAATCAGGTTCAACGACGACTGGTCCCTGGTCTTCAAGGTGGAGACGCACAATTCCCCCTCGGCCCTGGACCCCTACGGCGGAGCGCTTACCGGCATTGTGGGGGTTAACCGTGACCCCTTCGGCACCGGCATGGGGGCGAGGCTGATCTTCAATACCGACGTTTTCTGTTTCGCCGATCCGTTTTACGCAAAACCACTCCCTTCACGGCTTCTGCATCCCCGCCGGATTTACGAAGGGGTGGTGGAAGGGGTTGAGCATGGCGGCAACAAGAGCGGCATCCCTACGGTGAACGGCTCTCTCGTCTTCGACGACCGCTTCAGCGGTAAGCCGCTGGTCTTTTGCGGTACAGCAGGGTTCATGCCCGCCCGGATCAACGAGCAGCCCAGTCATGAAAAATCCATCCTGCCGGGTGACCTTATCGTCATGACCGGGGGACGTATCGGCAAGGACGGCATCCACGGCGCCACCTTCTCCTCCGAGGAGCTTAACGAAAACTCTCCGGTGACGGCGGTGCAGATCGGTGACCCCATCACCCAGAAGAGAATGTTCGACTTTCTTATTCGCGCCCGGGACAAGGGGCTCTACCGGTTCATCACCGACAACGGCGCCGGCGGGCTCTCCTCCTCCATAGGTGAGATGTGCGGCGAGGTGGGTGGCTGTCGCATGGACCTTGCTCTGGCGCCCCTGAAATACCCCGGCCTCAAACCATGGGAAATCCTCATTTCCGAAGCTCAGGAGCGGATGTCCCTGGCGGTGCCACCGGAGCAGATAAACGAATTCCTTGCCATGGCGAAACGGTTCGGTGTGGAGGCCACGGTGCTGGGGGAATTTACCGATTCGGGGGTCTTCCATATCCTCCATGGGGAGGAGACCGTGGCATGGCTCCCCGTCTCGTTCATGCATGAGGGGCTCCCCCCACTGCAACTCCCGGCCAAGTGGACGCCGCCCGTAAACTCCGAGGTTGAGGTTGAGGTAAAGGGTAGTTATACGGAGGATCTGCTGAAACTCCTGGGCGCGCTGAATATCTGCTCCAAGGAGTCGGTTGTACGTCGCTACGATCATGAGGTGCAGGGTGGCTCGGTGGTGAAACCGTTCACCGGCGTGGCCAACGACGGTCCATCCGATGCGGCAGTCGTCCGTCCGCTCCTGGACTCCTTCGAGGGGGTGGCGGTAGCCCACGGTATCTGTCCCCGTTATTCTGATATCGATACCTACCATATGACTGCCAACGCCATTGATGAAGCCCTGCGCAACTACGTTGCCGTGGGGGGCTCTCTGGAACTGGTGGCCGGGCTGGACAACTTCTGCTGGTGCGATCCGGTTCTCTCTGAAAAAACACCGGACGGCCCCTACAAGATGGCCCAGCTTGTCCGTTCCAACCAGGCACTGTACGACGTCTGTCTTGCCTACAACCTGCCGCTGGTCTCGGGCAAAGACTCCATGAAGAACGACTTCTACGATGGGGGAGTCAAGATCTCCATCCCCCCCACGCTCCTTTTCTCGGTCATCGGCAAGATTGAAGATGCCCGGAGGGCCGTCACCATGGATGTGAAACGTCCGGGAGACATCGTCTATCTTCTGGGCGCCACCGGTGCGGAACTGGGAGGATCGGAATACTTCGCCCTTCACGGCGGAGTGGGTAACGGGGTTCCCGTGGTGGATACGTCAGCCGCGTATCTCCGCTATCGTGCCTACGGCAGGGCACTCCAGGCCGGGACCGTGGCGTCGTGCCACGACCTCTCCGATGGGGGGCTGGCCGTGGCCGCGGCCGAGTCCGCCTTTGCCGGAGGTTACGGCATGAACCTTCTTCTGTCGGAGCTGCTCTGGTGTGGGGATACCGCAGAAAAGAATGATGCCACGCTTCTTTTCAGTGAATCGGCATCCCGACTTCTGGTCACGGTCCGTCCGGAGAGAAGCGCCGAATTCCAGACATATATGGCCGATACCGGCTTCTCAGCCATCGGGACGGTGACGGAGGCTCCGGAACTGGTCGTCAACGGACTAAACGGTAACGTTGTCGTTGCCGCCGGTTTGGCGGATCTGAAGGAAGCCTGGCAAGCAACGCTGCGGGAGTTGTGAGGGAGCATGAAAAAGATGGCAAAAACACGCGCAATCGTAATAACCGGCAACGGCACCAACTGTGAGACGGAAGCGGCCCATGCCTGCCGGTTGGGAGGATTCGACGAGGTGGTCATCGCCCATCTTGCCGAAATTCTCTCCGGCGAGATTCGGCTGGACGATTTTCACTTTCTCAACCTGACCGGTGGTTTTCTGGACGGCGATGATCTGGGGAGCGCCAAAGCCCAGGCAAACCGTTTGAAGAATGCCGTCGTCGCGGGAAACGGCGAAAAGCTGGTGGAACAGTTTACCCGGTTCATTCGGGACGGGAAGTTGATCCTGGGCGTCTGTAACGGTTTCCAGCTCATGGTCAAGATGGGAATGCTCCCGGGAATGGAGGGAGGGGAACTGAACCAGACCGTAACCCTGACCCATAACGATTCCGGGCGTTTTCAGGACCGCTGGACCTGGCTTAAGGTCGATCCGGCTTCTCCCTCCGTTTATACGAAGGGGGTTGCGGGGCTCTACCTTCCGGTGCGCCATGGAGAGGGGAAGTTTGTCACCGATTCCCCGGAAACGCTGGAGCGGATACTGGACGGACGGTTGGCGGTGCTTACCTACTCCACTCCAGATTACCGTGAATCCTCCATGGAGTTTCCCCTGAACCCCAACGGTTCCCAGAATGCCATCGCCGGGATCTGTGATCCCACCGGCCGTCTTATGGGGCTGATGCCGCATCCCGAGGCATTTGTCCATTACACCCAGCACCCCCGCTGGACCCGCGAGTCACTGCCGGAAGAGGGGGACGGGCTTATCCTGTTCCGGAACGCGGCGGAGTATGTGAGGAAGAATCTTCGTTGAACTGTTTTTTCTAGGAGAAACCATGGATCTGTATCGCCCCCACGAAGAGTGCGGCATCTTCGGCGTTCACAATCACCCCGAGGCGTCCAACCTCACCTACCTGGGGCTGTATGCCCTGCAGCACCGTGGTCAGGAGAGCTGCGGTATCGTCTCCTCCGACGGCCAGACACTGTACGCCCACAAGAGCATGGGGCTGGTGGCCGATGTCTTCGGTAACCAGGAGGTTTTCAAGTCCCTTCCCGGCAGTTCCGCCATTGGCCATGTCCGGTACTCCACTGCCGGCGCTTCGGTAAGCAAGAACATCCAGCCGATCATGGTGGATTACTCCCGCGGTTCCATTGCCGTGGCGCACAACGGTAATATCACCAACGCCCGGATCATCAAGGACGAACTGGAGGCCTGGGGCTCCATCTTCCAGACCACCATGGATACCGAAATCATCGTTCATCTCCTTGCCACCAGCAAGGCCGGCGCGCTGGAGGATCGGATCGTCGAATCCCTCAAAAGGATTCAGGGGGCCTACAGCCTCCTTTTTCTTACTGAAAGCCGGATGATTGCGGTGCGCGATCCCAACGGTTTCCGTCCGCTCTGCCTTGGGCGGTTGGGGTCGTCCTATGTGGTCGCCTCGGAGACCTGCGCCCTGGATCTCATTGAGGCGGAGTTCATCCGGGAGATCGAGCCGGGGGAGATGGTGGTCATCGACAAGCAAGGGATGAAGTCCTACTTTCCCTTTAAAAAAATTGTCCCGACCCCCTGCATCTTTGAATATATCTATTTTGCCCGCCCTGATTCGTTCATCTTCGGTAAAAACGTTTACCTTGTGCGCAAGGAGTTGGGTCGGCAACTTGCACGAGAACATGGTATCGATGCCGACGTGGTCATCCCCGTGCCGGACTCGGGGGTTCCCGCGGCCATGGGCTTTGCCGAGGAATCGGGTATCAACTTCGAGATGGGACTCATTCGAAACCACTACGTGGGGAGAACCTTCATCGAACCGCAGCAGTCCATCCGGCACTTCGGAGTCAAGATCAAGCTCAATCCCGTGCGGGAGCTCCTCAAGGGGAAACGGGTGGTGGTCATAGACGATTCCATCGTCCGGGGTACCACCTCGCGCAAGATCGTCAAAATGGTGCGCAACGCCGGGGCCAGTGAGGTCCACATGAGGATCTCGTCTCCCCCCACAAGTTACCCCTGTTACTATGGCATCGACACACCCACCCGGAAGGAACTGATTTCGTCGTCCCACACCATCGAAGAGATCAGACGTTACATCACGGCGGATTCCCTCGGCTACCTTTCCCAGGAAGGGCTGCTCAGCTCGGTGGGGCAGAACAACACCGAGTACTGTCGTGCCTGTTTTTCCGGGGGATACCCCGTCAAATTTCCCAATATGGGGACCGATCCCAAACCGCAACTGGGGTTATTCAAGGAGGAATTATGATGACAGAGAGAGAGCAACTCAAAGAGATCATTACTGCGCTATCTTATGAAAAACGAAAGGTCACCCTGGCTTCCGGCAGGGAGAGCGATTTCTACTTCGACGGAAAACAGACCACGCTTCATGCCCGGGGAGGTTTCCTGGTGGGGAAACTCTTTTATGATGCTATCAAGGACGTGGCTGGAGTCGAAGCAGTGGGGGGGATTACGCTGGGAGCCGATCCCATCGCCACGGCAACCTCCATCGCGGCGCACCTGGACGGCGCCCATCTCCACGCCTTCATCATTCGGAAAGAACCCAAAGGGCATGGTACCGGCCAGTGGCTGGAAGGGAGAAAGAATCTTCCCCCCGGCACGAAGGTTGTCATCGTGGAGGACGTGGTTACCACCGGCGGTTCTTCCATGAAGGCGGTTCGTCGGGCCGAAGAAGAGGGACTGGTGGTTTTGGGGATCGTAACCCTGGTGGATCGCGAAGAAGGGGGAAGAGAGAATATCGAAAAAGAAGGATACTGGCTCCGGTCTCTCTTTACGAAGAGTGAACTGGTCTCCTGAGGAATTCGATCCCCACCATGGAGGAGGTTCTCCAACGGTACCGTGAGCTCCTGGGTGAGGTGGATCGCTGGTTTGCCGACTCTGCTGCCCGTTATCCGGACCAGATCGCCTGCGCCGGTGGTTGCTCCTCCTGTTGCCGCGGCCTCTTCGATATCACACTGCTGGATGCCGCTTCACTCAGGAGCGGCTTCCACCTTCTCCCGGAGACCCTTCGAACGGAAATCCTCCGGAAGGGCAAGGCACGAATAGAGGGAATCCGGACGTTCTGGCCGGAATTTGTCCCACCCTACCTGCTCAATGTCCGCCCCCCGGAGGAGTGGGACCAGATCATGCCCGAGGAGGACGAGACCCCCTGTGTTCTCCTGGACGACAACGGCCGCTGCACCCTCTACGATTTCCGTCCGATGACCTGTCGCCTGCACGGCCTGCCGCTGGTTGATCTCACCGGCGAGGTCATGGATGATTCCTTCTGTTCCCTCAATTTTCCCGACCAGAAACCGCACAACCTTGTCGGCCTGCGTGGCGCCTTTCAGGAACAGTTTCTCAAAGAGACACTCCTCATTGCCGAATTCACGGAACTCCTCACCGGTAAAGCCACTGCCCAGTTGGACACACTGATCCCCGCCGCGTTGCTGGTGGAGTGGGAGCGGTAGATCGTTAGTGGTTCATCCCGCACCTCCGTACCCGTAGCTCTCCGTTTTATCCATCCCCTGCTTCATATCTTCTGGTTTTCAGTCACCGCTCGTCTTCCGTTACTCCCCGTGGAATCAGCCAGTTCCGTCGCAGAGTTCTTTTGATTTCGCCACATGAATGGTGGTTCTGATCAAAAGATGCTTGCCGTGCATTGATAAACAATGCTAACGGGTATAGTATGTATTAAAATATTATATCGTAATTTCTACACTCTGTTCTTGCACCTTCGTAGCGGCATTCAACCGATCTCGGATCTATCCGGCAGGAGGCATAGCAATGTCGACAACACCCTGTCTCAGGCGCATATACGTATCGCCATTTCTCATGATTATAGTTGCCTCGCTGCTTTTCAGCATCCCGGTGTGGGGTGCGTCGATGAATGATTACTGCATTACCCCAGCTTTTATCAGGACCCCTCCACTACCCAATCTCCTCCTCATGATCGACAACTCGGGAAGTATGTATGATCTGGCTTGGACCGATACCACCAACCTCTACTGCGGTAATAACACGACGGTGGCCTGTCGCGCCGGTACGACCTGCTCCGGCGCCGCCACCTGTAACGCCAGCGGCGTGACGACAACGACAACCTCAGCGGCGGCGTGCCTCACTGATGCCGACTGCAGGACGATCACCCCGAATGACACCTGTGATAACGGCAAAAAAAACTCTTCATTTACCTGCAAATACTCGAAAACCGTCACATCCGATTTCACGCCGACGTTCTGCAGCAAGGATGCTGATTGTCAACCGCCCCAATCCCACGGAGTTGCCGGAGATGGCTGCAACAACAAATGCAACGTCCCCCACGTATGTTATGACAGCAGCTACGCCAGTGGGACAACCTATGCCGGGTACTTCATTGCCGGTGAAAGCTACAGTTATGATTTCTCGGGAGATAAGTTCACCGGCAACGCGACCATGCCCGCATCTTGCACCTATTCGGCAGGCTCTCCCCGGTACCTCTGCGTAACAAGCTCGGGGAGTCCGGCAGCGGTGGCAACCTTCGTGGCCAGCGGTAATTTCCTGAATTGGCTCACCACCTCCAAGTTTGATCTCGAGAAAAAGATCCTCACCGGCGGCAAGTTTGACCCCGCCAACAATGCTCTGGTGGGGGAATCACGGGGGTGCTCCGGCAGAAAGTTCATCAAGGAGGCGCCGGGAGCAGCTCTGACCTTCGCCATCTGGGGAGGGACTCCGGGGAGTATCGGCTCGACCCAGAGCCAAGCCACCGAATATGGCCAGAGCTATATCGGGATCTATGCCGGAACCTATGACAGCGGCGACTGTCTCACCGCCATGAACTACTGGCTTAACATAAATTCCGTGGCGTTGGGGCCCTTCCAGAACGCCACCAAGGCTTGTGTCGGAGCGGGGAACGGAACGCTCAATGCGACCTCCGTCTGGAACCATATTCTCCATGATTGTTATCAGGGGATGACGGGGGGCGCCCAGGGGTACAGCACCAACCTGAATTCGCTGGAGATCGAATGCAAGGCGATCTATGCGAGCCTCCTGCCATCCGCCATTATCGACCCGAATGCGGCGGCGGGAATCTGCTCCAGTGTCCTGACCTACCAGGACAGCAGCGGAGCAGCTAAAACCGGTTATCTGGGAGCTTGTTACAACAGCGTGTCGCAAACCTTCAACGACTCTTGCGCCGTGACTAGGATGCAGGATTATTGTCAGGTAAACGTCACCAGCAATCCGGTCATGGACCCTTCCTTTACCGCCCTTGCCACCAGTGGCCAGAGCGCCCCCGGCTTCATCATGGAGCTGGGACTTATGAATACTACCCTCATGGGAACCTTGAAAGTACAAATTAGCGCCACTAGCCCCACCGGGGTGATCAACGACTATGCGGACAAGATAGCTATGGGTGTCATGACGTTCCAGAACAATGGCTCCGGCTCCGAATGCGGCGGGAGCAGCTTGATCCCCTGCGTCAAGAGCTGTTCGGCAACGACGACGCGGATCTGCTATGCCGCAACGGATTGCCCGGCGGGAGAAACGTGCGAACCGCTGGCCAGGGCGGACGGGGGTAAAATTATCTCCTACATTGGCGCCGGTAACTGCTCGGGCGCCACAAACCAGCACTGTGATAACAGCAGCAACTGTACCAGCGGGGAAATCTGCGTCCCCTCCGTGGGGGATCACAGCTCCGGTCTTATCAAGAGTATCGATGATATCCAGGCAACAACCTGGACTCCCTACGCCGAGGCGTTTTACAACGCCATGGGGTATTATGCCCGGTGGAATGATCCCAATTACGTGGCAGTACCGGCGCCCAGCAGAACCAATGCCAACTTTAACCAGCTCCTCCCGTCTAACAGCACCGTCAGTTATGACGCCAACAAGAATCCTTCACAGATGAGATGTCAACCCAACAACGTCCTCCTTATTACCGACGGCATGTCCACCACCGACCAAAATTCGGCATCGGAGGCATTGGCGACGCTCTATTCAGCTAAAATCCCTTACACGGTCGGTGGCACGACGTACTCTCCTGGTTCCGCCGGCTATAACTCCGGCAATGTCCATGGATTCGACACCGTTAACAGTTGTCCGCCATATGCGGGAAGCAGGAGCGTCAGTGATCTTGCATGGGTTGCCAAAAATAGAAACATAAAAACCTTGACCACTACCGCGCCGCCCAGCAGCACCATGCCGCAAAACGCCAGTGAGAGGATTTCCACCTATGTAGTCTACTCCGGTCCCCAAATCAGCAATCAGCCGGGACTCTGCGATCCCATGAGCCTCATGGCGAATACGGCCGCCAACGGCGGGACCACTCTCTTTTCAGCGGCTTCACCGGATGAGCTCAGAGCAGAACTGAACAAAGCCTTCGCCCAGGTCGCCATCGGTTCGGCCTCGGGGAGTGCGGCCTCTATTCTATCAAACAGTGAGGGAACCAGCGCCCTTATCCTCCAGGCGCTTTTCTACCCTAAAAAACTCTTCGACAATGATACATCGGTAAACTGGAGCGGTGAATTGCATAACCTTTGGTATTACCTGGACCCTTTCATCTCGTCCAGTTCCATCCGCGAAGACTCGGACTACACCGACAGTTCCGGCGCCGCGGACCATACCCTTAACCTCAAAAGGGACAAGATTGCCGACTTCTTCTTCGATACCAACACCAATCAGACCATGGTGAATCTTAGCAACGGCGGCACGGTGACAACCGATGCGCTCAAGAGTATCTGGAAAGCGGGCAAACTCCTCTGGAGTCGTAATGGCTCCGACCGGAAAGTGTATACCCAGATCGACAATACATCATTGACCCTCCTGGACCCGACTGACGCCGGCGGCGCTTTGACCAGTTATCTGGATCTGGCTTCGGCTGAAAGACCAACTGCCGATGACATCACTGCCTCTAATAAAATTATCACGTATCTGCTGGGAACCGATCTTGACAGTTCGCAACGGTCGCGGACGGTGACCATCGCAGGGACCAGCGGAGTATGGAAGTTGGGTGATATCGTTTCATCTACTCCTCGAATCATGTCGACTTTCCCCTCTAATAAATACAACCTGCCTCCGCCATTGGGTTACAACGATATTTCCTATGAATCTTTCGTCTCGTCTCGTGAATACACCAACCGGGGGATGGTGTACGTTGGAGCCAACGACGGAATGCTTCATGCTTTTAATCTGGGGAAGCTGACGGTGGCTGCCGTGGGGGACCAGAGAGGGAAACTCAGCGGGACTGATATGGGGAAGGAAAAGTGGGCCTTTATCCCGAAACATGCACTTCCCTATCTAAAGTATCTGGCCGATCCCAACTACAGCCACCTCTATTATGTGGATACTACCCCCACCGTATTTGACGCCAGTATCGGCGCGGTCAAAGGCTGCGGCAGCGACGGTTCCTACTGGGATTGTCCTAAATACCCCGTCGTTGTGGACAAGAACAACAACTTGGACGCCGCCAGGAATCCATGGCGCTCGATCATCATCGGGGGAATGGGGCTGGGGGGGGCTACTCGACCTAAGGAGCTGGATTGCACGAACGTGAACTGTGTTACGGCGCCTCGCGGTGACCCGCAACCGAAAAGTGTCCCCAGCGACGAAATTACCGACCTCGGATATTCATCCTATTTTGCGCTTGATGTTACCAACCCGGAGAATCCTACTCTTCTCTGGGAATTTAGCCATCCGGATCTGGGATTCGCCACCAGCGGACCGGCGATTGTCAGGGTTAGTCAGCCAAATGCCGATTGTACGAGCGTAAACAGACCCAACTGCGGGGGGAAGGATCTGAATGGACGCTGGTTTGCCGTATTCGCCTCGGGTCCCACCGGACCAATCGATACCGTGACGCACCAGTTCATGGGTAAATCGGACAAGAGCCTGAAATTATTCATTGTCGATCTGGCAAGCGGCAAACTTGCGCGGGTCATGGACACGAAAATTCCAAACGCCTTTGGCGGGTCACTTCAGGGAGCGGCCATCGATACGGACCGGTGGAATAAGGCGTCAACCGGTTTCTACCAGGATGACGCTCTCTATCTGGGGTATGTCAAGGAGAAGAATGGCAAATGGAACGATGGGGGAGTAATCCGGCTCCTGACCAGGGAGAACAGTGAACCCAAAGAGTGGACGTGGAGTCCGGTAGTGGACGGTATCGGTCCGGTCACCGTGGCGATATCTCGACTCCAGGATCGGAAGAAGCAGAACCTATGGCTCTACTGGGGTACGGGACGGTTCTATTTCAATAGCGACAGGACCGCTGACCTGGACGATTGCGATTCCCGGCGATCCATTTTTGCCGTCAAGGAGCCCTGCTATACTGCCTCCAACGCAATTGACAGCAGTTGCAGCGCGACCATTGCGGATACAGGAATTGCGGACCAGACAACAGCACTGCACGCCGTCGACAAGGGGTGGAAGATAAATCTTGAGGAGCGAACGAACAATATCTGCAGTAGTAACAAATGCAGCATAACGGGTACAACCTGCACCTTGACTGATGATTGCCCGAATTACTGCGCGGAGCGGATCGTGACGAATCCGGTTGCATCCACAACGGGGGTCGTCTTTTATACCTCGTTTGCCCCCACTGCCGATATCTGCAGTTTCGGCGGCAGTTCCTATCTCTGGGCGATCAACTTCGATTCCGGCTCTAAACCTTCGGCATCCGCTCTTTTTGGCAAGGGGATCGTCCAGATGTCAACGGGAACCTTTGCCGAACAGAACTTTACCGATAATGAAAACCCCCTATTTACGGAGAAACTAGATCGGCGCAGCGTTAACCATATGTCCGGAAAGCCGCCGGCCGATCCTCCCATCATTGTCAATCGGAGCCAGAACCGGCCGGTGAAGAAGATACTTCATACCCAGGAAAAATGAGATGAAACATAACGGACTGTCACTTGTGGAACTGATTGCCGTCATGGCGATCATGAGCTCTCTTGTTGCCATGGGGACACTCAATTTCGATCGGATTTCCCGTAAGTATGCCATCGAAGGTCAGACTCGGGCGCTGTATGCTGAGCTCATGGATCTTAGACTCAGTGCACTGTACAAAAAAAAGGTACGCGCCGCGACGTTGACCCCCACGCTCTTCAACAGTTATTCATCACTGGATAAAGATAACAAACCTGTCGGGTTGATTTCGTCCAAGAGGCTCAACTGGGTAATCGCTCCAAATGCAATGGTAACCACCATACGTTTCGATACCCATGGTCTCACCTCGAACCTTGGCAGTATCTGTACGGAACCATCGGATAATCCTGCAGCACTGGACAGTATCATCGTCTCTATGACCCGGATCAACATGGGGAAGCTGAAGAGCGGCAGCGTATGCAAAAAGGAGATTGTCAAGGATGATATCGATATCAGGTAAGGGAGGATTCACTCTCATCGAAGTCATGGTGGCCATGGTTGTCATGATGGTGGGGCTACTGGGGTTGCTGCAGGCCATAGATGTGGCGGTGGAACATAACCTCAGGAGTCAACTCCGTGAGCAGGCTGTTGCTCTGGGGGAACGTCAGATGAACTGGTTCCGAAATCAGACTTCCATCTCAATTACCGACGTTACGCGAAGCGCCGTTCCGATTAGAGGTATCAACAGGTATTTTGATGTCCGGAGGACCAGCAGGGCGGCTTCCGATGTCTCTCGGGAATTGGAAGTGATAGTTGCATGGAAGTACAAAAACATATCGTCACAGCATATGGTCAAATCGCTGATTACGTTGCAGAAGTAGGGTGAGGCTTATGCATCCCGAATTTCTGAAAAAGACGAAGGGGTTTTCACTGACGGAGCTGATTGTGGTGATGGGGATCTTTCTGGTAGTCATGATGGTTACAGCCAATGCCTTTACCGTCATCATGACCAAGTCGGGCCAGCAGGCGAAATCCGTGGAGACCCAGATTGAAGGCATAGTTGGGCTGGAACTGATCCGTTCCGATCTGCAGCAGGCCGGCTTCGGACTACCCTGGTCGTACCAGTCCGGAATAAAATACACCGAATGTACGACACCGAATGTTTCCACCTTCGAAGATATCACTCCTCTCAACGACGGTCCTGCGGGACGCCCCCCCCGTGCTCTTTTCGGTATAAATGGTTCTGCGAGCCGAGGTCTGAACGGTTCCGATTATTTTACCGTAAAAGCCACCGTCGTCGGGATGAATTCAACGGCAAAAAAATGGAGTTATCAGACATTTCTCAAATACTCGGCTTCATCCGCTTACAGTAAGGGAACTCTATGGAATGGCAATCCGAGCAACAGCGAACTCAACCTGGCAAATGGGGATCGGGTCATCGTCGTCAGGACGAGCGTATCCAGCGATAACAGCATCCGGAAGGAGTTAGTACTAAGCGGCGGGGCATTTTTCACCATAGCAGCCGTTAATGGCGGAACTCTGACTGTTCCCCAGGGGTTTCGTCCGCAAAGCGCCACCGAAACCTTTCTCATGTACGGTGTTGATGACAAGCCGGACACACCCTTCGATCTTACCATGCCCTTCAACCGGGCGGACTATTTCATAGATATACCGGACAGGGCGAATGTCATCTGCGCCACGAACACAGGAACTCTCTATAGGGCAACCGTTAACCAGAAAGGGGGGAGACTGAACAGACAGCCGATTCTTGATTGTGTCGCGGATATGCAGCTGGTCTATTCTCTGGACACGAATGGAGATGGTCTTGTCGACCTGCATGATAACGCCGATTTAGCTGTTCTCGGGCCGGTAACGGAGGATACCGCCAGCCTCATACGCGCGGAGGTAAAGGAAGTTCGGCTCTATATCCTGGCCCAGGAGGGGAAAAAAGATCGGTTCTTCAACTTTCCGTCGGATACTGTACCGGTTGGTGAGGAGCTGAACGGTATATTTTACGGAACGGAGAAATTTGATCTGAAGGGTAAAATCGGTGCTGATTGGAATCATTATCGCTGGAAGGTTTACACGATTGTCGCCAAACCGGGAAATCTGAATTGAGATAAAGGGTAACGGCATGATAAAGAACCTGAAAAAGGCAGAGGGGGTCGCGCTGGTTACCGCGCTGGTGCTGACCCTGATCTCCCTGGCAATCAGCATGGCGCTCCTCTCGTTCGTCATTTCGGAAACCAGGATGACTGCCAGCCAGAAAAGATACCGCAGTTCCCTGTCCGCTGCGTACGGTGGGGTCGAGATAACAACCATGGACATTATCCCGAAGATCTTTCAGGGATATTCCAGTAGCATGCTTGCCGGATCATTCGCCCCCCTCAACATATTTTCGGTGGCGGCGTCAAACGTCTGTCTTCGCCAGAAACTCAACCTCACCAGTGACAAGTGGACAGCTTGCGCATCAGACGCAACGGTTCCCATTGCGTCGCTAGCCCCCGACTTCATATTCTCCTTAAAGGGGATGAATGCAGCTTCTGCGTTCAACATGAAGGTCAAGATAATCGACACCGTACCAGGAAACTCCGATCCCAGCGGGGTGGAGCTGGACCCCGGCATGGCGGTGGCCGGTTCTCCACCGGGAATTTCACCAAAACACCTCCCCTCTCTGATCACCATCGAAGTCGAAGGCGCCCAGGGCAGCAATCCCCAGGAAAAAGCCGACTTGTCCGTATTATATTCCTATTAATTTTTATTCAGGTAGTGTATAAGAAAAAAGAATATTAGCATTCATGCACGCTGTAGCGTCTGTCGAGTACCGTCAGGAGATGAAGGGGTTTTGTGCCATGACATTGTTCAAGAAGAAGGATCTGGTAGGGATCGACATCGGTTCGAGTTCGATGAAGCTGGTGCAACTCAAGGAAACAAGAATCGGCTATGAACTGGTTAACATCGGTATGGCGCCGCTTCCCGTTGAGGCCATCGTGGACAACACCTTGATGGATACCTCAGCCATAGTGGAAGCACTTCGCACTCTGACCAAAAGCCTGAACATACGGGTCAACCAGGCCGCCTGCTCAATTTCGGGTAACTCGGTGATCATTCGCAATATTCGCTTTCCTTACCTGACCGCCGATGAGCTTGAAGAACAGATCAACTGGGAGGCTGAGCAGTACATACCCTTCGATATCAACGACGTCAACATCGATTTCCATATTCTCGGCCCCGACGAGATCGACCCGAAAAAGATGAAAGTTATCCTGGTGGCAAGCAAAAAAGAACTCATAAAAGAATATGTTTCTCTTTTCAAAGATGCGGGGGTGAGCTTAACCGTTCTTGATGTGGACGCCTTTGCGCTTCAGAACGCCTTCGAGCTGAATTACGAACCATCGGCGGATGAAGTAATTGCCTTGGCCAATATCGGCGATGCAACCATGAATTTCAACATCATCAAAAACGGAAGTTCCCTTTTTACCCGAGACATTCAACTGGGTGGAGGACTGTATACTCGGGAAATACAGAAGAAGCACTCCGTCACCCGGGACGAAGCAGAAAAACTAAAGCTGTCCGAGGGGCTTCTCGACGATGAGTTTCTGCGGATGGGGATAGAGCAGTGCAATGATACCCTGGCCATGGAACTCTATCGCTCCATGGATTTTTACGGGGTGAATGCCACTGAGGAGAAGGCCACGAAACTGTATATCAGTGGCGGCTGTAGCAGTACTCCGCTGCTCCTGGATGCGATCCGGGACCGATTGGACATCCCCGTGGAGATCATAGACCCCTTCAGAAAAATCATCTGCCGGGAAAAGCGGTTCACACCGGCTTATCTTCAGGAGATAGCCCCTCATGTCACCGTGGCAATGGGTTTGGCCATGAGGAGGTACGGGGACAAATGATCAAGATCAATCTACTCCTCGTCCGTGAAGCCCGGCATAAGGAAACTGCCCGGCAACAGGTCATTCATGCCCTGCTGTTTCTATCGGTTACGGTTGCCATCATGGGTGGTATCCAGTGGTATCTGCTACAAAAGATACATACCACCCAGCATGCGATTACCCTGGCCGAAGGAGAGCTTAACCAATTGAAGACAAAGATCGGACAGATCGAAAACATCAAGAAACTTCAGGGGGAAGTCCAAAAAAAGTTGAATGTCCTCAAACAGTTGCGGGCGGAGAGGTATGGTCCGGCAAAAAGACTGGCGGCGTTGAGTGACTCGACTCCCGACAAGGTCTGGCTGACCAAATACACGGAAAGTGGTGAGGGGCTTAGTATCGCGGGTATCGCCTATACTGAAGAACTCATTGCCGATTTCATGAAAAACCTTGAGCGTTCGGGCCAATTCAATCAGGTTGAGCTTCTGCTCTCCGAGCAGCTGGATATCTCCGGAGTAAAGGCAAAACGTTTTGATCTCACCTGCAAGCTTGGCGCACCTCGCAAGGAATCGCCCAAACCTCAGCTGCCGTCCACATAAGGAACCGGGAGAATCATGGATTCACGAATGGAAACGCTCATCAGGTTGCCGATAAAGCAGAAGCTGCTGATCATCGTCCTTATAGTCATTCTGGAAGGTCTGCTCTTCTACTTCAGTTTCTTTGCCCCCAGGAAGGATGAGTATGTCCAGCTTAGCCGTCGGTTGACCGCTCTGCGGGGTGAAGTGGCTGAGAAACAGAGAATTGCCGACAACCTTCCCCAGTTGAAGCACCAGTTCGACCTGTTGAACCTGGATCTGCGCCATGCTCTTACTGAACTACCCAATCAGAAGGAGATTCCGACTCTGCTCACCGGTATTACCTCCGCCGGCAAGGCGGCTGGTCTCGATTTCCTGATCTTCAGGCCAAAGTCCGAAGATCCGAAGGATTTTTATGCTTCGGTGCCGGTGGATATCTCCGTTGCCGGCACCTATCATGAAGTCGCTGAATTTTTCAACTCCGTGGGTAATCTCCCTCGTATCGTCAACATCGGCAATGTCTCTTTTGCCGACATTCGGGAAGCCGGGGGCCGCAACCTTGTCCGGGTGAATTGTCTGGCCACGACATTCCGCTTCCTGGAGAAAAAAGAGATTCCAAATGAACCTAAAAACAAATAACCGATTCAGTGCGGTCGTATCTCTGGTTCTCCTGGTGATGACACATTTCGGGTGCAGTGCAAAGGAAGGTAACGCACCACCCCGGGTGGTCAAGTCGCCAGTTGGGACCGGATCATTTGTCCAGAGGAAGATCAGTTCGACAACGGCGGCTCCGCCACGGGAGCGGACGGATTTTACCGACAGGAAAGATCCGTTCCGGTCGTATCTCGTCGCCGGCAAGGCGAAGCTCCCCTTGCCGTCGGCCTCGGAGCATCAGCTCCCCATCCAGAAATATGAAGTGAACCAGTTCAAGGTGCTCGGTATTATCGCCGGCCTGCCGATGAACCAGGCCATGGTGCAGGACCCTGTCGGCAAGTCCTATGTTATCAAGGAGGGTGCGATGATCGGCCCCGGCAATGGTGTCGTCGTAAAAATCAGGGAACGCTCCATTGAGGTTGCCGAACAGTATCGTGAAGAGAGCGGCAGGATAAGGAAAAGGGTCGTAAAACTAACCCTTCCCAGGAAAGAGTAAGGAGAGTATTATGCAAAAACGGGACAGAAATGTCGGCAAGGTCTGCGTCGCAAGCTTGATACTCTTACTTATGCCACTCATCCTGCGCCCCCCGCCTGCTTCGAGTCAAGAGCTCTCTCCCCTTTCACCTCGAAGGGAGCTGACGGTGGGGATGGTGAGTCCGGCGGCAGATGAGATACTTGGCGCCCCCCTTGTGAAGCCGGTTTCTTCCGCCTCGACGGGATCGACACTTGTGGCGCTGGCAGTAACAACGGAGGGGATCGACCTCATCGTTAATGGCTCGGTGGCGGAGTACACTGCCTACTCCATGGCAAAACCGGACCGATACGTGGTCGATTTGCCGGGAGTGCGGCTGGGAGTCGGCAGAGACAAGGTTTCCCTCAACGCCTTCGGCATGGTCGACGCCCGCCTGGTTCAATTGGAGGGGAGGTGTCGCATCATTTTTGAAGGAGGAGGGGAGGGGGTACGGGTAAAGGTTGTCAGGACCGACCGGGGATTGCAACTGCAACCGGATACCCGGGATGAAAATCGGAAGGCGGCGGTTCCGGTTGCAACTTTGACGGAGCCTGACAACTCCCTGTCAAAGGTCGAGTCTCTCGATTTCGGGATTGTCGATACGGGGTCCCGGCTCACGCTGAGAGTCGGTGGAGCCTGTGTCGCGACGCAACCGCTCAAGAGTTCGGAAGGGGTTTCATTCCATATCAAGAATTGCTCTCTGCCGCGTTCACTGCGACGCACCTTGGAGAGCGGCGCTTTTCCCAGCGCGGTCCGATCGATAATCCCCACTGAACTGTCGGTGAAGGGGGTACCGGAAACGAAACTGCTGGTGAAGCTTAAGCGGGCGGCAACCTGGTCTCTGCGCCAGAATGAGGGTACGGTGGTTCTTGATATCATCCATCCCAAACT
>CAIUUR010000011.1 GCA_903902345.1 uncultured Geobacteraceae bacterium | reverse complement strand
CTGTCACTCCAAATCATTATTCCGCTCGTCGGTCTTGGTACCTGGATTTATTATCGATATATCCATAAAGAAAAGCAGGAAAACAATCCCGGCATAGCAATACCCCCTGTATATTCCGGCCAGGAAATAATCATACCGCCACATCTGACAAACATGACCGTCTATATCACCAAACTACAACATCAAATAGCTATCGCCGGAGCAGAAGCGCCGGGGAGTATGCCCACAAAGACAATTAACATATCAGCTGTAGTCTGGAAATTCCGCTCCGTTACCACTGAATTGGCCGAAGCACTGAATAACCTGGGCATTGTCATTGCTGACGATCAGACCACAGAACATGATCTGGAACGAGCCTTCACCTGTTTCGACGAACCATTGGCCATCATCGTGAGCGCCAAACGATCCTTATGGGAAATCCGTGGCGATACGCTGCTTCAGACGGGCAGGGATTTATGCTGGTCGCTTTTGAACGAACCATTACGACAACTGGATACTATGTGCGACGAACTCCAGGAGATATTCACCGATCCACAGAAAGCAGCAAAGCGCCATGGAACCCACGCGATCCAATTAGAAGTGAAGTTCACACATGATAAGGAAATGGCAAAACTGAGGGAATGGGCAAAACGAGCGGCTAAAAAATATCCGGTGGAAGCGAGCGCACTCTATCAATAGTTACGCCGGAACCAACGGGACGCGGATAAAAACGATGGAGGCTTAGGGGACGTTCCTTGCTATCTTGCTATTGTAATAATTAGCAAGATAGCAAGGAACGTCCCTCTTCCCCCCTCTTCCCCCTATGATGCGGCTCCACCGTGCGGATGGTGCTGTCAATGGCAGTGGGTGAGCTATAACGAAACGTCAGGAGGTTACCCTGGAGGAGCGCCGAGGTGACGATCTTGAAGGTCAGGGGGTCGGTGAGGCTGATACTCTTCCAGCGGAAGGAGAAGGCCTCTTCCGGCTTGGCCCGCCCCGGCAGATTGACGGCCAAAAGCGAACCCAACCGCTGAGAAATATGCTCCAACTCGTCCGCCAAGGCGCCGGCGGAGGCCTCACTGATCAGCTTGCGGGAGATGAGGAGCGCCAAAAGCTCTTCCTGGGAGATCCCCATAGGACCGGAGGGACGTTGGCAACTTATGCAACTTCTTAATGTTAATCACCATCATCCCAATCATCCATTCCCTACCGCTCCGGAAATTCCGTTTCGGCTGTTCCATTTCACCCTTCGACGCTGCTCAGGGATCGCGCTCAGGGACAACGCTCAAGGCACCTGGCTTACGAGACCTTTGCGGTCTATGATTTTCAATCAGACATCATCAACCTCTTCATGGCTCAAACCGGTCGCTTGCATGATAATCGTTATCGCAACACCCGCTTTTTTAAAGTTACTTGCGACTTTTTTCCTGGCCTCGCAGGCATCCCGCTCGACTTCTGCTACTTTCTCGGCGGCTTCTCGCTCGGCTTCAGCTATTTTCTCATTGGCATCCCGCTCGGCCTCAGCTATTTTCTCACCGGCCTCCAGCTTGACTTCAGCTATTTCCTGCCTCTGTTGCATTATCTCACGCTGCATATCCTCAAATTCGCCCAGAATACCATCTTCTATCTCCATCTGTTTTCTCATCTCCGGTTCCAGTATCGCCGACTGTAAGCGGCGGATGAGTGAACGGTGCTTCTCCGGATAATCTTCTTCCT
>CAIUUR010000010.1 GCA_903902345.1 uncultured Geobacteraceae bacterium | reverse complement strand
CTTGAGGACCACCGTTTTTCCCTCGAAGGAAATGCCGGTGATACGGGTAGCTTTCTCTATCTCCTGCAGGGCGTAGGAGTTGTTGAGGATGTTTTGGCGGTGCAGCGCGGAATTAGTCAGATCTTTGCTCATCCCTTTTCTCCCCATACCCGCCCGATGGTGGCGCGGATGTTGGCCTCGGCATGGAAAATCTGTTGTTTAGCCGCCTTTATAGATTTCTGATACACCTCAATTTCGGCGACGATCTGTTTCTGGATTTCAAGGGGCGGGAGGGGGATTAGAAATTCACTGACAACATTTTTGGGAACTCGCTGTAGTCCACCAGTGCCGGTCATTTTAGGCGCAGCATGGTCTCTGAATGTCGGTGAAGTGACAAAATAATAGATAAATTCAGGGATAACTTTTTCAGAGGCTCTCAATACGTAATATTCGCTCGAACCAAAACCGATACCTTGCGTGAGATTGGCTGCAAGGCCGGCTTTGCCGTTCTCGAAGCAGGGGGTCACTTTGGCAAGAAGCACGTCATTGTCTTGAAAATAGGTATAAGCTCCCTTCAGCACTTCTCCGAGTTTACGTTTTTCCTTTGGCGTGAAGTTGATATTGTTCTCTGACAGGTCTTTCATCGGGACAAAGGAAACTTCGGTATCATCCGAGAACCCGTTCAATTCCGACTTACGGGGATTTATCTCGCAAATTTCACCAAGCGCGACCATCTCATGCTGTGCATTGACTCCAGTACTGTTCCCATCAGTGTACTTATCAAAACTCAGATTATATTCCCGCTGCTCATCCAGATGTTTACGCAACGGAAACGGTAGGTTGCCCGTTTTGCCACGATCGGCACCATAGGCAATGACGGCTTCTTTCAGGCGGGTGTCGAAGAGTTCCTGGAGGGGAGTTTCACTCCCTCCCCCTTGACGGGGGAGGGTTGGGGAGGGGGTGACGTCGGCAGAAGCAGAGATGTCGGCGGCTACACCCACCCCCTGACCCCCTCCCGTCAAGGGAGGGGGAATCTTCTCGTACTTCACATCCGCAATCTTGAAAAACTCCGCCGTCTCCTTGGCAAAGGCGGTCTGGAAGCGGGCGCGCTTTTTCCCCTCCGTACCCGCCGTGAGCGATTTTATCGCCTCCTCCAGCGCCCGGCACTTCTCGTACTGCTTCCGAATCAGGCTGAACCCGGCGGTCTGAGCTTTGTATGCTTCCAGCCGAATGAATTCACTGCGCGTCTTGACCACTACCTTGGGCATATCAGCTTTGCCGCTGTTTTGCTCCAGATGTAGCCGCAGATCGGACAGGCTTTTTTTCCCCATGGTCAGAACATTCAATGCTTCGGGCAGATCGTTCCTGGCGGTGGGCGCCCGGTTGGTGTTGAGGGAATAACCGTCGTTCTCCACCTTGATAAGGATGATTTCATCACGCCCCCGCGCCACTTTCCGGTCGACGAAGATAATGGAGGTCTTGACGCCGGAATAGGGCTGAAAGATTTGGGCGGGGAGCGAGACCACAGCCCAGAGTCCAGCCCCTTCCACCAGCCATTTACGCAGCTCCACATAATCGCCGCTGTTTTGAAAGATGATCCCTTCGGGAACGATGAACCCGGCCATGCCGTCAGGGGTGAGGTGCTCCAGGATGTAGTCCGAAAAGAGAACCTCCGCCTTGCTGGCCCGGATACGGAATTTTGCGTGGGTTGCCACCCCCCCTTTCGGTGTCATGAACGGGGGATTGGCCAGGATGCAGTCGTATTTATCCTTCCAGCGCCCATCGGAGGTGAGGGTGTCATATTCGTGGATGCGCGGACTCTTGAACTGGTGCAGGAAGAGGTTGACCCTGGCCAACCGCGTCATGAGCGGGGTGATGTCGTACCCCTCGATACCGTCGCCCAACCGTTGTTTATCCTGTGGGGTGAGCTTGTCCCCCCAGTTAATCGGAATCCCCTCGATCTCCTCGTTGTTGAGGGTGACGCGACAGTGCTCCATGCCGGTGGTTTGCTTGCGCAGGATATGCTTGTAGGCGGAAAGGAGGAAGCCGCCGGTGCCGCAGGCCGGGTCCAGGATGCTGTCTCCCTTGTCCGGGTCCACGACTTCCACGATGAAGTCGATGATGTTGCGCGGGGTCCGGAACTGGCCGTTTTCTCCCTGAGCGCCCATGCTCATGAGCAGATATTCAAAGGCGTTTCCCAGCTCTTCGCTGTGGTCGTAGTGAAAACCGTTGATGACACCCAAAAAGAGGTGCAGGGTCCGGCCGTCGCGGAATTTGAGAAAGGTGTTTTTGAAGATTTCGCGGAAGAGTTGCGGGATGTTCGGCCCTTTCTGAAGCTCTTCGATCCCCTTGATGAAGCAGTTTACCCGTGCCTCGCCATCGATCTCGTTGCTCATGAGCCGCTGCCAGGAGTAGGGCTTCAGGTCACCGGAGAAAAATGCCTCCTCGTAACCGAGTTGGCGCAGCTCTTCATCCTGATCGTCCATGAATTTATAGATCAGGGCGATGGTGATCAGCTCCACCTGATCGGAGGGGAGAGGCAGTTGCCCCACCAGGATGTTGCGGGCGTCGTCTATCTTCTTCTTGGTTTCCTTGGAAAGCATTACGGGGGGTTACCTCGGCAGAAATTTGTTCAGCGGGATATTGTCCCTGATGTAATTGATGGTGGCGTCTATGCCGGGACGACCGAGCTTTTTCAGATCCTGCATGGAGAGCCGCATGTCGGTCGCCAAGCTTCCCATCCGTTTCGGATCATGCATGATACCACGAATTTCGTCGAACAACAGATATGATGAGAAAAGCTGTTTCGTCTCATGGTAATGGGCGCCGTCGAAACCGTCGACTCCCACGAAACGCTGGAACTGCTCCTCCATCAGCTCCTGCCGTGTTTGCAGATGATAGCCGGGGACAAATACCTTGCGCATCAGCTCTTCCGGTGAAATACGGCGGTCAATGCCGTAAGCGTTCTGCAACTTCTCAAAATTCCAGAACTCCTGGGGTTTGTCGAAAAGATTCGTTGTGACGTGGTTCCAGAGCCGCTGCCAATCCTCCACCTCCACCGCTTCACGCAGGTCGCCGGACTGTTCCGCTTCTTCACGCGCCTTGGTCTCGAAGCTCTTGGAAAACGCTTCCTTGTCCACCCGCATGATATGGTCCGGACCGAACTCTTCTTCCGCAATCGAAGTCATTTCGTCAGGGCCGGTATGGGTGTAACCGCCGGAAATACCCCCTCCGCCGCCTTCACCGTCGCCACCCATGGGGGGCGGTTCCAGCCGCTTTGAATAATCGAATTCATCTTCGAAAT
>CAIUUR010000009.1 GCA_903902345.1 uncultured Geobacteraceae bacterium | reverse complement strand
TCGGCGGGAACTCCTGCTGCAGTCGCAAGTATGGGGCCGGCAAGTCCAAGTAATAAATTCTCTTAAGTCGTGCTATATATAATTGATAGACCTTCCATTGATCCGGCAGACAAATCTCAACAACTTCTCCCTTCTTCTTGTCCGTCTTTGTTTCAGCCATGAGAACGGGAGTACCCATATATCTCTCGATGCCGTAAGCTCCATCGAGTAGCCTCTGATGAGCCCAAAGCATTATCGCTCTTTCACGAGAGGAAGTCTTAACGGGAACGTGAAATTTCGGTTTATTGTAGCCGAGATCATAGAGAAGATCCGTTTGCAACTTTACTTCAGGCTCTCCTTCCATACTCATAATAGTTATGGACGTATTTGGGACAACCCCAAGCCTCCAACTGATGAAATAGGCGACCAGATAATTAAAATAAGTACCCGGAGTTTGTTGATCCTTTTCCTTCACAATGTCAACCGCCGCGCAAAATGACATTGACAATGAATATAAGGCTATTTCAAGGTCAGCTATCGACATTTGCGATAAATCGTTTTCAAACATACACCCCTTGAGCATTTCCCATCTTTCACTGCGATCACAGTATAGAGCCTTATTTATTGCCCGCGATGTCTTATTACCACTTCTGTATGCGAAATATTCCTTGCCGGAAACTTTGGAAATCAGTTCCTCTCTGTCCAGGGAGGCCAGAAACGCGACACTCTCATTGAATATATCCGTGACAAGAATTGTGCTGATCTCGTCGTAGACGCACGACTTGACTTGCTTTTTCTGCAACTGCCTATATTTATCCAAAAATAACAATGAATATTCCTCTCTTCGCTCGGTCATCATCGGCGGAATTGCCGGACGACTACCGGGAATAATGCTGAAAATTTCATAATGCAATCATTTTTCCATCGCGATCGTCACCGTCACCCAAACCGGCGCGTCACATTCACCTTCACCGGTTGAGAAGTATTTCCTCATTTATAACAAAAGTCAAAGTATTTACTTTTATATGCAACTCCCGCCACCGAATATGGAAGGCCGCTCCCCTTTTCGGCGGGAGCGGCCATCCATATCTTCATAATGTTTGACGCAACAGGGGAACTCTTCTCCTACGCCCCGCAACACTTCTTGTATTTTTTCCCGCTGCCGCAGGTACAGGGATCGTTTCTCCCCACACTCTTGGCGCTCTTGATCGGCTTCAAGGGGACGCTTCCCCCCTCCACCAGATTGAAGACCAGCTTCTGCTTTTTCTGCTGCTGTTCTTCAATCTCCACGATTTCCCGCTCCATCTCCTCCTGCTCCTTGGCGATCTGGACCCAGAAGATCTTCTCCACCACCTCCTGCCTGATCCGGGTGATCAGGTCCATGAAGAGCTGGTAAGCCTCTTTCTTGTACTCCTGCTTGGGATCCTTCTGCCCATATCCCCGGAGGCCGATCCCCTCTTTGAGGTGGTCGATGGAGAGAAGATGATCCTTCCACTGCTGGTCAATGGACTGAAGCATGATCACCTTGATGAGGTGATCCATCAGCTCGCCGCCGAAGGAGGCAAGTTTGACGTCGAACATCTCTCGGCTCTTTTGCGTCAACAACTCCGAGAAGTTGGTGGGATTGAGCCGGACCAGGGTCTCCTGGGGAACGTCCAGCTGAAAGCCGAAGAGACGGTGGGTCTCGCCGGTGATTCCGTCCCAATCCCATTCGGCCGCGTGGACCTTCTCCACGGCAAAGGCCTCGGCGATATCCACCACGGCGTTCTCCATCATCTCCAAAAAATTGCCACGGGGATCGGTGCCTGCCAGGATCTCCTTCCGCTGGGTGTAGATCACCTCGCGCTGTTTGTTCATGACGTCATCATACTCGATGAGGTGTTTCCGGATCTCGAAGTTATGCGCCTCCACCTTCTTCTGGGCGTTTTCGATGGCCCGGGAGATCATCCCGTGGGTGATGGCCTCCCCCTCTTCTATCTTCAGCATCTCCATGATTCGGGCCACCCGGTCGGAGCCAAAGATCCGGAGGAGGTCGTCCTGGAGGGAGAGAAAGAACTTGGATGATCCGGGGTCACCCTGGCGACCGGAGCGCCCCCGGAGCTGGTTATCGATGCGGCGGGATTCGTGCCGCTCGGTCCCCAGGATATGAAGCCCCCCCAACCCTACCACTTCGTCATGCTCGACGGCGCACTGGAGCTTGAACTTCTCCAGGATCGCCCCGACCTCCTCCTCGGTGGCCTCCGGGTTGCCCCGATGCCACTGGGTCGTCATCCCCTCCGGATTCCCCCCCAGGACGATGTCGGTGCCGCGGCCGGCCATGTTGGTGGCGATGGTAATAGCCCCCCTTCGACCGGCCTGGGCCACGATCTCCGCCTCGCGATCATGCTGCTTGGCGTTGAGAACATTGTGGGGGATGCCGAATTTTTTCAGCATCTCCGAAAGAACTTCCGACTTCTCGATGGAGATGGTCCCCACCAGAACCGGCTGTCCCTTGGCGTACATCTCCTTGATCTCTTCGATGACAGCGGTGAACTTCTCCTTCTCGGTCTTGTAGACCACATCCGGAAAGTCGGGGCGCAACAGCGGACGATTGGTGGGGATGACGGTGACGTCCAGCTTGTAGATCTTGTGGAACTCCTCGGCCTCGGTGTCGGCGGTGCCGGTCATCCCCGAGAGCTTCTCGTACATCCGGAAATAGTTCTGAAAGGTGATGGTGGCCAGGGTCTGGTTCTCGTTCTCGATCTGAACCCCCTCCTTGGCCTCGATGGCCTGGTGGAGCCCGTCGGACCAGCGGCGCCCCGGCATGAGGCGGCCGGTGAATTCGTCCACGATGAGGACCTCGCCATCCTTCACCACGTACTCCACCTCCCGCTTGAAGAGGGCATGGGCGCGCAACGCCTGATTCACGTGATGAAGATATTCGATATGGCGCGGGTCGTAGAGATTGTCCAGCTGAAGGAGCTTCTCCACCTTGAGAACCCCTTCCTCGGTGAGAGTGGCGGACTTGGCCTTCTCATCCACGGTGAAATCGCCGGTGTGGCTCTTCCGTTTGCCGGAAAGGGTGTTGGCCTCCACCTCGATGACCTCCCCCTGTTTCAACTTGGGAATGATCCGGTCGATGATGTAGTACTTGTCGGTGGAATCCTCAGTGGGGCCGGAAATGATGAGCGGGGTCCGGGCCTCGTCGATGAGAATGGAGTCGACCTCATCCACGACGGCGTAGTAGAAGGGACGCTGAACATACTCCTCCAGGGCGAACTTCATGTTGTCCCGGAGGTAGTCGAAGCCGAACTCGTTATTGGTCCCGTAGGTGATGTCGGCGGCATAGGCTTCGCGCCGTTCACCATCGTCCAGGCCATGGACGATGACCCCCACCTTCAGTCCCAGAAATTCGTGGATCTTCCCCATCCATTGGGAGTCACGCCGGGCCAGGTAATCATTCACCGTGATGACATGAACCCCCTTCCCTGCCAGTCCATTAAGGTAAGCAGGAAGGGTCGCCACCAGGGTCTTCCCCTCGCCGGTCTTCATCTCGGCAATCTTCCCCGAGTGAAGGACCATTCCGCCGATGAGCTGCACGTCGAAGTGCCGCATCCCCAGAACCCTCTTGCCGGCCTCGCGGCAGACGGCAAAAGCTTCGGGGAGGATGTCGTCCAGGGACGCTCCCCGGGCCAACCGCTCCTTCAGCTCGGGGCTCTTTCCCCGGAGTTGCTCGTCGGAGAGCGCCGCCATCTGCGGTTCCAGCGAGTTGATCATCTCCACAATGGGGCGCATCCGCTTCAGTTCGCGCTCGTTCTTACTGCCGACAATCTTTTTTATGAGTCCACCAAACATGGTCTGATCTCCTGGACGAAACGGGGATGTAACTCTGAAAAAACAGGTGAAGATACCACAATACCCCCGACCGCTCAACAGAAAAGGGATGAACCGTCACGGCGGCCCATCCCTTCCCCTTATAGTATCCGGTCAGAATCGATTGTCATTCTGAGTGAAACGAAGAATCTGCTTCTGTTTTTACCAACAGATCCTTCACACCGTTCAGGATGACAAACCGTAGAACCGAATGACAGACGGTGCTTTTGGGAGGTGATACGTTAGTTACTCCACTATTTTAGCCGAAAGAATGGTCACCGTTTCCACCGGGACATCGGAGCTTCCCGCCTTGTTGCCGGTCTTGACGGCCCGGATCAAGTCCACCACCTCCATCCCTTCGGTCACCTCGCCAAAGACGGCGTAGCCGAAGCGATCCGGAGTCTTGCCGCTGTTGTTGAGAAAAGCGTTATCCACGGTGTTGATGAAGAACTGGGAGGTGGCGCTGTCCACCACGGCAGTCCTCGCCATGGCCACGGTGCCACGCTTGTTCAGGAGGCCATTGGTCGCCTCGTTCTTGATGGCGAATTTGGTCTTCTTCGGCTGCAGGTCGGCATCCATCCCGCCCCCCTGGATCATGAAATCCTTGATGACCCGATGGAAAATGGTGCCGTCGTAGTAACCTTCCTTCACGTAGGTAAGAAAGTTGCGAACGGAGATGGGGGCCTTCTCCTTGTTGAGGGTGATGGTGATGGTTCCCATGGAAGTTTCCAGGGCCACGACGGGATTTACTTCTTCACTCATGCTCTTCTCCTTGCAATCTGATGTCACCGCCCCACCGGGGGAAGCGCCCTGCAGACAAGCGTAAGGCCGTGATCCTCCACGGCCTTACGCTTGTCAACTCTACTGCTTGCTAAAATTATGGAGCGTTAAGCCTTCCACTGACCGTGAAGGTTGCAGTATTCCCTGGCAACCACGTTGTCCCCCGTGATGGGGAAGAACGCCTCCGGGGCGTCACCCGGATTGAGGAACTGGCGGTAGGCCTTGCCGTCCACCAGCAGTTCGATCCATTGGATATAATGTTTTTCTTCCATGGGGTGGGCCACACTCCCGACTTTGACAAGGATTCCGGCGTCGCATTTTTCAATGACCGGCAGATGCTTCTCTTTTGCCGCATCAACGGTATTCTCCACCAGCAGCGTCATATCCTGGCCGCAACAGGACAGGGTACCGCCTCCTCCCTGGAGGGTTTCAACAATATTACCACAGAGTTCGCATTTGTAGACTTCCAGTTGAATAGCCATTTTTTGTTTCTCCTTATATGTTTTTTTCAGATACTGAATGCGACAACGCCGCATTCCCCTTCACACTGAACCATCTTTACCAGTCACGAGTCACCAGTCACCAGTCACCGTCTTTACCAGTTTTCTCCCAGAATCTCGAAATGGGCCTTGGGATGATGGCAGGCCGGGCAGAGGTCCGGGGCCTCGGCGCCGTCATGGACGTAGCCGCAGTTGAGGCAGCGCCAGGTCACCGGCTCCTCCCGCTTGAATACCTCTCCTTTTTCGATATTGTTCAGGAGCTGCAGGTACCGCTTCTCATGCTGTTTTTCGGCCACCGCAATGGCCGTGAAGACGGCGGCAATCTTGTCAAACCCTTCCTCCCGGGCGATTTGGGCAAAGGAGGGATACATCTCCGTATATTCGTAATTTTCTCCCCCGGCGGCCCGTTTCAGGTTCTCGGCGGTGGAACCGATAACGCCGGCGGGAAAGGTCGCCGTTATCTGAGCGTCCCCCCCTTCTAGAAACTTGTAGAGCCGCTTGGCGTGCTCACGCTCCTGGTTGGCGGTCTCTTCGAAAATGAGGGAGATCTGGATCATCCCTTCGGTTTTCGCTTTTGCGGAATAGTAGGTGTAGCGGTTACGCGCCTGACTCTCGCCGGCAAAGGCAGTCAGGATATTGGTTTCCGTCCGTGTCCCTTTCAGACCCATGGAAGAGTCCTCCTTGTGATAATTTTGTGCAGGCTAACAGAAGCCGCGTCTTCACGCAAGCATCTTTATTGCATCACTACGGCGTCATCTCTTCCATCGTTATCTCCCGGGAGAGTTCCAGAATAAGCAACTCCGCCTCCTCCCGACGACTGGCGGGAACGCTGATCTGTACGATTCCCTCCCGCGGGTGGACACTGCTGACGGTTCCCACTCCGTCGTAAGCCTCGAAGATGAAATGAAGATACCAGATATCTTTCCGGCTAAGTCGGAAGGTACGGACTAACGTGTCACGATGAGGGGACGTTTCTCTCTGCATTTTCTGGAAAATAACACGAGCATTGTGATATAACAAGAGAAGGGATTCAAGTCATTCCATTTCTTTTCTCTTCCTGAGGCCATCCATGGGAACTGCCGATGACGCTGAGGCCACCGCCGACAAGAGAAAAGCAGTCACACGACGTTTCATCGTCAACAAAATAAATTTTATCAATTTCCAGGATCGCACCGTACAGATCAACCTGAAACACAATAAATACGAAAACAGCGTCACTCTTCCGGCGCACCCTCTCCCCTGCAGCGGCGAGCTTCTTCACTGCAGCTGGATCGACCCCGCCGAACTGGGGAATCTCCTGAAGAGCCACTCTTTTCTGAATTTGCTGATCCCCGATGATCAAAAGCTCTATCTGGTAACGGCCAAACTCCTCAAGCTGGACGAATCAGGAATCAGCCTGCAATTACCGCAAAACGGCTCCGAGGCTTTTTTCAGGAGGGCGTACCGTCATCCCTGCTTCGACATAGCAATCCGGTTCATCCAGAACAGTATCGTCTTTACCGGAGTACTCGCCGATTTCAACCCCCTCTCCTTTCGGGTCACCGTTGATCTTTCCCCCGACCAGACCTTTCGGTGGATCGATCCGGGAAGTGAAACCACCATCCACCTCCTGAAGGAGGGCAGGCTCCTCTATTCCGGAGAATGCCGCATCATCAGGCACAATGTCGGACAGAACAACCGAGACTATGTGCTTGAACCGACCAATAACTGTAACCGCAGAAGGTTCCTCCCCAAGAAGTATCGCAGTACCCGGCAGGAACTGCTTCCGGCCCCAACCGTCGAGTTTCATCATCCCTTCACCGGCAGGAAGATCAGCCTCAAGGTGATCGACCTCTCCGGGGGGGGATTTTCCGTGGAAGAAAATGAGGGAATGTCTCTGCTCCTGCCGGGAATGATCATCCCGGAAATCGGGTTTAACTTCTCCGGCACCTTTCGGATTAGCTGCATGGGACAGGTAATCTATCGGACCCCCGTGAAGAGCGACAATGAGGAACCTTTTGTCCGGTGCGGCGTCGCCATTCTTGAGATGGACGCCGATGATCATCTGAAACTGTTGTCCCTGCGACAGCAGGCAGCCAACCGGAAATCATATATCGGCGCCAGTGTGGATATGGACGCACTCTGGAATTTCTTTTTTGCCTCCGGCTTCATCTATCCGGGAAAATACTCCTATTTCGAGTGCAACAAGGAAGAGATAAAGCAGGTCTATGAAAAGCTCTACGGCCAGAGTCCGCATATCGCCCGACACTTCATCTATCAGGATCGCGGCGTGATTCTGGGCCACATGGCCATGATCCGTTTTTTTGAGAACTCCTGGCTCATCCACCATCACGCCGCCAGCAAGGATGAATCCATGCGGGCAGGGGTGGAGGTTCTGAATCAGATAGGTCGGTTCATAAACGATTCCCACAACCTTCACTCCCTGCACATGGAGTACGTCGTCTGCTATTTCCGGCCCGACAACAAATTTCCGGACCGGATCTTCGGCGGTCTCGCCCGGAGTCTGAAGGCGCCCGGGGAATGTTCCCTGGATACCTTCGCCTATTTTCACTTCCATCCGGAGGATCAACAACCGGAGGAACTTCCTCCGTCCTGGACCATGGAATCGGCGATCAGAGACGACCTGCGGGAATTGGCCTGCTTTTACCGCCATGTCTCGGGGGGGCTGATGCTGGAGGCTCTGGACCTGAACGAAGATTCCCTTGAATGTCGCGAACTGACCCTCGAATACGGGAAACTGGGGTTCAAAAAAGAGCGACTCCTTTTTGCGCTGAAACATGAAGGAGAGCTTAAGGCCTTTGCCATGGTCAACATCTCGGATATCGGCATCAATATGTCCAACCTGACCAACTGCCCCACAATCCTGGTTCTGGACTCTAATCTGGGTGAAAAGATCCTTTCCTGTTTCCTCTACTTCATCGCCACGAAATACCAGGGGAACGAACTCCCGGTGCTCCTCTACCCTCCGACTCACGCCGCCGGTTGCTCCATCCCGGTCGAAAAGCTGTACACGCTCTGGGTGTTGAACATGGAGTATACTGACCACTATTTCAGGTATCTTGAGCATCTGATCAAGCATATTCAACATTAAGAGCAGGGGCCGACTGACCCATGACGTCATTCGAAAAATCGCCACCGCTGTACAACAGCAGAATAATCGACACCTACATGAAGCTGATCATGAGCCGGTACAGCTATGTGAATGTGGGTGAACTGTTGAGCTTTGCCGGGATGAAGCCCTACGAGATCGCGGATCAGGGACACTGGTTCACCCAGGAGCAGGTAAACCGGTTCTATGAAAAACTGGTCTCCATGACCAAAAGCGAGCATATCGCCAGGGAGGCGGGGCGCTACGCCGCTTCGCCCGAAGCCATCGGCGTCATGCGTCAGTACATACTGGGGATGGTCACTCCGGCCATGGTTTATGAACTGATCGGCAAGGCCACCGCCAACTTCACACGCTCGTCCAGATACGAATCAAAAAAAATGTCCCCCTCCAGCATAGAGGTAACCGTCATCCCCCGTGAGGGGGTGACCGAGCAACCATTTCAGTGCGAAAACCGGCTCGGTTTTTTTGACGCCATCGTCAATATCTACCAGAACAAATATCCCCGCATCGAACATCCGGAATGCCTTTTCACCGGGGGGAAGGTTTGCCGCTACATCATCTCCTGGGAAAACTCCCCCTCCGTCAACTGGGCGACGGTGAGAAACCGCACGCTCCCACTGCTCCTGTTTTTCAACATTCTCCTGGCGGTTCTGGGGCAGTGGGGCCTGCTGCAATCAGTGGGATCACTCTCCCTGGCGTTGTATCTCTTCCTGGCGCTGGCCACCAAGGAGCGGGAAGCGAAAGAGATGAAGGCAAGTCTGGAAAATACGCGGGATTCCTTCGACAACCTGCTGGATCAGATCAACCGGAACTACAACAATGCACTCATGACCAATGAGATCGGCAGAGCCATAAGTACCCACACCTCAGTCACGGAAATCCTCACCAGCGTGAGCCTGATCATGGAAAAACGGCTGGATTTCGATCGCGGCCTCATCTTCCTGGCAAACAAGGAGGGGACGGAGTTGGAACTCCGCTCCGGCTACGGCTACTCGGAGGAAAAGCTCAGTTTGATCCGCAAGGTATCGTTTCACCTGAATCGACCGGATGCTCGGGGTATTTTCATCCTATCATTTCGGGAGAGAAAGCCGTTTCTCATAAACAACCTCGATGACATTGAAGAGTCCCTCTCTCCCCGGAGTGTGGAGTTCGCACGAGACATGGGAAGCCGCTCGTTCATCTGTTGCCCCATCGTTTCCGCGGACAGATCCCTGGGAATCGTGGCTGTGGACAATGTAAACTCCAAGAGACCGCTCATTGAGAGCGACATGAGCCTCGTCATGGGAATCGCGTCATCCCTGGGAATAAGTCTCAGGAACGCCGAACATATCGAATCCAGCATCAGGCAGTTCAACTCCATCATCCAGGTCCTGGCAGCCAGCATCGACGCCCGCGACACCCTCACCGCCGGTCATTCGGAAAAGGTAACCGAATACGCCGTGGGAATATGCAATGAACTGGGGCTTACCGACATCCATCGAAATATGATCCGAGTGGCGGCTCTCCTTCACGACTACGGCAAGATCGGGGTGCCTGACGCCATCTTGAAAAAACAGGGTCCGCTGACGGCGGATGAATACAAGGCGGTGAAGGAGCATGCAACCAAATCAAGGGAAATTCTGGAGCAGATCAACTTCGAAGGAATCTACCTGAAAATTCCGGAAATCGCCGGCGCTCACCACGAGAAGATCGACGGAAGCGGCTATCCCAACGGGCTCAAGGGTAAGGATATTCCGGTGGAAGCGCAGATCATCTCGGTGGCGGACTATTTCGAAGCCATAACCGCCAAGAGGCATTACCGAGACCCCATGCCGGTGAAAGATGCGTTTCAAGTTCTGCGAGAACAGATAGGGGGACATTTCGACGGGAAATACGTGGAGGCCCTGATCACGTACCACACCAGAACCTACCCCTCTCCTCCGGCAAACGGAGAACGGTAAACGGTGAACGGTGAACGGTAAACGGTAAACGGTAAACGGAGAACGGTCAACGGTCAACGGCTGTTCCCCGACAGATGATCAGCGGCGTATAGGTAAAACGGCGCGGGTCGGCAAAAAACTGTTTGAATTCCTCAAAAAATTCGTCATAACCGCCGGAATACTCCGGAAAGGAAAAACCGGAACGCTTGGCGGCCACTTCAAGTTTCTGTATCCAATTATAGGCGTCAACATCGTTCAATTCACCGTAAATGAGGTGATGGGGCGCCAGATCCACGGCAATATTTTCCAAGCCGTTATCATAAAGGAATGAATAGAGTTTCCTCCCCACATAGGGGTCAAAATCGAAATCACGTTCAACGGTAGCCATCAGTTCATTAATGGTACTCTGCAACCGGGGAGAAAGGCCATAATGGCTCAGGCAATTATAATCCAAGTCGGCGAGACAGAGTACACCGCCGGGATTCAGCAACGAACTCAGGTTCTTCACAATGGCGGCGGCATCGGAACGGTGGTACTCCAGGAGGAAACGGACCCAGATAAAATCGAAACGACCCAGGTCGTCCAGTGGCAGGGAGATATCCCGGCAGGCGAACTCTACCCCTTCACCGCCGTACATCTTGCGGGCATGCATGACTCTAGCTTCCGAAGCATCCAGACCGGTAACCATACCCCCCGGTTGGACCAGATCAAACAGGTACGACGTCGTTTTCCCTGACCCGCAACCGATATCCGCCAACCGCATTCCCGGCTTCACTCCAGCCCAGAGCGCTTGCCGGTTGACGGCGGCCCGGTCGGTTTTCAGATCAAGACGTCGGGCTTCTTCTTCATGTTCCATGAGATAGCTGTTTTCAGGCATGGCAGGGGCCTTTCCTTAAAAGAGGGAGTTACGTTCAGATTCATATCACAACAAAAGGAGATTCACCATGGCACGGTCAGTCAATGTCTCATTCAGAAACACGCTGCTCCTGTTTTTTGCGCTGGGTAGTTTCGCTTCCAGCGCCCACGGATCGGGGTACGGCGTCTTCACCCAGGGTGCGTCGGCCCTGGGGCAGGCGGACTCCGTGGTGGCCCACACTGACGGCCCATCCACACTCTTCTTCAACCCGGCGCTCATGAACAAACTGCCGGGGACTCAGGTGGAAATCGGCACAACTCTGCTGATGCCAACCCGCAGTTACAAAGATGCCAACGGCTCCACGACGAACACCCAGGACACGGTTTTTACTCCCAGCACCTTTTACCTGACTCACACCTTCAACGACAAGATCAGCGCCGGCCTGGCCGTATTTAATCCCTTCGGACTGGGAACCGACTGGGGTGGAGAGTGGGGAGGCGCAACACCGGCGTCAGGGTGGGGGCGCTACATCGCGACCAAATCGGAGTTGACGACCTGGGACATTAACCCGGCGGTTTCATACCGGATACTCCCGGCGCTTTCCATTGCGGCCGGCCTGGACATAGTTCTGCTGGATGCGACGTTGGAGAACAAAATATACACTCCCTACGGAGATATCAGCCAAAAATTCAAGGGGAGCGGCAACGGCATAGGCTATAATTTCGGTTTGTCCCTTGATGCCGGCGGCGGCGTCACTCTTGGCGCTTCATACCGCAGTCAGGTTCAGGTGGATATCAACGGCGATCTGAATTTCGGTTTACCGAACCCTGCGCTTAGCCCCTACTTTCCCCATACTTCCGGCAGCAGCTCTCTTACATTGCCCCAGCAGCTCTTTGCCGGCGTCGCCTACCAACGAACCGATGCGTTTTCCCTGGAAGCGGGGATGCGTTGGGAGGATTGGAGTTCATTCAAGGAACTCCGTATCGTGACGACGCAACCCATAGGTCCGACCGGCGCTACTGTTTTTACCTATCCCCGTGACTGGCAGAGTACCTACGCTTTCAACCTGGGTGGAACGTACAAAGTTAACGAAACATTTTCTATCATGGCGGGTTACCTGCACGGCTGGAACCCCGTACCTGACAACACCTTTGACCCGTCAATACCTGATTCGGACACCAATCTCTATACACTCGGCGGAGAGGCCCGTTACAAGGGGGTCACCCTGGCGTTGTCCTATGGATACCAGATGCAAACCACCCGTTACAAATCCGACAACGCTTATGCCCCTTCACAGCTCAACACCCCGGCAAATGCCAATGGAACATACAAAACCGACCTTCACCTGGTGGGGTTGAGCCTCGGATATAAGTTTTAATCTCCCTGCAACGCCACGTCTCCTGCCCGCCCCTGAATCTCCCCCATGCCCAAGGGGGCGTCGGGGGCGTTTTTACCGAACTCCTCCACCGCCTGGGCCAGAGTCACGAAGCGACACCCCCGACCTTTAAGCCGCTCCAGAAGGTCGACGAAGAGATGGGCCGTTGCCTTTCCTTCCAGCTCGGCATGGATGGTCAGTACGTTGAGTCCCGGTTTGACCAAGGAGAGATAGTGGTCGTTCAACGTTTCCCCGGTGATCCCGTTTTCCCCCAGCAGTTCGTCGGTGGTGGGGAGGGTGGTGGGGAGTTGCAGGGTCCGGAAACGCCGCCCCTCCCAGACCGGATAGAACGGGGCAGTTCCCCGGCTATCGCTACAATAATCCAGCTTCAGAGCATCCTGCACCTCCAGGGAAGCAGCGGAAACCGTCCAGCCGGGAGCCGCCACCGTTTTTGCCCGATGCCCGAGGATCTCCCGGTAGACGGCGCCCGCCTGCTCCAGCTCTGTGGCTACGGTGGGTTTGGACATCCGGGGGAGGTAGTCGTGCCACTTGACGTGATCCCAGCAGTGGATTCCCACCTCATGACCGGCCCCTTCCGTACGGCGAATGATCTCCGCGGAGCGGGCCCCGATGAGCGGAGGAGGGAGGAGTGTGCCGTAGAGGAGGGTCCGGAGGCCATAGACGGACGGGGCCCGGGTCCGGATCATCTTGGCCAAAAATCCTTTCTTGGTAAAGATCCGGCGGATGGCCTTGCCGGAGTTGTCCGGTCCCAGGGAGAAGTAAAAGGTGGCTTTGATGCCGAAACGCTGAAAAAGCTCCAGCAGCGCCGGCACCCCGTCACGGGTGCCGATGTAGGTGTCCACATCGACTTTAAGGGCAATAACTGGGGTCATGAAAGATCCGGGATACAGGTTGTAGGGTTAGAAATTAAACTGTCAGGGGAACATACCCATCACGGACATAGCGCTGAGCATGGTTTTGACCTCCGAAAATCAGAAGATACAAGTCCATGACTGCCGGTTGTATGTCTCTGGAGCAACAGTACTCCTGAACGGTTCGGACGACAAATTTTCTCTCGTTCAAGCTGCACAGAGTATAGTCCCTCCTTAAATCTATCAATCCCACGGCGGCGGCGACTTTCATGGCCATCACGTCCGGCGCTATGCAGGGAAAGCCCACATACAGCAACAGGTGCAGCAGCGCCGTATCATTTTTAAAATAGGGCATATCCCGTGCGATGAATCCGGCGAGTAACGTGTCGTACTGTCGCCAGAATTTGTCAAGGTCATCTTCCACCGTCAGATCTTTCGGCAGGTTGTAGCTATCGAAAAATGTTTCGATAGTGATGTTCGCGCCGCGATATGAAGCGAGCAATTTCGCGCAACCGATGATCGCTCCCACTTTCTTCTTGAAGCGTATATCCCTTATGGCGCTCCAATTGTTTTCAATGATCCAATCAGGGTTCATTCGGGCGACTGCCTGCAGGTCAAAATGAAAGAAAACCCTCTCGAAAACACCATTGTCCAGGATGGCGGCGACTGCGTCCGATGGCGCATTATTGCTGTAAGCGATCAAGGATGCCATGACCCGCAGCAGATTGTTTTTCTCCCTGGCCACCGTTTCCGCGTATCTGTTGCTGCGTGAGCGGATCTCAGGGGAGAACAGCGGAGGTACCGCATACAGGTCGATCTTTGTTCGCAGGGCGTCCAGCTTTTGATTACTATCCACAACATCCTCCACGCATATTTATCCACCACATCCTCCGGATAGTCAGGGTCTGCACTATACCGTGATTTTCCCGATTGCAGAACTTATTTTCCCTGATGATCCGAAGGCTAGTACCATGTCCAGCTTATTTTTTCAGTGTCTGCCGTAAAAGGTTGTCATTACCGAGGGTGTAATCGGGAAT
>CAIUUR010000008.1 GCA_903902345.1 uncultured Geobacteraceae bacterium | reverse complement strand
GAGTGGATCTTCTATCCAGGGCTGGGGTTACGGTTACCTGGTTTCCCGAGAGTCCGGTGACGGCAAGGTAACGCTTACCCCCCACCCCGGGGAGGCGAACTGCCAGCAGCGCCGGGGAATTCAGGAGGAGGAGGTCATTGAGAGTACCGTTGACCTTGACCAGTCTGATCTGGCGATGTTGAGCCAGCAGCTCCAGGTCGGGAACACCTTTTCCCTGGTATTGCACCACCTGGCGCACCCCCCAGAGCCGTATCACGGCATTGAACGCCTGGATGGCATTCTCCACTTCGGGACTCTTCGCCAGGATCCGAAGCAGGGGGGAGTCGCCGGTGGTAACGTTGGTGGAATCGGGTGGGGCTGTGGCGATTGCCGTGGCCCCGTTTTTCGCTTCGAGTCTGGCCGGCTGCCGGAGCAGGGAGCCGAGATAAAAACCGGCGATCAGGAGGAGAAGTCCAAGCAGCAGGGGGACGGCCCAGGCGGGGCGGGAGGTCCACCCTTTGCGCTTCTCCCGTCGCATCTCGTCGATGGCCGTGCGGATCATGGCGCCACTTAACTCCCGGCGTTCCTGGGTATACCCGATGAGAAGCGCCCGGTCGCAGATGATGTTGATGACCCGCGGATTGCCGCCGGAAATGGCGTAGATCTTCTTGAGTGCTCCCTCGGTGAAGACCGCGGCCCGGGGGAATCCGGCGATCTCCAGGCGATGCTGGATGTACGCAGACGTATCCTGGGAGTCCATGGGCATCAGGTGATATCGCACCGTCACCCGCTGGCTCAACTGACGGAGTTCCGGCTTCTCCAGAAGCAGACCCAGTTCCGGTTGGCCGACAAGCACGATCTGGATCAGTTTGTCGGTCTCGGTTTCCAGGTTGGAGAGGAGGCGGATCTGTTCCAATACGGAGGTATCCAGGTTCTGAGCTTCGTCGATGACCAGCACGACGGTTCGCCCCAGGCGGTGTTGCTCCAGCAGGAACCGGTTCAGATTTTCCAGCAGGTCGGCGATGCTCCTCTCCTCTCCTCCCACCCCATATTCGCGGCAGATGGTCCGGAGAAGCTCGTAGGAGGAAAGACAGGGGTTGAGGATCAGAGCTACCTGGTAGCTCTCCTCGTCAAGCTGATTGAGCAAGGTTCTCAGTACCGTGGTCTTTCCGGTTCCCACCTCGCCGGTGACCTCGATGAATCCGGCATGATTCTGTATACCATACAGGAGATGGGCAAAGACCTCCTTGTGGTTCTTGCTCAGATAGACGAACCGGGGATTGGGGGTTATGGTAAAGGGTTTTTCCCTGAAGCCGTAATAATCGAGATACATCGGTATCCTTAGATGAAATACATGACGCGGACGTCGACCTCTCGCTGGAGCCCCATGGCATGGGCCCGGTCACAGAGGTCTTTGAGGGTGATCGTGCTGAAATGATCGGTGACCAGGGTGTTGGCGTCATTCCAGAGAGTCTGCGTTATGCAGCAGCCGTTGAGGGCGCAATCGCTCTTTCTTCTTTTTCGGCCATCATTGGTGACGATACAGTCCACAAAGAGGCTCGCTCCTTCCGTTGCCAGGAGAATCTCCTTGACGGAGATTTCTTCCGGTTTCTTTGCCAGGCAGTACCCTCCCTTGGGACCACGTTTGCTGGTAAGGATGCCGGCTTTTTTAAGGTTCTGAAAAATCTGCTCCAGGTAACGGGGAGAGATGTCCTGGCGCCGGGAGATGTCCTGAACCTGTGACGGGAGAGATCCCGAATTGTAGGCGAGATCGAACAGGGCGCGAACGCCATAACGACTCTTGGTGGATAGTTTCATGGGCTCCTCTTCTGAGTATGATGTTCCATTTTACACTGAAACTCGCATTATTTGTTCCACTACCTTTTCCCGTCACCAATATTTTTGCGGCGGTTCCACCTTTCCCACGTGGCGGATCTCGTCATTTTCCACCCGAAACTGGTCGCCGTAGTCATTGGTCCAGAAATCTCCTTCTTCAAGGGGGCTGGGAACCTCGCGTCGTCCGAGAAAAACCTCTTCATTTCCCAGCAGGGCAAACCATTCGAGACTGCCGGTCATCCATAACCTGCTTTTCAGCGCCATCGATTTCTCTCCTTATGGTGATGCTTTCTATGATGCTGGTTACCATAACATCTCATAATACCTGAATCAGCCGTGCGGTCAAGGATGCAACGCGATTGACGGTGGAGTCGGCCCGATTTTCCTTGTTGAGTGCGTATATTTTTGTTATGAATGGAGCAAATACAACCCAACCACGGAGAAGATCCCAAAATAAATTCCACAGGGATGAACAGGATTGACAGGATATGGACGTTCCCCTGTTTACCCTGTGCCTCCCTGTTAATTTGTTTTTGTCGTTTTTCTGCCGACTTTTAAGCGTATTCATCCTGGAAGGAGTTTTTTGTGAAATTCACCAAAATGCATGGCGCGGGAAACGATTATGTCTATGTCAACTGCTTCGAGGAATCGGTCCCGAACCCACGGGAGGTGGCGGTTCAGGTTTCCAATCGTAACTTCGGTATCGGTTCCGACGGCCTGATCCTGATCATGCCGTCGGACAGCGCCGATGTCCGGATGCGGATGTTCAACTCGGACGGTTCCGAATCGGAGATGTGCGGCAACGGTATCCGCTGCGTGGCCAAGTACGCATATGATCACGGCATCGTGACGAAACGGGAGATTACCGCCGAAACCGGCGCCGGCATCCTGACCCTGCAACTCCTCACCGGAGATGACGGTAAGGTGGAAAAGGTTCGGGTCAAGATGGGGCCTCCCCGGCTCACTCGGGCCGAGATCCCCATGGCCGGAGAGCCGTCAACGGGCCGGGTGGTCGCCCAGCCGTTGAACATCCTGGACACCACCTTTGCCATCACCTGCGTCTCCATGGGGAATCCCCACTGCGTCATCTTCGTGGATGACGTGGAGAACTTTCAGGTGGAGAAGTATGGTCCCCTCATCGAAAATCATGATCTTTTTCCCCGGCGGACCAACGTGGAATTCGTTCAGCTCCTCTCCCGCACCGAGGTCCGGCAGCGGACCTGGGAGAGGGGAGCAGGGGAGACTCTCGCCTGCGGAACCGGCGCCAGCGCCGTCTGTGCCGCCGGTTATCTCAACGGGGTTACCGAGAAGAAGATCCTTAACCACCTTTCGGGGGGGGACCTGGAGCTGGAATGGTCCGACGACGGGAATCTCTATATGACCGGTCCTGCCGTGGAAGTTTTTTCCGGGAATATAGAGCTGTGAGGGATCTGGTGTTGTCATGAATATCTGTCCCCTGTGCGCAAAATGGGCGGAGGAGCCGGAGTTTCGGGTGGCGGAATTGGAGTGGAGTTTCGTCCTCCTGAACCGGGATCAATTCTTCCCCGGTTACTGCTTCGTCGTCGCCAAGGATCACGTCACCGAACTCTTTCATCTTGATCCGGCAGAGCGGACGATCATGGTGGAGGAGATCTCCGCCGTGGCCGCTGCTCTGGCTGCCGTCTTCAGGCCGGACAAGGTGAATTATGAACTCCTGGGGAACATGGTGCCGCATATGCACTGGCATCTGGTCCCCCGCTTCCGGAGTGATCCCCTTTGGCCTCGTCCCATCTGGTCCGAGGCCCACCAGGAGCTCATCCTTACCCCGGCGGAATACGCCGAAAGAGTACAACTCATCAGGGAGTCACTGGCAACGCATCTGTTTGGGATGACACGCAAAGAGAACGTACGACAAACAGAGAGTAGAATGACAAAATAGGAATCAACTGTTACAGGGAGCAGATAATGGATTATCTTGGCGCACATATGTCCATCTCCGGCGGCATCCACCTGGCTCCCGGTCGTGGGAGTGCTGCCGGTTGCGGCGTTATTCAGGTATTTACCCAGAACAGCAACCAGTGGCGGGGGAAGATGCCGACGGATTCGGACGTAGCCCGTTTCCGGGAGGAGTGGTGTCAAGCCGGCCTCCATGATGTCATCTCCCACGATATCTACCTGGTGAACCTGGGTTCTGCCCCGGGTGAGACACGGGAGAAGAGTCTCGCCGCCTTTCGGGAGGAGATGGAGCGGTGCTCCCGGTTGGGGATAACCAGGATCGTCATGCACCCCGGCTCCCACCTGGGTGATGGGGAAGAGCGGGGGATCGCCCGGATCGTAGAGGCCTTCGATCTTCTGTTTCCGGCGGTGCCGGAGTTTGCGGGGAAGATCCTCCTGGAGACCACGGCGGGGCAGGGGACCAACCTGGGATATACCTTTCAGCATCTCCGGGCGATCATGGATGGTTCGGCCTTCCCTGATCGTTTCGGGGTATGTCTCGACACCTGCCACGTCTTTGCCGCCGGGTACGACATTACCACGGAAGAGGGGTACCGGTCGCTCTTTGACGAATTCGACCGGATCATCGGGCTGGAAAAGCTTCACTGCTTTCATGTTAACGACTCGAAAAAAGGGCTCGGTTGCCGGGTGGACCGCCACGACCATATCGGCCAGGGATCCATGGGGCTTGGCGGCTTTCGTTCCCTCATGAACGATTCCCGCTTTACGGATATCCCCAAGATTCTGGAAACACCCAAGGGGGACAACGACGAGATGGATGCCGTTAATTTGGGGCTGCTCCGCGGATTAGTGGCACACCCCTAAGGGTAGCGGCATCGTCAATGACGCCTATGAAAAAATAATTTAAGATTTTATCGCACCGACCGATAAGAAAACCAATAGCACGAATTTCCGGCGCCACATCTGCCGAAAGGGAGCTCTTGCCATGGTCACGATCTCGGTCAACAACAATACTCCTGAAGTTATCCCCCTGGTGGTCCATGTCATCACCGGCCTCATCACCGTTATCTGTCTCGCCTGTTGTGCCGTTGAGGGCCGCTCCTTGCTGTATATGGAGATCTGGTTGGGAGGGGCGCTTCTTGCGTTTTTTGTCAACCGGTTCTGCAGCGGAATTATCGGCAGAATGATCACCCTATAGAACAATCTGTTGTAGCGACCACTGCCGAAAAAGGTCAGGGATGATCTTGCGACGGTTCAGGGAGGAATCGGCCATGTCACAGGATGAGCTGAAAGAAGACGTTGCAGGAATTTACACCCTTGCCACGAGACTTGCCATAAAAGACGGTCTCCCTCTCTCGGCGCTGCGTGATCCCGAGATGTCCCGCTCCTACCTGGGGAGAGCCGCTACGGACTATGCTGAACTGGTGGGCATCCCCCGCAGGGCGGAACTTCGAAGATTTACTCCCCCAATGATGAACGCTGCATAATTCCACCCCTCTCTTTCTCCCTTTCCCTGCCACCATCGCAGAATAGCAGCTTTTACCCGATTACCCCCGCGTAACCCCCGCACCAGTTGCACGTATCTGTTCCCACATTGAGTCGGTTTCGTTGTCCCTCTCAAAACTATTCACCCGAGAGGAATACCACGTGCATGTACCACTGTTCCCCTACGTCTCGATGAATGCCACTGAAATTAACGATTTGCGGATCGACTCCCACCGTCGTGAGTACGGTTACCGGTATGAGCTCCTGAATTTTGCGACTCCCGATACCCTTGCGACAGCCTCTGCGGAGAAAGATGAACTCCTGCGGCGACTGGGTGGGAGGGTTTCTACGGGATACGCCGGAACCAAGGTGGATTGTAACGCTCTTTCCCCCGGTTGCCGTTGTTGCGGTGATGGCGGCTGGTCCTGTCTGTTCATCAATGGTCGTTGCAACGGGCGCTGTTTCTACTGCCCCACGGCACAGGACGATGACGGCCCGCCGGTCACCAACGGTCTCCCTTTTGTCTCCCCGGAGGAGTACGCCGCCTATGTGGCCGCTCTGGGTTTCAGCGGAGTCAGTATCAGCGGTGGTGAGCCGTTATTGACGCCGGATCTGACCCTGGCCTACCTGGCTGCCGTTCGCAAACGGTGCGGTGATGATCTTTACCTCTGGCTTTACACCAACGGCACGGTGCTGACGGCTGATCTTTGCCGCCGTCTGCGAGATGCCGGCCTGAACGAGATTCGCTTCGATCTGGGCGCCGTTCGCTATAATCTCAAGAAATTGAAGCTGGCGGTGGGTTGCATTCCAACGGTTACGGTGGAAATTCCGGCGGTGCCGGAGGATGAGCAACTGATCAAGCTCAAGATGGTTGAAATGGCTGAAGGAGGAGTACATCACCTCAATCTGCACCAGATGCGACTGACCCCTCACAACTTTCTCCCGCTGACGGAGCGGGGGTATACCTTTCTTTGTGAGGATAAGGTCACCGTACTGGAATCGGAACTCACCGCCTTGAGGCTGGTTAGTTTCGGAGTGGAGCAGGGGATTTCCCTGCCGGTTAACTACTGTTCGTTTGCCTACAAACGGCGTTTTCAGCATGCGGCAGCGCGGCGACGGGCAGCCCTGAAGGTCTGTGGCGCCGGCGAAACCGTGACGGAAGCAGGCTATCTCCGGACGCTTTCCGCAACCGGCGTACAGTACTGCGAGGTCGCCCTCCTGCAGAATCCAAGTTACCGCTACCCCTTTGAAAAGATCGCGCTGGAAACCGGACGCTCACTCTATCTTGAGCGCCGACCGGTGACACCGGAGTTGAAACTGTCGGTTGCAGAGTTGATTGCACTCCAAAATGAGCGGCCACCGGAGCGTATCGCCTGTTTTGAACGGATCAGCAGGTGAGCGGCAGGGAATTATCATGACAGGAAAAAGGATGACATCGGCAGGGCAACCGAATATACTGGGAAACTGATTCATGTCACGTCGGTTCTAACACCCTAAAAGAGGTACTCCATGGCTAAACCGAATTTTGCATTTCAGAAGCGGCAGAAGGAGTTGGAAAAGAAGAAAAAGACCGAGGAAAAATTGCAGAGGAAACAGGAAAAGAAGAGTCCTGCCGCCGATGAGCTCTCCCATGAGGCCGTGACGGATGAAGCGGTTGTCGAGGTCTGTTGACACCGGGGAATAGGAGGACGGATATGCTGGTGCAGCGAATCGTGATATCAGCCCTGCTACTCACCTTCGCCGGTAGCACTACTGCTGCGGCGAGGGAGGGGAAGAAAGGGGGGGGGGCGAGAAAGGAGAGCCGGGGCGTGGCCCCGAAGAGGGAGCGTAAGTCCTCCTTTACTCCCAAAACTGACGGCAGTGAGGTGGGGAAGGTTGGGCGCTACCAGTTGCTCCCCGTGGAATACGTAGTCAATGACCTGATCAACGAGACGACTTCGACGAAAAAGGATTTGGTTCTCCTGGATACGGCCACTGGTCAGATGAAGATCTGTACGCAGAAGAGCTGGTTGAATGTGGCTGACGGTAAGGAAATTTCGGAGAGAAGGTGTACCCCCTTCGAGACATACGGCGAATATCCCGTGGGAACCATGAAGGGGAGGAAATCACGGGAAGGGGAACTTTCTCGACCCTAGCCGTCCCGGCTTCCGATTCCCCTTTTTCCTTGCGAAATTCGGGATGCTGTGGTTAAATCTCGTACTATTCACCCCTTACTGGGGGTTTTTTCGGGGTCACGATGCTGCATGGTAAGCTTAGTAAAGTCCCGACACACCTGGCCATCATCATGGATGGTAACGGGCGGTGGGCCAAGGCCCGGATGCTCCAGAGGATCATCGGGCACCAGCGTGGCGTTGAGACGGTAAAGAGGGTTGTTGAGGAGTGTTCTAATCTCGGCATCAGGTACCTGACGCTCTTCGCTTTTTCCGCCGAAAACTGGTTCCGTCCCAAGACGGAAGTCAAAGCGCTCATGCTGCTGCTGAAGCACTACATCATTGCCGAGACCAAGCGGATGGTGGAAGACAACATCAGGTTCCAGGTGATCGGCAATCGCCCCGAACTTCCCGCAGACGTTCTCCATCATCTGGACGAGGCGAGCCGGGTGACAGCGGGGAACAGCGGTATGACTCTGACGTTGGCTCTCTCCTACGGCGCCCGGCAGGAGATCGCCGCGGCAGTCCGACGGATTGCCCATGAAGTCGCCGCCGGTCGTATCGCCCCCGATGAGATCAACGATACTTCCTTCGCCGGCTTTCTTGATACCTCCCATATGCCGGACCCTGATTTTCTCATCCGGACCAGCGGGGAGATGCGGATCAGTAACTTTCTTCTCTGGCAACTTGCCTATACGGAACTCTATTTCACCGAGAAGAACTGGCCGGACTTCGACCGTGATGAACTGATGAAGGCGCTGGTTCATTACCAGTCGCGGGAGAGACGTTTCGGCAAGACCAGCGACCAGGTGAAAGGGAGGATCTGATATCAAACGCCTCCTGACCGCAGCCGTCGCCCTGCCGCTTCTCATCGCATTCGTCCTCAAGGCGAATGCGGCGTTTTTTGCCGGCTTTATCGTTATCTGTTGCGCCCTTGGTCTCCATGAGTACTACCGGATGGCGCTCCCGAACAGGAAGCGTTCCGGGCCGATTCTGGCCGGCGTCGGGGCTCTCCTCCCTCTGTTTCTCTCCCCTAGCTCCGGAGCACAACTTGCGGTATTTCTGACCGCCGTTACCCTTTCTGCCGCCCTGTTCTACCTTTTCAGCGTAAACGACCTGAAAAAATCGGCGCCCGAATTCGCCCTCACGATCTCCGGCCTCCTCTACGTGCCGCTTCTGTTAGGGCATCTTGTTCCCCTGCGGGAGCTTCCCCACGGTGTACAGTGGATATTTCTCCTGCTCCTCCTGGTCATGTCCGGGGACACAGGGGCCTATTACGTGGGGAGGAGTTTTGGGAGGCGCAAGCTCTACCAACTGGTCAGCCCCAACAAGAGCGTGGAAGGGGCCATGGGTGGACTGGCCGGTTCCCTGCTGGGAGGAATTGTTGCCGGAATGACCTTCTTTCCGGAACTCACCCTGGTCGACTCTGCCTTGACTGCTCTGGTCATCGGTCCGCTGGGGCAGAGCGGAGATCTGTTCGAGTCGCTCCTCAAGCGGAGCTTCGGGGTAAAGGACTCCGGAACCATGATTCCCGGCCATGGCGGGATACTGGATCGTCTGGACAGTATTCTCTTCGCGGCGCCGGTGCTCTACTACTACGCTCGTTACCTCGCGTAGGTTCAAGGTTCAAGGTTCAAAGTTCTACGTTCTCTGTTCCATGTTCAGAATTACCGTCTTTTCCCGTCACCAGTCACGAGTCACGGCTTTTAGAGGCTTAATATGAAAAACCTGAGTATTCTCGGCTCCACCGGCTCCATCGGGGTCAGTACCCTGGAACTGGTGGCGGCCCATCCCGACCGGTTCCGGATTGAGGCGCTCACCGCCGGCGCCAATCTGGAGCTGTTTGCCCGCCAGATAGAGCTCTTTCGCCCCAGAGTCGTGTCGGTCCTCAACGAGGAGTTGGCGTGCAAGCTCTCCCGGATGCTGTCCGGAGTCGGGCCGAAGCCGGAGATCATGCATGGCGTTCTCGGGCTCATCGCCGCCGCCACCGCCACCGATACCCGGATGGTCGTGGCGGCCATCGTGGGAGCCGCCGGTCTGGTCCCCACCGCCGCCGCCATCAGGAGCGGGAAAGATGTTGCCCTGGCCAACAAGGAGACGCTGGTCTGCGCAGGCTCCCTTATCATGGATCTGGTGCGCGACCACGGGGTGGCTCTCTACCCGGTGGACAGCGAGCATAGTGCCGTTTTTCAATCCATTGAGGGGCACCGGAGCGAGGATATCCGGAAGATCATCCTTACCGCATCGGGGGGGCCGTTCCTGGATACGCCGTCGGCGCTGCTGGAGAACGTCACCATCGCCGATGCTCTCAACCATCCCAAATGGAGCATGGGGAAAAAAATATCCATAGACTCGGCCACCATGATGAACAAGGGGCTGGAGGTCATCGAGGCCCGCTGGCTCTTTGACGTCCCGGCTGCCAAAATAGACGTCAACATCCATCCCCAGAGCATCATTCACTCCATGGTGGAATACATTGACGGCTGTGTCATCGCCCAGTTGGGGACGCCGGACATGAAGGCGCCCATCGCCTATGCCCTCTCCTATCCCGAACGGGTGGCCACCGGTGTGACACCCTTGGACCTCACCCTCCTTTCCGGTCTGACTTTCTTCAAGCCGGACCTGCAGAAATTCCGCTGTCTCCAACTGGCCTACGACGCCCTGGAATGCGGACCGAGCATGCCCGCGGTCATGAACGCCGCCAACGAAGTCGCCGTGGCGGCTTTCCTTGCCGGGGAGATCGGCTTCACCGCCATTCCCCGGGTCATCGAAGGTACCATGGCCGCCCATGGGGCGGTTTCGCTGGTTACCATCGAGGATGTCCTTCAGGCGGACCGCTGGGGGCGCCGCAAGGCTGCTGAACTGATGGGAAAACTGAAGGGAGAACCCTGATGATCAGTGTCCTTTCCGCCGTCGTAGTCCTGGGGATCCTTGTCTTTGTTCACGAATTGGGCCATTTCCTCCTCTGCAAGCTGCTGGGGGTAGGGGTGGAGAAATTTTCTCTGGGGTTCGGTCCGAAGGTTGTCGGGTTCCGGAGTGGGGAGACGGAGTATCTCCTGTCGGCATTGCCCTTGGGGGGGTATGTGAAGATGCTGGGGGAGAACGATACGGGGGAGGATCTCCCCGAGGAGGAGAGGGCGCGAACCTTCCTGGGGAAATCGCCCTTCAAGAGAATCCTCATCGTGGCGGCCGGACCGGTCTTCAACCTGTTCTTTGCCTGGTTCCTGATGATACTCATTCATCTCCTGGGGGTTCCCTCGGCCACCACGAAGATCGGCGAGCTCGTCAAGGATAAGCCTGCCGCCAGGGCCGGACTCCTGGCGGGTGACGTGGTCACGGCGGTGAACGGCAAGGCCATGTCCCGCTGGGGTGATCTCTACAAGAGTATTGTTGACAGCAAGGGAGAGCTGCTGGTTATTCAGGTGAAGCGGGGGGAGAAGAATCTCACCTTTTCTCTGAAGCCGGAACAGCGGAGCAGCAAGAACCTCTTCGGCGAGGCAACCTCCACGCCGGCCATCGGCATCGTCGCCTCCGGTGAGCTGTTCAAGGAACGGTTCGGTCTCCTGGAGTCGGTGGAGAAGGGGACGACTCAGACCGTCAGCCTCATAGATCTGACGGTAACCTCCCTGGCCAAGATGGTTCAACGGGTGGTCCCCATGGACTCCATCGGCGGCCCCATCATGATCGCCAAGATGGCGGGAGAGCAGGCTGCGGCGGGGGGGGTGAGCCTTCTGGCGTTCATGGCGCTCCTCTCCATCAACCTGGGAGTCCTGAATCTCCTTCCCATCCCCGTGCTGGATGGGGGGCATCTCCTCTTCTATACGATGGAGATGATCTTCCGGCGGCCGGTGAGCATGAAGGTGCGTGAAGTTGCCCAACAGCTGGGACTCGTGCTCCTCATAAGCCTCATGGTGCTGGCGTTCTATAACGATGTGATTCGCTATTTCCTGAAGCAGGGTTAGGATGAGACTCCTCTTTGTGGATACCTGCGGCGCCATGGCGGGGGTGGCGGTGGCTGACGGCGGAAAGATCCTTGCCGAGAGCAACCTGATCCTGGACCGTCGTATGTCGGCGCGGCTCCTTGCCGTCATCCAGTCGCTGCTGACCGAGACGGGGATGACTGTGGCGGATCTGGAGGGGATCGGCGTTGCCTGCGGCCCCGGCTCCTTCACCGGTGTTCGGATCGGCATGGCCACGGTGAAGGGGATGGCGCTGGCCGCCGGAGTTCCCGTGGCCGGGGTCTCTTCCCTGGCCCTCCTGGCGGCGAATCTTCCCCATGCCCGTTATAACGTCTGCGCCCTCATGGATGCCCGGAAGCAGGAAGTCTATGCCGGCAGCTTCCGATGCGAATCGATCCCGGTGGCCATCTCTCCGGAAACGGTGCTTCCTCCCGGCCTGCTCCTGGACGGCATTACGGAACGTACCATCTTTGTGGGGGACGGCGCCACCGTTTACCGGGAGTTGATCGCTGACCGCTGTGGCGACTTGGCTACGTTTGTTCCACCCTTCTCCAACTATCCCCGAGGAGCCTGCGGGGTCACCCTGACCCGGGCAGCGTTTCTGGCAGGGAAGGGGATGACGCCGGAGCAGCTGGAGTCGGTCTATATCCGGGCCTCCGAGGCGGAAACGGCAAAGGCAGCTAAAGGTAAAGGTTAAGGTTGAGGGTTGTAGGGGCGAATGGCGTTCGCCCGGTAACCTGCCACCGTTCAATCAGTGAAAAGTATTCATCCGCGAAGGACACGAAGTTTCACGAAGTAGAGCGTAACGTTACGGTCTAAAAATGGTTTACCCCGCAGGTTATTCTGCTTTTCCCCGTATCAGCTTGGTTTTCTTGATTTTTCTTCGTGAACTTCGTGGATAACAGCTTTTGTGGTTCAATTTTAACCTTTTCAAGGGGTTTATATGAGAAAACTTGCGGCGGTAATGGTCACTTCGGTTCTGTTGTTGTCGACGGCATCTGCTTCCCTGGCGGTGGGGACCGTACTCCTCCCCAGGGGATACGAGTCGTGGGATAAGAGCCGGCAGAAAATTGTGGAGGACAAAAAATCCCTCTTCTACGGGGTTCACTATATCTATCTGGACAAGAAGGGGATGAAAAGTTACAAGGATGGCGGGAGCTACCCCGAGGGGAGCCGCTTCGTGGTGGTCTTCCATAACCTCAAGGAGGAGGGGGGAAAGCAGGTGGAGGGGAAGAAAAACATGATCGTCCTGATGCAGCGGGATAAAAAGCAGAAGGAGACGGGGGGGTGGCTCTTTGCCGGTTTCAGCGCAGACGGCAAGCCCAGCGGTATTGACCCGGTGAAAAACTGTTTCGACTGCCACCGGAAGGACGCCGCCGACCGGCAGTTCGTGATCTCCAACTACGAAGATTTTGCCCGGAAAAAATAGTGGTAGCAACAGTCACTGCTCCTCGGAAACGGCGCTGCGGATGACTTCCGGAGCGCCGTTTTTCATGGCGACAGCTCCCATCCCCGAAGAATATCCATTGAAGCATAATTTGTCAGGTCCCGCAGCGCAGCCGCCAGGGCGATAATTCCGGGTGCGGTAATACCATCGTCATTGGTGACCATGATGTTCATGCCGGATACCTCTCTGAAGATGGAATGGCTGACAATTCACTACCACGAATGACCGGTTCATGCAATGCCTCTATTCCTGCTTGAATTACTCCCCGGCATTGGCTAAAGTGGCGTCTAAAAGAGGTAGACGGTAAAAGCGGGGTTGCCAGTTGCATATGAGGATGTTGTGGGAATCGCATAACTTTCGTAAACGAGGGATGGAGTCGCTGGCGTTCCTCATGGCCACCGGGTTGATCATCTACCTAGCCCGGGTGGAGAGTTATCTCAAGGGAGCCACCAGCGGGACCACGGTGGGTAACCGGTTCCTGATCTTCGGCATCACCAACCTCATTATCCTCCTCCTTATCCTCCTCGTCTATCTGGTCATACGGACCTTCGCCCGGATACTCATGGCCCGCCGGAGCGGCGGCGGGTCCAAGTTGAGGAGCAAGCTGGTCCTGGCCTTCGTCGGCCTCTCCTTCGCTCCCACCATTCTCCTCTTCGTGGTCTCCACCGGCTATATCAACACGAGTATCGTCACCTGGTTCAACTCCCAGATCGAAAAGTCCCTCACTCAGTCCATGGAGGTTGTCCAGGAGACCTATCGCACCGCCGGCGCCAAGTCTCTCCATTTCGGACGGCAGATCGCTCTTCGTACTGCCGATACGAAGCTCTTTGCCCCTCGGGGCCGCTCCCGACTGGTCTCCCTGGCGGAACAACTGCAACAGGAGTACGGTCTGAGCCGGGTCGAATTCTATGCCGTCGACGGGAGTCCCCTGACCGATGGCGATCTCCCTCCTGCCGGCCTGGGTTCCTTTCCTCTCCCCACACTCTTCGAGCTGAAGGAAGTCACCTCCGGCCGGGAGTTGAATCGTTTCTATACGAAGGGAAACGCCGATCTGGTGCGAGGGATCGTTCCGGTGTGGGCGAAGGGGAGTGTCATCGGCGCCGTGGCGGTGGACTTTCATGTTCCCGAATCACTGGCCGGGAAGGTTCATGGGATCTCCCGGACCTATCAGGAGTACCGTCAGGCCAGCTCCCTGAAGAATCCCATCCGGAACGAGTTTTTTCTGACGCTGGTTCTCATCACCCTGGTCATCCTTTTCCTTTCCGTCTGGATGGGGATCTACCTGGCCAACAGCCTGACCATCCCCATCAAGGAGTTGGCCGATGCCACCGCCAAGGTGGCGGGGGGGGATCTTGAGGTGCATCTGGGGGAACAGGGGGATGACGAGATCGGGCTGCTGGTCAGCTCCTTCAACAAGATGACCGATGATCTCCGGGGCAGTCAGGAGAGTCTCCGGCGAACCAACCGGGAGCTGACCCTGAGCAACCGGGAGCTGGAGGAACGCCGGCGTTACATGGAGATCGTCCTGGAAAACGTTACGGCGGGAGTCGTCTCCCTTTCCCAGGAGGGGCTCCTGACCACGGTGAACAAGTCGGCGGAGGCGCTGCTGGGGGTGAGGGCCGACCGGATCATCGGGAGCCATTTCGGGGAGGTCGCCGGTCCGGACAACCTGGAGCTGGTGACCAAGATGCTGGAGGAGTTGGGGGCTAACCCGGGGGAGACCCTCCGGAGGCAGGTAACCATCCCGGTGAACATGAACCGGGTGACTCTTCAGGTCAGCATGACGGCCCTGCGCAGCGACGTGGGGGAGCCGGTGGGGACGGTGGCGGTCTTCGACGATCTGACCCAGCTCATGCGGGCCCAGCGGATGGCCGCCTGGCGGGAGGTCGCCCGTCGTATCGCCCACGAAATCAAGAATCCTCTCACCCCCATTCAGCTTTCGGCCCAGCGGCTCCGGAGGCGCTACCTGAAACGGTTTTCCGAGGGGGACGATGTCTTTGACCAATGCACCGCGCTCATCATCCGTTCGGTGGAGGAGCTGAAGACCCTGGTGAACGAATTCAATAATTTCGCCCGGCTTCCCGCGGCCCGTCCTCTTCCCGAAGATCTCAATGTCATCATCGGGGAGGCGAGTACCCTCTTCGGGGAAGCACACCGGGGAATTTCCCTCAACTTCTCCCCCGATCCCACACTTCCGCAGATTCTGCTTGACCGGGACCAGATCAAGCGGGTACTTATTAATCTCCTGGATAACGCGGTGGCCGCGGTGGAAGGGAAGGTGAAGATTCAGATCAGTACAAGCTACAATCCCGAGCTCCGGT
>CAIUUR010000007.1 GCA_903902345.1 uncultured Geobacteraceae bacterium | reverse complement strand
GTGCTGGAGTCGGACCTGGTGTTTCAGGAAGATGATGTTATTGACGGCAGGCATTTCTCAACCACGAAATTCTCCATCCAAACGGAATCCGGCCGCTACACGGGAGGCTTCATCCTCGACATTACCGAGAGAAAAGAGAGTGAAATGAAGGCTCGGGAGCTTGCCGATCAATTCCTGACTCTTGCCCGGGCGACCAACGACGCCGTCTGGATAGCGGATGATGGGGGGAAAATTCTCTTTGTCAACAACCGCGCGTGCGCTCTCTACGGATATACCGAGGAAGAGCTGCTGGAAAAAAAGGTTGCGGATTTCGAGGTGGAGGCATCTTCCGAAGATGTTCAACGTCGCACGGCGATCATCATGAACGAAGGAGAGCACCGGTACCGGACCGTTCAGAAACGGAAGGACGGTGCTCTTCTTCACGTAGATGTCCGCGCCATACGCCTTGCGGAGACCAATAGATATATGGCTCTTATGCGCGAGACCTGACGGCTACCATTCTGCGGTGAATCCAAAACGGGCGGTTCACGCCGGGCGGTTCACGAACCGCCCCTACGAAGAACAAAACCATTGAAGCGTCTGATCGGTGTATGTAAAGCAGTTTAATCCAAGGGTAATCAGCCCCAGGAAAGGGGCATTGGGTACAGGAAATCCCGATTGTAACTGTAATCCAAGCACCTGAGTTATGAGCAGATCACTTTGTTCAGGAAAACCGGTAAAAAGTGATGGAACGTAGGTCTGAAAAAAGGTATCATCGGCGGTTGTCCCAACATTTGTGGGCGTATGCCCTACGCCCACACACAAATCGGAGATATACACATGATCGTCATACCCGCCATCGATCTCAAGGAAGGGCGCTGCGTCCGGCTGGAGCAGGGGCTCATGGAGCGGGACACCGTCTTCAACGACAACCCGGCGGCCCAGGCCCTGGAGTGGCAGCGTCAGGGAGCGGAACTTCTCCACATCGTCGACCTGGACGGCGCTTTTGCCGGTGAGCCGAAGAATCGCGCCGCCATCGCCGCCATCGTTGGCGCCCTGTCCATCCCCACCCAACTGGGGGGAGGTATCCGGGACCTGGCCACGGTGGAGGCGTACCTTAGCCTGGGAGTTGGACGAGTTATCCTGGGGACAGCGGCCCAGCGGAACCCGGAGCTGGTGAAAGAAGCCTGCCTCAAATTCCCCGGCCGAATCGTGGTGGGAATCGATGCCAAAAACGGCATGGTGGCGGTGCAGGGATGGGCCGAGGTGACGGGGATCACGGCAGTGGATCTGGCCAAAAAGTTCGAAGGATACGGCGTGGCCGCCATCATCTATACCGACATCGCCCGGGACGGGATGCTCCAGGGGCCCAACCTGGAGGCGACAAAAGCTCTGGCCGAGGCGATCTCCATCCCGGTCATCGCCTCGGGGGGAGTCTCCACCCTGGCGGACATAACGAACCTCATGGCCATCGAAGATTCCGGCGTCACCGGAGTCATCACCGGCAAGGCGGTCTACACCGGGGCCATCAAACTGGCCGAAGCCATCGCGCTGACCAAGAAATGAACCTTCTCCACAATCTCAATGTTCCCCAGAAAGCTGCCGTCATGCATGGCGAAGGGCCGCTCCTGATCCTTGCCGGGGCGGGTTCGGGCAAGACCCGGGTCATCGTCCATCGCATCGCCTGGCTCATCCACGAGCGTGGGGTCCTCCCCTGGCAGATTCTGGCGGTGACCTTTACCAACAAGGGAGCAGGAGAGATGAAGGAGCGGGTGCAGAAACTCCTCCCCGGCTTCGATCTCCCCCTCATCACCACCTTCCACTCGGCCTGTGTCCGGATCCTCCGCCGCGACGGCCATCATCTCGGCTTCGACCGGAGCTTCACCATCTACGACGATAAAGACAGCGAGCGACTCCTGAAAGACGTGGTCACCGCCCTCAATATCGACGAGAAGAAGTTCCCGGCAAAAGGATTCGCCGCATTCATCGACGACTGCAAGAACGGCGGCAAAGAACCAAAAGATGTCCTCATCGCCAAGGGTGACCCCTACGGGGCCAAGGCGGTGCAGGTCTACACCGCCTACCAGCAGCGGCTGCAGAAATGCAACGCCCTGGATTTCGGCGATCTGGTGATGCAGACGGTGCGCCTCCTGGAGCAGAGTCCCGAGGTCCTGGCCTTCTATCAGCACCGCTACCAATGGCTCCTGGTGGACGAGTACCAGGATACCAACCCGATTCAGTACCGCTTCGTCCGTCTCCTGGCCGGCGACCGGGGGAACCTCTGTGTCGTGGGGGATGACGACCAGTCCATCTACCGCTGGCGTGGGGCCGACATCCGGAACATCCTGGACTTCGAGCGGGACTACCCGGATGTTGCCGTGGTGAAGCTGGAGCAGAACTACCGCTCCACCAAGAGCATCATCACCGCCGCCGGCGCGGTGGTGGCCCGTAACCGGGGTCGAAAGGGGAAGACTCTCTGGACGGACAATCCGGAAGGGGAGCGGATCATCTACCGCCGTCTGGGAAGTGAGCGGGAGGAGGCGCGCCTGGTCTGCAGCGAAATCGAGCAGCATATCCGCCGGGGAGGAGAGCTCAAAGATGCCGCGGTCTTCTACCGGACCAACGCCCAGTCCCGGGTCGTGGAAGAGGCCCTGGTGCAGGGGGCCATTCCTTATCACGTGGTGGGAGGGGTCCGGTTCTATGCCCGGTTGGAGATCAAGGATATCCTCGCCTATCTCAAGGTCATCGACAACCCGGCGGACGAGATCTCCTTCAAACGGATCATCAATGTCCCGTTGCGGGGAATCGGCCACGCCACGGTGGACCGGATCTCCGAACTGGCGGCAACGGAGGGGATCACCTTCGGCGAGGCGCTGGCCCAGGCTGCGTCGGGTAACTACCTGGCAGCCGGGAGTCGGGGAAAGATCGCCGGCTTTGGGGTCATGCTGGAACAATTCCGGGAGATGGCCAAGGAACTCCCCCTCTCCGAGTTGACGGAGAGCATCCTGGAGGAGACGGGGTACGAGGCGAAACTGAAGCAGGAACGGACCGAGGATTCCGAAGAGCGGCTGGCCAACCTCAAGGAACTCCTCACCGCCATGGAGGAGTTTGAGCGGAACAACGAAGAGCGGGCGCTTTCGTCCTTCCTGGAACGGGTGGCGCTGGTGTCCGACATGGAGCGGGAGGGGACGGGAAAAGATTCGGTGACCCTCATGACCCTCCACACGGCCAAGGGGCTGGAATTTCCGCTGGTCTTCATGATCGGCATGGAGGAGAAACTCTTTCCCCATGTCCGCGCCCTGGGGGATCCGGAGCAGATGGAAGAAGAGCGGCGGCTCTGCTACGTGGGAATGACCCGGGCCCGGGAGAAGCTCTTTCTCCTCAATGCCCGGCGGCGCCACATCTTCGGCCAAGAGCAGCTGAATCCCCCCTGCCGTTTTATCGCCGACATCCCCAAGGAACTGCTGGACGAAGAAGACGAGTTTCAGCCGGGTTTCAGCTTCGGCAACAGGGGGTCGGGATGGGAAGAGAAGAAGCAGTCCCAGGAACCGGAACCGTCCCGACATAATCTGGCGGCCATCTTCGACAAAGGGGAGGATAACGACTTCCCCGAGGTGGAGGTGGTGCCGGAAGAGCAGGAAGGGGTCTGGCTGGGGATGAAGGTCCGCCACAGCAAGTTCGGCGCCGGGACGGTGAGAAAGATCGAGGGGAAGGGGGACGATCAGAAGGTGATCGTCTGGTTCAACTCCGTGGGGCCGAAGAAACTTCTCCTGAGATTCGCGGGGCTGGAGAGGGGATAAAACAGGTTCAAGGTTCAGGGTTCAGGGTTTAACCTTGAACCTTGAACTGTTTTCAGGGCCGCTCCAGGCTGCGCCGAAGACCCCCGCAGAATCCCCCAACTCGTTTTTCAGGATGGGGGTCCGCAAGTCGTTGTGGAAGGCGTACTGTCGAACCCGGTCGATACCGATGGTGTAGAGTTCGTGTATCCCGGAGAGGCCGCCTCCCAGGACCACGGCATCGGGATCAATGATGGAAATGAGCCCCCCCAGGGAGCGACCGAAGTCGTCCAGGAACCGGTCAAAAGCCTCCCGGCACTCCGGATCACCTCCCCGTGCAGCCGTCACGATCTCCTCCACCTTCAGCTTCCGCCCGTACCGCCTGGCAAACTCCCGCTCCACCCCCGACCCGCTGATTTTCGTCTCCACACACCCCCGGTTGCCGCAGTAGCAGGGGGCTCCCACAGGGTCCACGGAGAGATGCCCCCACTCACCGGCGATGCGGTGGGGACCTTCCCGCACCTCCCCACCGATGGAGAGCCCGCCGCCGCACCCCGTTCCCATGATGACGCCGAAGACGACTCCATATCCCCGCCCCGCACCCAGCCGGCACTCCGCCAGGGTAAAGCAGTCGGCGTCATTGCGGATCCCCACCGGTCGGCCAAGGAGCCGTTCCAGGTCGTCCTTCAAGGGATGGCCGATGAGACAGGTGGAGTTGGCGTTACGAACGAGGCCGGTGACGGCATCCAGGGAACCGGGGATGCCGATCCCGACGGTGTAGGAAGATCCGGGAGGGACAAGCAGGGTGGTTTCGTTGATGAGACCGTGGAGCGAAGAGAGAACAGCGTCGTACCCCTCCCCCACCGGCGAAGGTACCCGCTGACGAAGGAGTACGGTATCATCGGGGGCCAGGAGGAGTGCTTCGATCTTGGTTCCCCCCAGGTCGAGGCCGATGCGATAGTGGCGAGCGGCGTCAGTCATGAGGTTCATTCAACCCTTTAACCTAAAAAAAGCACTCCACCAGTCACAGAGATAAAGCATAGGAAAATTTTACGGTTATAGCGTCTCTGTTCTTGATCCTGGATTCACCCATAAGGTGAACGTTTCCATTATGTTTTCTCCAATAATTTCTGTGTGTTCTCTGTGACTGGTTAAAATGCCGTTTAGGTACGATCGATCAAGGAAACTTCTCCGGAGCCGGTGCCGGCGGTGGGGCAAGCCAGGCGGCCAGATTACGGGCCAGAGCCAGATTCCCCCCCTTCAGGTACCTGTTCTGAAAAAGGGCGTCATCACCGATGACGACAAAACGCCCTTTCCCCTCCTCCCCGGCCACCATCACGCCGAAAGGCCCCCGGGGATCCGCTTTGTCCCGCACGCCGTTCCGGTTCAGATCGACCCAGGAGTTGGGAGAGCTCCGGGCGATGATCCGGACACCGGGACGGAGATCCAGCAGCGCCCAGACACCATGTAGATTGAACTCCCCCACCTCCGCCAGCAGCGGATGTTCCTCCATGCGGGTGGATCGAAAAGAAAGGGGGTCGTTATCGATACTCCCCTCTTCTTCATGAATAACGCCATTGGAGACATCGACTCCCAGCCGGTAGATCAGGGAGGAGACGGGGGGAGCAATGTGCAGGGTGATGCAGAGCGCTCCCCCTCGCCGTAGATAGCGGACAACGGTCTCGATCTCGTCACGGTGGTACAACTTGAAAGGGCCGGAAATCATGAGGATGTCGACGTGGGTCAGCAGTTCGTCGCTGAGCGCCTCCGAGCTTGTGGTAACGTCATGACCCAGCTCGCGGAAGGTCCCGGCCAGAAGCGACAGGTCAAGCTCTCCCCCCCGCTCAACGAGAAACTTCTGGCCATGCCCCTGATCGAACAGCACCGAACTCCGGGCATGGGCCACCTCCGGCCTTCCGGAAAACGTGAAGATGACGGCCAGCAGGACCGCCGACAGACAGCGGCGTAACATCATAACTACCTCCCGTGTTTTCCGCCGAGCCCCCGAGGCTTGCGCTTCCTGAGCCGGGATGCCTCCCGTTCCCGCCGGATGGCGAGTCCGATGTACTGATCGTGGCTCCCCCGCGCTTCCTTCCCCTCCTTGTCCGGCATCAGCTGCACCGAGCTGCCGTCGGACTGTATTTCCCAGGCGCTTCGCCGGTCGGCAAGCTGGATATCGAAGATCCGCCGTAACTCCCGGCGCAGGGTCTGCCCCTCCACGGGGACGAGGATCTCAACCCGGCTTTCCAGGTTGCGCTGCATGGCGTCGGCGGAACCGATAAAATACTCTTCCCTGCCGGAGTTCCGGAAGTAATAGATCCGGGCATGTTCCAGAAACCGCCCCACAATGCTGATGATCCGGATATTATCCGACAAACCGGGGATCCCCGGTCGAAGCCGACAGGTGTCCCGTACGACGAGCTCCACCGTAACCCCCGCCTGGGAGGCACGGTAAAGGGCGCGAACAATGTCGACATCTTCCAGGGCGTTCATCTTGAACCGGATGTTCCCCGGCTCCTTGACGGAGTGACCGGCGATTTCCCGGTCGATGCGGGACAGGAGCCCCTTTTTCAGGAGCTTGGGGGCGGGAAGGAGTTTTTTGTAGTTCCGCCGGGGGGTATAGCCGGTGGTGAGATAGTTGAAGAGCTCGGTGGTATCCTCCCCCAACTCATCATCACAGGTAAAAAGCCCCAGGTCACTGTACAGTCGAGCAGTATCCGGATGGTAGTTGCCGGTGCCGAAGTGAAGGTAACGCCGGAGACCGCTGTAATCCTGGCGGACCACCATGATCACCTTGCAGTGAGTCTTCAACCCCACCACACCGTAGGTGACGTGAACTCCCGCCTCCTCCAGCCGCTCCGCCAGCCGGATATTCACCGCCTCGTCAAATCTCGCCTTCAGCTCCACCACCACCGCCACCTGCTTCCCGTTGTCGGCAGCCTCCATGAGGAGCTCCACGATCCGGCTCTCCTTGGCAGTCCGGTAGAGGGTCATCTTGATGGCCCGCACCTTGCTGTCCGTGGCGGCTTCCTGGAGGAACCGCTCCACGGAGGTGGTGAACGATTCATAGGGGTGCTGGAGGAGAAGTGCCCCGGCATCCCGGATAATGTGGAAGATGTTCCGTTCCGTCTGAAGAAGGGGATGATCCACGGGGTGATGATGCTGATCACGGAGCTCCGGATAGTCCAGTCGGGCGATCTCCAGGAGATCGC
>CAIUUR010000006.1 GCA_903902345.1 uncultured Geobacteraceae bacterium | reverse complement strand
CTTGACAAAGGAGAAAACCCTGGTCCTCATCCGGCAGGAACGAAGTAGGCAGATGCAGGAAGAAGTAGGCCATGGCAACCACAATTGTAAAGTAGACCACCAGGTAGCGAACCGGCTTGCCAAAGGAGCGGCCAACTATTCCTTCGTATTTGTCACGACAGAAATCGAACGCCCGGTTGAAGTAACGGAAAAACCCTGCAAACCAGCCGGTTTCACCGGCATGGTGCCCTTTTTCGATCGGTTTGAGGATCGTTGCGCAGAGCGCAGGCGTCAGGATCATCGCCACAAATACCGACAATATCATTGCGGAGATGATGGTAATAGAGAACTGCCGATAGATGACACCGGTGGAACCGCTGAAAAAAGCCATCGGGAGAAAAACTGCGGCCAACACGGTGGCGATACCCCAGAGGGCACTGGTGATCTGTCCCATCGACTTAATAGTCGCTTCCTTGGGCGGAAGCCCTTCCTCGGTCATGATGCGTTCGACGTTCTCGACGACAACAATGGCGTCATCCACCAAAAGGCCGATGACGATGACCAGGGCGAACATGGTCAGGGTATTGATGGAGAAACCGCAGGCTGCCAGCACCCCCATGGTTCCCAGCAGAACCACTGGCACCGCTATGGTCGGAATCAGGGTGGCCCGGATATTCTGCAGGAAGAGGAACATGATGATGAATACCAGGATTACCGCTTCAATCAGCGTGTGGACTACCTCTTTAACGGAAACTTTGACAAATGGAGTAGAGTCGTAGGGATAGACCACTTTCATACCGGGAGGGAAATACTTAGACAATTCCGCCATCTTGGCCTTAACCCGGTTGCCGGTTTCCAGAGCATTCGCTCCGGCTGCCAGGCGGACCGCCATACCCCCCATAGGTTTGCCATTGTAGTAAGACTGGATTTCGTAGTTCTCGGTACCGATCTTGCTCTCGGCTACATCCTTGAGCCTGACCGTCGAGCCGTCGCTGTTAGTGCGCAGAATGATGGCATCGAATTGATCCGTATTTTTGAGCAGGTCTCGGGCATTTATGGTGGCATTTAACTGCTGCCCTTTTGTGGCTGGGAGGCCGCCGAACTGTCCGGCCGATACCTGGACGTTCTGGGCCTGCAACGCAGTGATTACGTCGTTGGTGGACATATGGAAGTTGTTCAGCTTAGCCGGGTTCAGCCAGATTCTCATAGCATTCTGGGTACCGAACAACAGGAGCTCACCCACACCGTCCAGGCGGCTTACGATATCCTGGAGATTGGCGACCATGTAGTCGGTCAGGGAGTTGCGATCCATGGAGCCATCTTCCGAAACGAGGCCGACGATCAGCAGGTAGTTCCTGCTTGATTTGACCACCGCAATCCCTTGCTTTTGCACGATCTGTGGGAGGAGTGGCACGGCCATCTGCAGCTTGTTCTGCACCTGCACCTGGGCAATGTTCGGGTCAGTGCCGGCCTTGAAAGTCAGTATAATGGACACCGCCCCCGCCGAGTCGCTGGTGGAGGACATGTAGATCAGGTTGTCGATGCCGTTCAGCTTCTGCTCAATGACTTGGGTAACCGTATCCTGCACGGTCTGGGCCGAAGCGCCCGGATAGGTGGCGTTGATGGCAATATTTGGCGGAGCAATTGCTGGGTACTGTGAAACCGGCAGACTTTTGATCGACAGTAGGCCAACCAGCATAACCATGATAGTGATCACCCAGGCAAAAATCG
>CAIUUR010000005.1 GCA_903902345.1 uncultured Geobacteraceae bacterium | reverse complement strand
GGATCCAATACCACCACCCCGAACCGGCGCCCCTCGTCCCGCAGGCTCCGGAGCCGGGCGAAGGCGTCCACTGCCTCAAACTTCGCCACATTTCCCAAACCGTTCAGATCAGCCTGTCGCTCTGCCAGCGCCACGGCCTTGTCGGAAATATCGATCCCCAGGGCCGACTTGGCGCCGTAGTAGGCGGCATGGAGCGCCCAGCTCCCGGAGTAGCAGAAGAGATCCAGGACATCTTTACCGGCGCAATATCCGCTCAGCAGAAGGTGGTTGCTTCTCTGGTCCAGAAAATGGCCGGTCTTCTGCCCCCCCATAAGATCCACCAAGAGACGGATGCCATGCTCGGTTACCTCCACGCTACCGGGGATACTCCCGTAGAGTATCTCCACCTTTTCCTCCAGTCCCTCCAGAGTCCTCACCCCGACGTCGTTACGCGCCACGATTCCTTTGGGATGGAACAATTCCGTCAGTGCAGCGATGATGAAATCCCTGCGAACCTCCATACCCGCGCTGAGAATCTGTAGAGAGAGGTAGTCGCCGTATTTATCTACAACCAGTCCCGACAGAAAATCAGCTTCGCCATAGGCCACCCGATAGTTGTCCTCGCCGGGGTAGATGGATTCCCGATATTCGAGAGCACGCCGAAGACGATGACTAAAGAACTCCGTGCAGTCAATATCTTCCCGCCGCCGGGAAAGGAGGCGAACGGCGATGAGAGAGCGGGGATTGTAGTAACCGGTGCCCAGAAAGCTCCCCCCCGCATCGAACAGTTCGGCGGCGGCGCCCGGCGTAGCGCCACCCGTTATCTCTTTTATCTCGTTGCTGAAGACCCAGGGATGACCATCCCTGAGCCGTCGATCTTCACCCTTCTTGAGAACTATTTTGATCATCGTTTCCACTCCTTGAGTAGACGGTGTTCTTATAAGCGCGTCTACATAAAATAGCTTGTCATCCTATCTTTTGCTTGTCATCCTGAGCAACGCGAAGGATCTGCTTGTCGCCCCAACCACCCACTATACTCGTCACCGGAGTATCATGAAAGAAATAGTCAGGTTCTTAAAAAATTTGTTGCGCAAATCTCGCTGCGGCGTCTCTTGTGATTTCGCTCCTGCCGTCAGGTTGCAGCGGGAACAGCGGTAACGGCTAACCAACCGCTCCCCTCCCCTCCTTTTTCTACTTCGACACGAAAAATTCAGCCTCCATATCCGGCCCCTGCGGGACTTTTGTCGGCAGGTCAAAGGGAATGCCTCCCTCAAGAGCCAAGGCCGGCAGAATTAATATTAATCGCCTTCACGGCGGAATCACTTTTATTGCAGGTTCACTCCGATTGCCATGAAGCGATGACGGAAAGGAGTCGGCTACGACACGTCGACTTCCCTCAACGTACGGTCGGTCCCTGGGCGTTGGAGTCGCGCGTCATCTCCCACGCCCCTGCGGTTCGAGACTCACCACATCCTGCGAGATCCATAAACCCCTTTTACGCACAGGGGCGAAGCAAGGTTCATCTGCTTCGCCCGTCTTGGTTCATTTTTAGCAATAGTTGCGAACCGGAGAATACTTCATCTTCGCCCTGCGCGACTCGGTTACCGGCGTGATTCTCTTCCTAGGCCAGGTGCTCGATCCCTCCATCTAATCTTCAGCCCACAGGGAGATACTCCTCATATGTTGTCGACAGGTTTTTCTCTGCGACCTCTGCGAGAGACAGCTTTTTAGGTTAAAAGACCTGTATGACGACTTTCGCCGCTGGGGACTATTGTTTCCGCTTCGTCCGAGTTGGGGTTCACGATGAAGCTGTTCACCGCCAACCTACAAACCGAACGTAACGCCCTTCCCTTCCGGCCAATAACTCCGTAGAAAAAAATGTCGGGGCGACGTCTGAATCGCTCCGACATCCGTTAACGCCCGACCCCACGTTCCCTTGCTTTCAAATCAGATCTTCTAACGTAAAATTTCCGGGAATTGCTAAAAATTTGGGCAGCCACAATCGCCTTCTGACGGATTATTTTGGCGTCACGCAAGTGAACACCTCAACTAATGCGACAACGGCGTCAAAAGCGTTATTTGGGCGCATTTTTGACGATATGCGTTTTCAACCCACATTCGCCCTCATCACCACGAAGCTCCGCTCGTCTCCCGATGCGGGAAGACGCAACCGGACCACCTCTCTCACCACGAGGCCGTGCTGTTCAAGAAAGGTGGCAGCTTCACCCGCCTCGTCAGCGCCGCTACTCCCCTTCATGGCGATAATGGTTCCGCCGGGAACCAGGAGCGGTTGTGCCAGAGCAACAAACTCCGGCAGGGAAGCGAAGCCCCGGGAGATCACCACGTCGAAGCTGCCGGCGTGACTCTCTGTCAGCGTGTCGCCGCGAACCTGAAGAGCCTGAAAATTATCCAGCCCCAGGGAACGGGCTGCGTGACGCTGAAAATGAATCTTCTTCAGCGTCGCATCCACCGAAGTGACCTTCAGGTCCGGGCGGACCAGAGCCAGAGGGATGCAGGGAAATCCCCCCCCCGAACCCAGATCCAGCAGTCGTGCTCCCTGTGGGAGAAGGGAAACTACCGTCAGGGAATCCAGGAGATGCTTGATGATGATCCCCCGTTCCGTCGTGATGGCGGTGAGATTTATCTTCCGGTTCCACTTCCTCAGTTCCATCATAAGGAGGAGTAACCGGTCGGCATCGGCCGGGGGAAGAATCATCCCCAACTCCCCCGCCCCGTCATCCAGCAGTTCGCGCAGGGAGCGGCTCATGCTCCCCCCCGCGCCTTGAGGGTCAGAGAGATCACGGCAAGGGCGGCGGGGGTCATCCCCGGTATCCGTCCGGCCTGTCCCAGCGTATCGGGCCTATGTACCTTCAACTTCTCGCGAACCTCCCCCGTGAGGCCCGATATGGCGTCATAATCAATTTCAACAGGCAATTTAGTCCCCTCCATTTTGATGCTTCGCTCAACCTCCAGCTGCTGCCGCTCGATATAGCCGCGATACTTCACCTGGATCTCCGCCTGTTCGCGCACTTCGCGGGGAACTCCGGCAAAGTCCGGGTCGATGCGGGCAAGATCCTCATAGGTTACCTCCGGACGCCGGAGCAACTCTTCGAAGGTCACGGCATTCTGCAGATCGTGCAGCCCGTATGCCTCCACCGTCGCCGGGGAGATATCCGAAGGAAGGATCTTCGTACTCTTCAACCGCGCAAGCTCGGTCGCGATATGCTCCTGCTTCACCATAAACTCTTCGTACTCCTTCTCGGCCAACAGTCCCACCCGGTGACCATGTTCCCGGAGCCTCAGATCGGCGTTGTCTTCCCGGAGCAGCAGCCGGTATTCTGCCCGGGAGGTGAACATCCGGTACGGCTCCGTCGTCCCCAGGGTAACCAGATCGTCGATCATGACTCCGATATACGCCTCGTCCCGGCGGAGAACCAGCGGCTCTCTCCCCCGGCTCCGGAGCGCCGCGTTTATTCCCGCCATGAGCCCCTGCCCCGCCGCCTCCTCGTATCCCGAGGTGCCGTTGATCTGCCCGGCATGGTACAGGTTGGCTATCAGCTTGGTCTCCAGGGAGGCATGGATCTGGATCGGGTCCACATAGTCATACTCGATGGCGTAGGCCGGCCGCATGATCTCCACCCGCTCCAGACCGACGATGCTCCGGTAGAAGGCGATCTGCACATCCACGGGAAGAGAGGTGGAAAGCCCGGAGGGATAGACCTCCACCGTGTCCCGCCCCTCCGGCTCGATGAAACTCTGGTGGCGAATCTTCTCGGGAAACCGGACCACCTTGTCCTCGATGGAGGGACAGTAACGCGGCCCCACCCCCTGGATGATCCCGCTGTAGAGAGGGGAACGGTCCAACCCGGCGCGGATGATATCGTGGCTCCGCTCGTTGGTATAGGCGATGTGACAGGGGACCTGGGACTGCTCTATCACCCGATTGGAGAAGGAGAAGGGAGCCGGTGGATCGTCGCCCTGCTGAGGTTCCAGCAGGCTGAAGTTTATGGAGCTGCCGTCCAGTCGGGCCGGAGTCCCGGTCTTCAACCGCCCCACCCGGAATCCCAGATCCCGAAGCTGGTCGGAAAGTCCGATGGAGGGGAGATCGCCCGCCCGGCCTCCGGGGTAGTTGGTGAGCCCCACATGAATGAGTCCCCGCATGAAAGTTCCCGTAGTAATGACCACGGTGGCGCCGGAAAACCGGAGCCCCACCTTCGTCTCAACCCCCGTCACCACCCCCTGCTCCACCACCAGCGCCGTCACCTCTCCCTGCTTCAAATCCAGATTCGGCTGCCGCTCCAGCACCGTTTTCATCCGGAGACGGTACTGCTGCTTATCTGCCTGAGCCCGGGAGGCGCGCACCGCCGGCCCTTTCCGGGTGTTGAGAATCCGGAATTGGATCCCCGTGGCGTCGATATTCTTTCCCATCTCCCCGCCCAGGGCGTCGATCTCCCGCACCAGATGCCCCTTGGCCAGCCCGCCGATGGCCGGGTTGCAGGACATGAGAGCCACGGCGTCCAGGTTGATGGTGAGCAGCAGCGCCGAGCACCCCATGCGCGCCGCGGCCAAGGCCGCCTCGCATCCGGCGTGCCCTGCCCCCACGACGATGACGTCATACTGTTTTTCGTAATAATGCATATCGGTTCCGTAAATGTTCCACGTGGAACATGGCTGTTTTACACCGTAGTTCGCTTATTTGCCGATACAGAAGCTGCTGAAGATCAAATCCAGCACCTCGTCGGTGGTGGTCTCCCCCGTAACCTTCCCCAGGGATGAGAGAGCATCCCGCAGGTCAATGGCCAGCAGTTCCAACTCCCCACCGGAATCAACATTTTGTAGAAACTGCTCCAATCGCGAGCAACACTCCTGAAGAGCGTCCCGGTGCCGGACACGGGAAAGGGCGACATATTCCCGACTGTCGATGGCCTCGCCACCAATGAAAATCCGGTGGATGGCGTTCAGCAGTTCGTCTACCCCCTCCCCTGTCCTAGTGGATATACGCAGGTCAGCCAGGGTATCCATCGTAACGGTGCAACTCGACGCCTGGGGAAGATCCGCCTTGTTCCTGAGGACGATACAAGGGCGACCGGTCAGCTCTCCCCGTATCAGTTCATCATCTTCGTCCCAATCGCGGGAACCGTCCAGCAAAAAGAGGACTAGATCGGCGGTTGCCAAACGCTCCCGCGCCAGACGAACCCCCTCCCACTCCACCGGATCGCTGGTCTCGCGAATCCCCGCCGTATCCACCAACCGGACCGGAAGCCCCTTGATGTTGACGATCTCCTCGATGAGGTCGCGAGTCGTGCCGGGGATGGCGGTGACGATGGCCCGCTTCTCCCTGAGGAGAGTGTTCAATAAGCTCGATTTCCCCACGTTGGGTTTCCCCGCGATAAGGACCGATACCCCCTCCCGCAAAACCCGGCCGGCGGAAAAACCATCCAGGAGCAGGGAGACATCGGTCAGCGCCGACGCAACGGCAACGCGTATCTGCTTCATGGAAGCCGAATCTATGTCATCTTCGGGGAAATCTATGTGGGCCTCAACCAGCGCCCGTGCGAAGGCAAGACGGCTCCGGATCTCTTCCAGTTTCCCCGAGAGGAGCCCCTCCCGCTGATGCTGGGCCAGGGCAAGCGCGGCATCGCTCTTGCCGCGGATGAGGTCGATGACCGCCTCGGCCTGCACCAGATCGATGCGACCGTTGAGAAATGCCCGCTTGGTGAATTCCCCCGGCTCGGCCAGCCGCACTCCCTGGCGGAGCACTGTTTCCAGTACCCGCTGCACCAGGAGATACCCACCGTGGCACTGGATCTCCAGAAGATCCTCCCGGGTATAGGAGCGGGGAGCCCGCATGAGCACGGCCATGACCTCATCCACAACGTCGCCGGTGGCGGGATCAACAAGAGTCCCATAGGAAAAGCGGTGGCTTTGCAGGCCACCGCTTCCGGAAAGACGTATCAATTGTGCCGCCAGCTCCGGCACGTCGGGTCCGCTGACCCGGACGATGCCGATCCCCCCCTCACCAGGTGGGGTACTGATGGCTGCTATCGTATCTTCGTGATACACACGAGCCTCACTTACGTCAGTTGCTTGTTGATGTAATACTGCTGACCGATGGTCAGGATGTTGTTCACGAGCCAGTAAAGAACCAGACCCGAGGGGAAGCTCAGAAACATGAAGGTAAAGACCACGGGGAGCATCAGCATCATCTTCGCCTGGGTCGGATCCATCCCCGTGTTGGGGGTCATCTTCTGCTGAATGAACATGGTGACCCCCATGATGAGCGGCGTCACGTAATAGGGATCCTTGCCGGAAAGGTCCAGTATCCAGAAGAAGAACGGCGCATGGCGCAGTTCGATGGAGAACATGAGCGCCTTGTACAGGGCGAAGAAGACCGGAATCTGCACGACCATGGGGAAGCAGCCTCCCATGGGGTTGACCTTGTGAGTCTTGTACAGCTCCATCACCGCCTTATTCATGGCGTCCCGGTCATTCTTGTACTTTTCCTTCAACGCCGCCATCTTCGGCTGGAGTTTCTGCATATCCTTCATGGACTTGTAGCTCTTGTAGGTGAGCGGAAAGAAAAAGACCTTCAGAACGACGGTGACGATGATGATGGCAATGCCGTAGTTATGAACATAACCGTGGAGGAACTTGAGCACATGGAGGAGCGGTTTGGCCAGGGCCGAAAACCACCCCAGGTCGATGGCCCGCTCCAGATCATTCCCCTGGGCCTTGAGAATCTCCAGATCCTTGGGACCGAAATAGAGTTTCACCTCACGGCTGACCTCCTGTCCGGGGTTGATGGAAAGTGGGGTAAAGGAAACCGTGGAGATCTCCCTCCCTGCAGGATTCTTGGCGATGGCAACCTGAGATATGTCACTGTTCACTGCGAGGATGGCGCTAAGGAAATACTTGTCGTCGAAGCCGGTCCAGAGGATCGACTTGTCGTACTGCTTGGGTCCCTTTGCCAGATCCTTGATCAGGTCTGTCTTCAGGGAGCCGTCGGTGAAGGTGACGCCACCCATCTGCTCGAAGCGGGTATCATTATTGCGGGGAATCGACGGGTTGTTGAGGAGGAGGGAAAGTGTCCCCTCCTGTCGCGCCGCACTTCCGTTCTGTAGCCGCTGATTCAGCAAGATGCCGTAGGAGTCACCCTGAAAGATATAACTCTTGCGTACCATGATCCCCTGGGGTGAAATCCAGGAAAAGAGGAGTTCCTTCTTCTCACCACGAGAAAGAGTTACTTCGTCAGCATTGACACTGTACGCCGCTGCGGGGTCCAGGGCGATCCCCCTGGCGTCGGTGGCGAGACTGAAGTTTTCCGGTGACTCTTCACCGACAATGGTGATCTCCTTCCCTCCGGCCCCTACATTCTCACGATAGTTTTTGAGAACCATCCGCCGGAGAGTCCCTCCCCTGGTGGAGAAGGTTGCCCGATAGAGATCAGTCTCTACCCGTATCTCTTTTACAGGGGACGTTCCACCTGTCGGAGCGGATGCAGGAAGCGAAGCTGGGGGTACTGCTACACCCACGGATTGGGACTGAAGAAGAGCTGCCGAGGAGGAGCGCTGCTGCAGGGGCGCCACCGGTTGCCGGGTAGGAGGAGGCATGATATACGTGGAGAAAACATAAAAGACGGCAATGGAGAGCACCACCGCCAGCAAAGCCCTTTTTTCCATACTAAATTACCTCATTAGCTACGTGACGGGATCATGCCCGCCGGGATGAAAGGGGTGGCACTTGGCGAGACGAAGTGCAGTCAGGCGTAGACCTTTACATGTTCCGTATTTTTCCAGTGACTGAATTGAGTAGGACGAGCAGGAAGGATAAAAACGACAGGCGCTTCCGGTGAACGGCGAGATGAACCGCTGATACCAGCGCACCAGTGTGATGAGAAAGGAGCGGATCATCTGCCCTTTGACACCTGTCTGAAGGCCTTTTCCAGTTGGGTGCGAACCGCATCCACTTCCAGCATCCCCGCCCCTTTCCGGGCGATGATGCTGTAATCGGCAGGGGGTACAGGGGAGGTATGCCGACAGACTTCACGAACGAGCCTTTTGACCCGATTCCGTACTACTGCGTTTCCCACCTTACGGCTCACCGTTATGCCAAAGCGATAACCACCATCGTCTCTCCGATGGTAGATGAGAAGAAAGTGCGACAGATACACCTTCTCCCCGTCATGGGAGAGACGAAGAAATTCGGCCCGTTTCCTTATTCGCAGCGTAGGAGGAAAACAGAAACGGGCCGTCATAGTTACTTGGAGGCAATCTGAACCGACAAACGTTTACGCCCCTTGGCGCGACGACGCTTGATGACAAGACGGCCGTTTTTCGTGGCCATCCGGACAAGGAAACCATGGGTTCTTTTTCTGCTGATATTGCTGGGCTGGAAGGTTCTTTTCATGGTATGTAGCTTCTCCTGGTGAATTGTTGACCGTAGGCATAAAACGATACTACTAACCATTTTACCCCGAAAATGTCAAGTGTTAATTTATATGTGGTGATGATAAATAGCCTTGCAAAACACCAATTCCTCTGGTAGTGTACAGCCTCACTCACCATTCCCACCGGGTTGTAATTGTCAGTTTTTTACCTTCTTAACTCTCTAGTTTAGTTGCATTTTAAGGATTATCCACAGCTGTTGATAATCCTGTGCAAAAACCCTCCCAAAAAGGTTCTGGTCATGGATAGCGTCTGGCTCAGCGCCCGTTCCAATATTGAAAAAGTTCTTACCCCCCAAAACTTCACCAACTGGATCAAACCCATACGGGTTCATAGTCTTCGTAACGATATTCTACTCCTTCAAGTACCTGACAGCTACTTCAGAGACTGGATTCGCGAAAACTATCTCAGCCTGATCCAGGAGGCCATTTCTTCGGTCTCCTCATCGCCCCTGCAGGTTGAACTGAAGGTGATGAGCTTTCCGGCTGTACCCACCGCCCCGGAACCGGCTCGTGAACCTACACGGGAGGAGAAGGTGGACAAAGCCGACCCACCCACCATACTCAACCCGTTCTATACCTTTGACTCCTTTGTCTGCGGCGCCGGCAACAGGTTCGCCCACGCCGCAGCCCAGGCCGTGGGTGACAAACCGGGTACGAACTACAACCCACTCTTTATTTATGGCGGTGTTGGTCTGGGGAAGACTCATCTCCTCGTGGCCATCGGTAACCACGTACTGGCACATAACAAAAAGGCCAAGATTTCCTATTATTCATCCGAAAAGTTCATGAACGAGATGATCAACTCCATCCGCTACAAGAAGATGGATGAGTTCCGGAGCAAATTCCGAAAGGCGGATGTACTCCTCATCGACGATATTCAGTTCATGGCGGGAAAGGAAGCGACACAGGAAGAGTTTTTCCATACCTTCAACACGCTCCATGACGCCCACAAGCAGATCGTCGTCACCTCAGACAAAATACCCAAGGATATTCCTGATCTGGAGGAACGGCTGAGGACACGGTTCGAATGGGGACTGCTGGCGGATATTCAGCCTCCTGATGTGGAAACTCGTATTGCCATCCTGAAGAAGAAGGCCGAGCAGAACAACATTCCCCTTCCCGATGATGTGGCTCTCTTTCTCGGTTCCTACGCCGCCACCAACGTCCGGGAACTGGAGGGGATGCTACTGAGGCTCGGCGCACTCTCAAGCCTGACGAAGGTAGAGATCTCCCTGACCATGGCCAAGGAAGCACTCAAAGAGATCATCGTTGACAAGTCAAAGGATGTCACCATCGAGATTATTCAGAAACAGGTATGTGACCATTTTCACCTGAAGCTGTCCGAACTCAAGTCCGACAAAAGACTCAAGAACATCGTTTACCCCCGCCAGATTGCGATATTCCTCTGCCGGGAATTGACCAAGGCATCATACCCGGAGATCGGCGAGAAATTCGGCGGCAAGGATCATTCCACCATCATCCATTCGGCAAAGAAAATAGACAAGCTTCTTCTGGATGATACGGCGCTCAAAGAGACGGTGGATGGGCTGCGGAAGAGTCTCATAACCTGAGCAACGCCTGTTGATAACAGGGCCCCCTTTTTAGGCAGATGCTCAGCCTGTGCAAAAGCAGCAGAAAAGTACGAAACTGTCATCATGATATCCACAGCTGTTTTATCACCTATTTCAACCGGTTATGGCTCTTATCACCATATCCACAGTCCCTACTGTTTACTACTGATAAAGATTTATATATAAAATACTAGAACAGCCTGTTCATAAGGGAGGATGTATGGAATTCAGAATACCCAAGGAGACCTTTTACCGGGCATTGCAGAAAATTCAGGGGATCGTCGAAAAAAGAACCACCATGCCGATACTCTCTAACGCACTCATCGAAGCCCGTGACGGTGGAATAGAAGTCATTGCCACCGATCTGGATGTAGCCATGAAAAGCTTCTATCCGGCGACGACTATCCATCCGGGAAAAATTACGGTGGCGGCCAAGAAGCTCTGCGAGATCCTCAAGGAACTTCCCGATGCCGAGGTACATTTCTCCACCCGGGATAACGACTGGGTAGACATCCGGTGCGGCAAGGCCCAATTCAACCTGGTGGGACTTTCCCCCGACGAATTTCCCCTCCCCCGCATCAGGGAAGACAACCTCATCACCCTCCGGAGTTCCCTCATCGGTGAGATGATCGAAAAAACCTCCTATGCCATCTGCACGGACGAAACGAAGTACAACCTTAACGGCGTCTTTGTCCAGGCCAGAACCGAGGGAGATCGTAACCTCATCAAGATGGTGGCTACCGACGGCCATCGTCTTGCGCTTGTTTCCCGGGCCATCGATGGTGAAGTGGGTCCGGAACTGAGCAAGGGGGTCATTTTCCCCAGAAAGGGTATTCTCGAACTGAAGAAGATGTCCGAGGAAGAAAGTGGCGAGATGATGATCGGTTTCATGGAAAACAGCGCCATCATCAAGAAGGGTGAGTCGGTAGTCGTCATGAGACTGGTGGACGGAGAATTTCCCGACTACAATCGGGTGATCCCCCAGCAGAACAACCGGTCGGTAATGATCAATCGTGACGACTTCCTCCATACCCTCCGCCGGATGCAGATTCTTTCCAGCGATAAATTCAAGGGGATTAAACTCAATGTATCAGAGTCCGGGATGGAGATCTCATCCAGCAATCCGGAACTGGGAGATTCCCGGGAAGAGATGGAGGTGCTGTTTAAGGGAGATCCATTGGCCCTCAGATTCAATGCCAAGTACCTCATCGACGTCCTGACGGTACTGGACGGCAACCAGGTTGAACTGGTCCTGCGAGACGAACTCTCCCCCGCCATTATCCGCAGCGACGTGGACCCGGAATTTCTTGCCGTCGTAATGCCCATGAGGGTGTGACAAAAAAAGGTGAAAGGCTAAAGGCTAAAGATTAGGGGAGAAAAGGGTAGGGAAAACCGGCGATGATCGTCAAGAAGCTTCTCTTCAGCTCTTTCAGAAATTTGTTTAAAACGGAATTCACTCCCGGTGAGCGATTCAACGTCTTCCACGGCAACAACGGCCAGGGGAAGACGAATATCCTGGAAGCGATCTACGTGCTGGGAACCATGAAGTCCTTCCGCCATGCAAAGAACAAGGATCTCATTCGGTGGAACGAGCCCTTTTCACTGGTGAAAGGAGTCGTAGAAAAGGAAGGGGTGGAGCGGGAGATCACTCTCCTCATTGAAAAAGAGGGAAAAAAAGCCCGCGTGGACCGGAAATCTCTGGAACGGCTCTCCGACTTCTTCGGATGTCTCAACGTGGTGGTTTTTTCACCGGAAGAGTTGACCATGGTCAAGGGGACGCCGGATTTACGCCGCCGTTACCTGGACCGGGCAGTCTTCGCGGCGGAACCGGGTTATCTTGCCTATCACCATGACTACGCCAAGATCCTGAAGAACCGCAATGCCCTGCTCCGGAGCGGCGCCAGGGAGGGACTTGATGTCTGGAGTGACAAACTGGTGGAGAGCGGCGCCCGGGTGGTGCGCAAACGTACTTCCTGGCTTGGGGGGATGACGGAACTCCTTCAGGAATTCCATGACAACATCACCGGAAGAAACGGGAAGATAGAACTGTCCTATCGTTCCATTCCCGGCGGAGCGACGGCGGTTCCAGGTGAGTATGAGGAGCGGTTGCGGCTGGCGCTTGCCAGGATGACCGAGGAAGAGTTCCGGCGCGGCACAACCCAGGCTGGGCCCCATCGTGACGATCTGGAGCTTCTGCTTGATGGCAGGCCCATTAAGCAGTATGCTTCCCAGGGAGAACAACGCTCTTTCATCCTTGCCCTGAAGATGGCCGAAATCGAGTATCTCCACCGGCTCCACGGCAATCCGCCGGTTCTTCTTCTGGACGATATGACCTCGGAACTGGATGGGGAGCGAAACCGGAATCTTCTTCATTTTCTGGAAGAAAAAAAGATGCAGGTATTTATTACGACCACGACTCCCGACAACCTACAGCGGGGAGATTCGAAAAACTATACAATGTTTCCCGTGGAGAACGGGAAAATCATTCATTGAGGTGCCCATGACCGACGAACAGATCAGCAGCGATTACGGTGCTAACTCCATCAAGGTTCTCGAAGGACTTTCGGCGGTGCGAAAGCGCCCAGCCATGTATATCGGCTCCACCTCCACCCAGGGTCTCCACCACCTGGTGTATGAGATCGTCGACAACTCCATCGACGAAGCGCTGGCAGGCCACTGCGATTCAGTATCGGTGAGCATCAACAGCGACGGATCCATAACGGTTGTGGATAATGGCCGGGGAATACCCACGGATATACATCCCACCGAAGGAATATCCGCGGCGGAGGTCGTACTGACGGTACTCCATGCAGGGGGAAAGTTTGATAACAGTTCCTACAAGGTTTCCGGCGGTCTTCATGGGGTAGGTGTCTCCGTGGTGAATGCCCTCTCCTCTCTGCTCGAACTGGAGATACGACGTGACGGGAAAATCTGGCAACAGACCTATCGCCGAGGAGTTCCGGAAAAGCCGCTGGAAGTTTGCGGCGAGACCAAAAAACGGGGAACAACCATCACTTTTTTTCCCGATTCGGAGATCTTTGAAACGGTGGAATTTTCCTTTGACGTCCTTTCCCAGAGACTGCGGGAAATGGCTTTTCTCACCGCCGGGGTCAGGATTAAAATTCGTGACGAACGGACAGAGAAGGAGCATGACTTCTTCTACGAAGGTGGAATCTCTTCTTTTGTGGAGTACCTGAATCGAAACAAGAGTCCGCTCCATCCCAAGCCGATATTTTTCAAGGGAGAAAAAGGGGGGGTAGAGATAGAAGTCGCCATGCAGTACAACGACTCCTATGAAGAGAAAATTTTCTCCTTCGCCAACAATATCAACACCCACGAGGGGGGGACCCACCTCATCGGCTTCAAGGCGGCGCTGACCAGGACCATGAACAGCTATGCCAACGCCAACAACCTGCTGAAAAACGTGAAGGTAGCCATCTCCGGCGAGGATCTGCGCGAAGGTTTGACGGCTGTCATCTCCGTGAAGATTTCCCAGCCCCAGTTCGAGGGGCAGACCAAGACCAAACTGGGGAACTCGGAGGTGAAGGGGTACGTTGAAACGCTCATGAATGAAAAGCTGGCCACCTTTCTGGAGGAAAATCCCCAGGTGGCCAAAAAGATCCTGGAAAAATCCATTGACGCGGCCCGGGCCCGGGAAGCGGCGCGCAGGGCCCGGGATCTGACCCGGCGCAAGGGGGCCCTGGATGTGGGAACCCTCCCCGGCAAGTTGGCCGACTGTCAGGAAAAAGATCCGGCGCTCTGCGAACTCTTCCTGGTGGAAGGTGACTCCGCCGGCGGTTCGGCCAAGCAGGGGCGTGACCGGAAATATCAGGCGATCCTCCCTCTGAAGGGAAAGATACTCAACGTGGAAAAGGCCCGGTTCGACAAGATGATCTCCTCCCAGGAGATCCGGACTCTCATCGCGGCCCTGGGAACCAGCATCGGCAAGGACGACTTCGACATGGCCAAGCTCCGCTACCAGCGGATCATCATCATGACCGATGCCGACGTGGACGGTTCCCACATCCTTACCCTCCTCCTCACCTTCTTCTTCCGGCAGATGACGGAGCTGGTGGAGCGTGGCTATCTCTACATCGCTCAGCCTCCCCTCTACAAGATCAAGAGAGGGCGCAAGGAGCAGTACCTGAAGAACGAAGCGGCTCTTCAGAACTATCTACTGGAAGAGGGGACCGACGCCATGGTTCTCACGCTGGATAACGGCGAGCGGACCCTTCGGGGGAAGCAGATCATCCCGTTGCTGAGGCAGGTGATCGACTTCAAGTCGGTTTTCGACAAGGTGGTGCGCAAGGGGATCAACGACGAGCTCCTCCGGATGCTGTTGAATGTTAACGCCAAAGGGGCAATAGAGGAGCTAGGGGACCTGGAGACATACTTTGTGAAGATACAGGCGAAGATCCCTGACTTCGAGTATAAAATAACGGAAGATCGGGTGACCGTGAAGATCGGTAATTTGCATATCCGGCTGGACCGGCACTCCCTGGAGGTTCTCACCTCTCATGAATACGCCCTTCTCCTAGATAATTTCAAGAAGATGCGGCAGGCCATCGGCACCGGCGAGGCAACGGTTTCCAGTGAGGGGAAGGAATTTTTCATCACGGAAGATGCGGAGAAGATCCTCAATTTCTTTGTGGACACGGCCAAAAAGGGGCTCTCCATCCAGCGGTACAAAGGTCTGGGTGAGATGAATCCGGATCAACTTTGGGAGACCACCATGCATCCGGAAAACCGTCTTCTTCTTCAGGTAAAGATAGAGGACGTGGTGGGATGCGAGGAAATTTTCACTGTCCTCATGGGAGATCAGGTGGAACCGCGGCGGGAATTCATCGAAAAGAACGCACTGAACGTCTCCAATCTGGATATCTAGCTGCTGCATTCTATAATAAAAAAGAAAAGGGTTGGGCAAGGTGGCTATACTTGCCGGACCCTTTTTTTATTTACGAGTAGGAAAAAATCACAATTCGAAGAGCGAGATGATTTTATGATGGCATTAATGATGGAATCAGAGATGCGGGAACTCGGGTTATTCACGAGATCACCGAAATGGAACCGCTGACGGTGGAGAGTGATGAATTGGAGGATATGGCGGCACGCACAGATCCTCGCTAAGTCAGCTGCGCTTGGGGCGCAACTACCGGCGGCTACACGTGCCTCAATGCGAGAGATGCTGCGGATTATAAATAGTTACCATAGTAATATGATTGAAGGTAACTCCACGCATCCCACTGATATTGATCGGGCCGCTGGAAAGGAGTGCTCATCGGACCGGTAAAACGAAATAAGCAAATAGAAAGCATCGCCCATAGTAACTGCCAGCGTCAGATCGAGGAACGGCTCCTCCTCGAGCCGAATATATCCATAACTTCGCCAGATTTTTTCAGCTGGGTTCACAAGTTCTTTTACGAACAACTTCCCGATGAGCTTCGGTGGGTCAGTAGTAAGGAAGCTGACGATAAATTGGTTACTCCGTAAACTAGCTCCTGTCATTCTTCATATTATCCCTCAAAAAATTCCTCTTTATATCGTGTAAGAAATCTGAAATGCCTGGCTATGATTTTGGGCTCATGCAGTCAGTAAGCGTCGTGGCGGGCTGATGATGTCTAATATTGGCAGGCTCTATTTTTTAGTGAGCTGATTAGAGATGGTGAGCGCAGGAAAATAGTATTATTTTTGTAACATTTCCATAGTAGTTCATAGAAAAGCAAAACTTAATGAGCTATTTAACTTGTTGAAGTTATTGCAGAATAATTAAATAAAAATATGTGGGTACGGAAAACGCCATTTTTTTGAATGGTCATTCGGCTAACTACCTCAAAAATAGTACTTGTGTCGGTATGTTAGATTTGTTAAAGCTGCTCATGAGATAAAGTCTAAAACAATTTTATTTAAATTGGTTAATTTCAAGTCAGAGACTAAATGATTTAGGTGCTTTACGACAAAGTGTATACCCACCGTCTGTCATCCTGAAAGAAGGTGAAAGATCTGCCGTTAAATCATGCAGAAGCAGATCCTTCGCTATCGTTCAGGATGACAACAGTAGGCGTCAGAATGGTGCCTTTATTGTCGCGAACCACCATACAGGTAATTATTTCCATTAATAGATAGCTTTAAAACATTAAAGGAGTCGCCATGAGTAATTTGATCATCCAATTTTTGGTTTTTTCGGGTTTACTTTTTCCGTCGCTGGTTTTGGCAGCCACACCTGTAGCCGAATTTGCCTATGTCGCCAATTCCGGTTCCGACACTATCTCTGTTTATACGATAAATCAAACCACTGGTGCATTGACCGCCGGAACAGCGGTGGCATCAGGTTCAGGGCCAAACTCGGTCACCGTCGATCCAACCGGGAAGTTTGCCTACGTTGCCAATGCTTATTCCAGCACGATCTCTGTATATATGATCAACCCGAACAGCGGTGCATTGACTGCCGGAACCGCTGTAGCGTCGGGAGGATCAGGTCCCTATGCAGTCGCCGTCGATCCCAGCGGAAAGTTTGCCTATGTTGTCAATTACGGTTCCGATAATGTCATGATGTATACGATCAACCAGAACACCGGCGCATTGACCGCCGGAACCGCCGTAGCGACAGGATCATATCCAACCTCGGTTGCCGTCGATCCCACCGGAAAGTTTGCGTATGTTACCAATTACGGTTCTCGCAATGTCTGGGTGTATACGATCAACCCGAACACCGGCGGCTTGACCGCCGGAACCGCCGGGACGGCGGGATATAATCCAAATTCGGTCACCTTTGATCCTACCGGGAAGTTCGCCTATGTTGCCAATTATGTCTACGGCGCGGTCTCGGTTTATACGATCGACCGGAACACCGGTGCATTGATCGCCGGAACTGCGGTGTCGGCTGGTGGAGAAGGGCCGATATCGGCAGCCGTGGATCCCACCGGTAAATTTGTCTATACCGCCAATCCGAGTTCCAGTACTGTTTCTGTTTATACGACCAATCAGACCACCGGCGTATTGACCGCTGGAACCAACCTGGCGACAGGAACAGGATCGATTCCATACTCCGTCACCGTTGATTCCACAGGGAAGTTTGCCTATGTCGCCAATTCCGGCGCCAACACTGTCTCGATATATATGATAGATCAGACCACCGGCGCTTTGACCGCCAGAGCGGATGTGGCGACCGGCACAGAACCACTGTCGGTTACTACCTCCTATAGTTATATCATCCCCACCGTCCTGGGCGCACCAACCGGCGTCACCGCCATATCCGGCAACGCCCAGGCTGCTGTTAGTTTCAATGCCCCCCTGAGTCACGCCGGTTCGAACATTGCCGGTTACACAGTCGCCGCTACCCCCGGCGGTCTTACGGCGACCGGCACAGGGAGTCCCATTACCATTACCGGTCTGACCAACGGTTTGTCATATACGTTTACGGTCACAGCCATCAACGGCGCCGGCGCCGGCGCAACATCCGTTGAAAGCAATGCCGTGACGCCGAGCAATGTCAACAAGATAGCCGAATTTGCCTATGTCGCCAATTCC
>CAIUUR010000004.1 GCA_903902345.1 uncultured Geobacteraceae bacterium | reverse complement strand
CAGGAGGGGGATGGGCGCTCAGACTCTGCTTTTTCCCCATCCCCACCCCAGCCCTCCCCTTGAAGGGGGAGGAACGAAAAAAGCCGGAGATTAGCACCAATCAGGTGATCTTATATACGTCCCCTTGACCCCTCTCTCTGGAGTCCTGAGAGTCTGGCGAAGCGGGTAGATACCGGCGAGCAAGGTCGTTTCCGTAAATTCAGCCGGGCCTGGATTACCGAAAGAGGGGACAGTCTCGATATCTCCTGGCTCAAGGATGACAGTGCTACAGCGACAGAAGATCTGCCGGAACCGGCCTTGCTGACACAGGAGGCATCGGGAGAACTGGAAGCGGCCATGAATGAGTTGCATGGGATACTGGAAGAGTTGGGCGCGGAGGTGGAGGCGTGAGTGAACGCATGGAAGGGCTTGAGTTGCGGCAAGACATTCATACGGCGGAACGTCAATTGTTCGGAGGTGAAGGACTTACCCACGATGAGGCGCTTGAGAAGTTACTGGCGGGACTCTTGGAGAACCTTACCACCCCGGCCCCTCCTAAAATAGGAGGGGAGAAAAACACTCCCCCTCCTTGGCTAAAGAGGGGGTCGGAGGGTGGTTCGAAAATGGGTGGCTGAGGGATGTCGGTTTGTGGACGGTATTCCGGGGACAGTATACAAAACTATTCCGGGACGAATCCAGATAGTGAATACGTCAATTGAATATACTGTCCCCGGAATACACTCCAGGAGGCATTGGGAGAACAGGAAAGTGGCTTGGAGAGAGAAAAACCGGTGTGATGTAGGGGCGAACGGCGTTCGCCCTGTTTTTACGAATGGCAATGATGCAGAAAAGGGCGCATGTCATGCGCCCCTACAGGGTCGGGAATCGTTAGGAGGTTTACCGGAAGGGTGGAGATGAACTATTCTTGAGGAGATTTGTGTCCCTGTTTGAACGTCCGGCCGGGACGCGTCCGACCGTACTTAACTTCTTTACTTACTCAAAAAACAACAGAAAATAGATGGTTAGTGCCTTGAGGAGTAGTCAGGAGAGGCGTTCACCCCAGCTTCTCCTTGATGACCCCCGCCAGCTCCTGCGAGATCCCCTTCACCTCCTGCAACTCCTCCAGAGTCGCACCCCGGACCTTTTTCAAACTCCCGAAGCTGCGAAGCAGCTCCTTCTTGCGCTGCGCACCGACACCGGGAATATCGTCCAGGGGTGAGTGAAGCGCCTTCTTCCCCCGGATGTTCCGGTGATAGGTCACCGCGAAACGGTGAGCCTCGTCACGGATTCGCACCAGGAGGAGGAGTGGGGCCGAATTCTGCCGCAACGCTACGGGGTTCTTCCGGCCGGGGAGAAAAACCCGTTCGTCGCTCTTGGTGATCTCCACCGATGTGGCGCTCCGTTCTACCCGGCTCTTAGCCAACCCCGCGGCAGCGACCCCCTCTATCCCCAGCTCCCGCAACACCGCCGTCAGAATGTTCAACTGGCCGATCCCACCATCCACGACGATGAGATCGGGACGCTCCTCCGTATCCCGACTGAAGCGACGGGTCAGCACCTCCCGCATCATGGCGAAGTCATCCGTGCCGCTCACCTCCCTGATCCGGTAGTGACGATAGCTCTTGGGATCGCTTTTCCCTCCCCGGAAAAGGACCCGGCTCCCCACCGCCTCTCCTCCCTGAAAGAGAGAGATATCGTAGCACTCGATGATCCCGGGGGTGGAGGGGAGCTGAAGTTTTTCCCGCAACT
>CAIUUR010000003.1 GCA_903902345.1 uncultured Geobacteraceae bacterium | reverse complement strand
CGGATGTTCTGCAGAAAGAGACACATGATGATGAAAACCAAAAATACCGCTTCTATGAGGGTATGCACCACCTCTTCGATGGAGATCTTCACAAAAGGAGTCGAATCATAGGGATAAACCACCTTCATCCCCGGAGGAAAATTCTTCTCCAGCTCCGCCATCTTGGCCTTGACCCGGTTGCCGGTGTCCAGGGCATTGGCGCCGGATGCCAGGCGAACAGCCATCCCCCCCAACGGTTTTCCATTGTAGTAAGACTGGACTTCATAGTTTTCAGTGCCGATCCTGCTCTCGGCCACATCCTTGAGCTTCACGGTGGAGCCGTCAGGATTGGTGCGAAGAATGATGGCGTTGAATTGATCCGTGTTCTGCAGCAGGGCGCGGGCGTTGATGGTGGCATTCAACTGCTGCCCCGGCGCAGCGGGTGCGCCGCCGAACTGTCCGGCGGAGACTTGGACATTCTGGGCTTGCAGCGCCGTCATCACGTCATTGGAGGTCAGATGGTAGTTGTTCAACTTCACCGGGTTGAGCCAGATTCGCATGGCATTCTGGGTTCCGAAGAGGAGCAGCTCACCCACCCCGTCCAGACGACTGACGATATCCTGCAGATTGGAAACCATGTAGTCGGTGAGGGCATTGCGATCCAGGGAGCCGTCTTCGGAGACCAGTCCGATAATCAGCAGGAAGTTCCGGGTGGATTTGACCACCGCGATTCCCTGTCTCTGCACGATCTGGGGGAGGAGCGGCACCGCCAGTTGCAGCTTGTTCTGCACCTGCACCTGGGCGATATTGGGGTCGGTACCGGCCTTGAAGGTCATGGTGATGGCCACGGCGCCGGCCGAATCGCTGGTTGAGGCCATATAGATCAGGTTATCGATGCCGTTCAGCTTCTGTTCGATGACCTGGGTGACCGTATCCTGTACGGTCTGGGCCGAGGCGCCGGGATAGGTGGCGTTGATGGTAATCTGAGGCGGAGCGATGGGAGGGTACTGGGAAACCGGCAGACTCTTGATAGACAGCAGGCCGGTCAGCATGACCATTATGGCGATCACCCAGGCAAAAATCGGGCGATTGATGAAAAAACGAGGCATGGAATCTCCTTGAAAATTATCAGACCGATCAGGCTGATCGGACCGATCGGTCTGATTACTTATTCTCCGGTTTGGCTCCGAAGGGGGAAGCCTTCACCACCGTCCCCGGCCGCGCCTTCTGGATACCTTCCAGAATGACTCGCTCCCCCCCCTTTAGTCCGTCACTCACCAGCCAGCTTTCGCCCACGGTTCGCTCCACTTTTATGACCCTCGGCTCTACCTTCTCCCCGTTCCCCACCACCATCACCATGGCGCTCCCCGCGGGGTTGCGGGTGACCCCCCGCTGGGGGATCAGAATAGCACGCTCGCTGACCCCCTCCTCCACGACCGCCCGGACAAACATCCCCGGCAGGAGGGTCTTTTTCGGGTTGGGAAAAATCGCCCGCAGGGTGATGGAACCGGTGCTCTGGTCCACCGTGACCTCCGAAAACTTCAGGACTCCCGGCAGTGGATAGGGGGTGCCGTCTTCCAGCAGGAGCTTGACCCGCGCCTGACCGGCTCCGCTACGGAGTAGCCCCCCCTCCAGATTCCGTTTCATCCGTAACATCTCGCTGCTGGATTGGGTCACATCCACATAGACGCTGTCCAGTT
>CAIUUR010000002.1 GCA_903902345.1 uncultured Geobacteraceae bacterium | reverse complement strand
TGATGAGCTCCGGCGAGCGGAAGCAGCGGATCATCGCCAGCATCATTGAGGACTTCAGCCTGAAAGAGCGCCTCAACAATAACCGGGGGACGGCAATTCTCGTGACGGCATTGATCTACGACGCCTGCCACTACTTCCGCCTTTTCCAGCAGACGACCTTTGGCACCTGCTGCGGGATCATCACCTCATACCAGCCGAACCACACCGCCATCTCCCGCGAACCGCCCCACAGCGACGAGCGGTTCAAGTTCGACACCTACACAAGACACGTCCTCACCGGCGGCCAGACCACCAAGCAGTACGAGGATGAAGTCAAGCGCCGCTTCATCAAAGAGCCGGCAAACCTGAAGCTCCTTATCGTGGTAAGCAAGCTCCTCACCGGTTTCGACGCGCCGAGTTGCACCTATATTTACCTGGACAACGAGTTGCGTGACCACAATCTGTTCCAGGCCATCTGTCGCACAAACCGGCTGGACGGCGACGACAAGGAGTACGGTTACATTGTCGACTTCAAGGAACTGTTCGGCGATGTGCAGCAGGCGATAGCGGTCTACAGCTCCGACGAACTGGACATCGACGAGGGGAGCGGTGGCGAGAACAACGTCCACCTGAAAAACTGGCTGGAGGAAGGAAAGAAACAATTGGACGTGGCTCGTGAGGCGCTTCGCTATCTGTGCGAACCAGTGGCTCCGCCCCGAGAGATAGAGCAGTTCCTCCACTACTTCTGCGGTCACGCCGCCGACGCCGATGCTTTGACTGAGACCGAGCCGCTGCGGGTCTCCTTTTATAAGGAGGTTGCCACCTTCGTGCGGGCCTATGCCGCCATTGCCCAGGACATGATCGCAGCCGGATATACTGACGCCGACGAAGCCGCCATCCGAAACGAGGTGGAATTTTACAGCGAGGTCCGTGCCGCTATCAAGAAGCACGCAGAAGAGGAGCTGGACATCAAACCTTACGAAGCGGACATGCGCCACCTTATCAATACCTACATTCAGGCAGACCCAGCCGCAGACCTGGGCGCACTGGGCGATCTGTCGTTGACCGAACTCATCATCGAAACCGGCATTCACGATGCTATCGCCCGAAAGCTCAACGCCAAGGGGAAGCTGTCGAAGAACGCCATCGCCGAAGGGATCATCAACAATATCCGCAAGACCATCATCCGTGACCAGCTCACAGATCCCCGCTTCTACGAACAGATGTCAAAACTCCTCGACGACCTTATCAAACAGAACCGGGCAGATACGGCAGCCTACGAGGAATTTCTCAAAAACGCCGAGGCACTCGTGAGGCAGTTGGCGGCACGGCTCCCCGGAGGTGGTATTCCGGCGCTCCTTCATGGCCGTAACGAGGCCATCGTTTTGTATAACAACCTGCCGACTATCCCGGCAACCACGTTTCAATACCCCACCGAAGACGAGGAGCGGGCACAGCTTGCCTTGGAGTTGCACGAGGTTATCTGCTCGGAGGCACCGGCTAACTGGAAAGGTGACGAGACCAGGGAAAAGCAGGTGATGAATGCCATCTACCCCAAACTGGCACGGGATCGTCAGGCAACCGAGGCTCTGTTCGCCATCATCAAGAGCCAGCCGGGGTACAAATGACCGCGACGATTCAGCTCGGTGACTTGTCTATACTGGTAACGCGCAAGGAGATCAAGAATGTCCATCTGTCGGTCCATCCACCCGACGGTCGAGTGACGCTGGTTGCCCCCACGGAGACCCGGCTGGAAGTGGCCCGTGCCTACGCCATCTCGAAACTTGGTTGGATACGCGATCAGCAGGCGAAGTTACAGAATCAGGCACGGGAAACGCCTCGCCAGTACACGACACGGGAGAGCCATTATCTCTGGGGACGACGCTACCTGCTGAAGGTGCTTCAACTGGATGCCAAGCCAAGAGTAACCATCGACCACAAGCGGATCACTCTGGTTATTCGTGTTGGCAGCACTGCGAAGAAACGGGCCGAAGTCCTTCACGGGTGGCATAAAGAATTACTTCACCAAGAGGTTCCGCCGCTCATCGAGAAGTGGGAAGGAAGGCTCGGGGTAAAGGTTGCCGGCTACTACCTGCAACGGATGAAGACCAGGTGGGGAAGTTGCAATCATCAGGAAGGGACCATAAGGCTGAACACCGAGTTGGTCAAAAAACCGAAGGATCTCATCGAATACGTCATCGTGCATGAGATGGTGCACTTGAAGGAACCAACTCACAGCGAACGCTTCGTAGCAATTCTACAGGAGCACTATCCGACGTGGCGTGAGGCTCGTGCGGAGCTGAACGGGTTGCCGCTGTCGGCGGAGACGTGGGGGGAGTGAAGGGGAGGCATTTGCCATCATAAGCTTGGCCTGTGTCAATTAAAACACTATTTAATTGTAATGCGCTGCAATCAGCTATATACTGGTGTCTCTTATTATGGTATATGGAGCTGCAATCGCGTACAAATCCAATAAGCCGATAAATCTTGGTCTAGATGCATAACATACTAAAATATGCAGGTTTTTTAGTTCTTGCCACGTTAGTTGGCTTAATAGGTGGTGTACTGGCTACGCCTTTTCTTAGTTATTTTAATAGACCAATCGTTTTGCCACCAAGTGACGCTATTTCAGTTGCAAATACTTATATAGTTTTTACCACATTTATTTTTGCGGGTTTTACTGTCGTTTTGGCCATATTGGGTGTCGTATTTGCGCAGCAATTCTCTACTGTAAAGGAATTACAGTTAAGACATTTAAAAGAAGAATTGTTGTCTCAAATAAAGGAAAACCATTGCGACATTGGCATCAACTTCATAAATGAAGCATTAGAAAACAAGGATATACGCAATCACTTTGAGAATAAAATGGATATTAAAATCATTCAGATTTTAAGAGAAAAATACGAAATAGATGGCGATATCGAAATAAGATCAATAAAAGATTCCATAGGGTGTGAAAAGTGATAACTACTAAATTTACTTCCGCCAGGGAATTATTAGAACATTTAACATCGAATGGCTTCGAGATGGACTTCCCGATTGATATTGATGAAATAGCTAACGAGTTAGGCATTAAGGTAATATATTCGAGTGATAACAATAATCCTCAGACCATAGGTAAAATTGAGTTTTGTGATGGAAAGCCTATTGTAACCATTGATCCAGCCAAAAACTCATATGAGCCAAGACGTAGATTTACGCTTGCCCACGAAATAGCCCACTACTGTTTACATGCAAATAAAACTAAAGGTTTTGTTGATACTAGAAAAGAAATGAGCCGTGGAGGAACATTTTGGGATGCGTATGAATCAGAAGCCAACACTTTTGCCGCACAATTATTGATGCCTAAAAATTTCATCATTTCACAGGCTAAAAGAATAATTACACAGTACAAGCAAGAGAATTGCACTGAAAAAGTTCCATCTATCTACTTCATAGACCGAATGTCGGACGCTTTCGGTGTTTCGAGCCCAGCAATGGAATACAGATTAAAAAACATAGGCATTATTTAACAATATAACATGAGATGTACGGATGATAGGAGTCCCTTGGGGCTTGCCGGTATCTGGGAGGAATGGAAAGCTCCGGATGACACCCTTCTACAGACTTTCTCCATCCTCACCACAACAGCAAACAAGATCGTCGCACCGGTCCACGACCGCATGCCAGTGATTATCCCGCCCGATGAATACTCGACATGGCTCAGCAAGCACATCACCAACCCGGAGTGTTATCACCGGTATCTTTTGAACCCTTTTGGCGTATTTTAGCGGACCCACCCAAAGTTGCAGGATTTCGGTTATTGAGCGGTTCCGACGCCATGATTTAGCAAGGGGAGCCC
>CAIUUR010000001.1 GCA_903902345.1 uncultured Geobacteraceae bacterium | reverse complement strand
CGCGAAGCGGAGAGGCTTAGATTATTAACAGAATCGGTGCCGACATTCCATGAGAATCTTTCAAATAGTGGCCGCCCCCTCCATGCAGGACCAGCTGTAACAGATCTCCTGAACAGAAACTCTTTCACCCTGGGTCTCAAACCAAACAGGCTTGACTCTTTCCTTGTCGAAGGTGGCCGCTACCCGACTACCTCACTATCGTTATAAAGCTATGTGGCTAATTTATCGTATAGTTTACTCGATCAGTCACGAACCAACCTGCTTTATCCACATTCCCTGTGGAAAACTCTTGGGATAACTTCTGGAAAAGGTTGTTAACCTGCGGAGAGATCGACGAGGATAGCAGATTGCATACTCATTGGGCAATCTGCCGGGGGGATCGTAATTGTGGTGGGATAGTTAGTAGTGGGGTGCAGGCCATCTAACAAACGCTGTAGGACGCTAGTTTTAAATATAATTTTTCGAGCGTTTTGAAGTTGATGCCCCTAAAACTGCCCCTAAAATAAGTTTAGACAATAGCGGCTCTATCTTCCGGTATCTACTTTCCGGTTTGCTCCTCCTGAATAAAGTGATATTATATGCAATATGAAACCTCGACTTGTCATTGATACCAACGTGCTGGTAACAGCCTTGTGCAACCAGAATGGAGCGTCACATCTCCTTATTCGCTGGATTTTGGCGGAAAGAGTTACACTTTTGGCATCACCGGCCCTTTGGCTTGAGTATGAAGCGGTGATAAAGCGATCGCAGCTCAGGCTCAAACACGGGATTTCACTCGAAAATCTGGACATCGTATTGGATACGCTGGCGGCTCATGTGGAGCCGGTTCACTTGAATTATCTCTGGCGGCCTCAATTACGAGATCCGAACGATGAAATGGTATTGGAAACAGCTTTGAACGGCACGGCTGATGCTCTGGTGACATTTAATACGAAGGACTTTGTCGCTGCTACCGGTCGTTTTGTCATGAGGTTAGTAACTCCATCCGAATGTATCGGATTGATAGGAGACATAGTATGAGCCAATATGCCCTTCGTATTCCCGATTCTCTTGCGAGTTATGCAAAAGAGTTGGCGCGTGAAGACAATGTATCACTCAACCAGTTTATCGTGCTGGCACTTGCCGAAAAAGTTTCTGCGCTGAAGACTGATGCTTTTTTTAGAGAAAGGGCTGCACGTGCGAATCCTGAAAAAGCAATAGACATTCTTGATTCAGTCAGGAAACTTTCGCCCATACCTGGAGATGAGTTGTGAACTGCGGATTGATGCATATTTGATTCAGTCTCGATTTGTCACAGCCATGAAAACCGAGGACGAAATGCGGAAGGACTTTATACATCTTGCCGATAAGACTTGGCGAGTTTACCGTCAGACGTGCTTATGCCAGCTTTTACCAGGAATTCCTTGGCTGTTACGGGGGTGAGTTGTTTTGTGAAGGCTTTCATTTCTGCAACTACTTTTTTAGTTTCACGAGCAGTCATGGCTTTACCCTCCTTCTGTTCACTTGGCAGTAATACACGCTCGTGATGAAGAGTTCAATCAGTTTGATAACCCATTTTGCAACGCTATATCCCCGTTCTCGTTGTGAGAGGATGCCAGAATAGCCATTCTGTCAGGAGTGGCTATTCTGGTTACTGCGGTCACTGCGCGGGGGAGCACACAGGAATGCCCCAGTCGGAGAAATAGAGGCCGGTATGCCCTTGCACATGCGGAGAAATTCATAATTATCCGTGTGGCCTATGGGGACGTGTGTGGGCACTTTGCCTGCGTGTGAATTTCATACGCAATAATCCTACTCGGTTTAAAGACTTGGTGTGTAAGGTCCGACCGTAAGTGGCATGAATACCTAGAATCTTGGCTTCGTACGTTTTGTATACGAAGTAATCGATCTCTTCCTTGCGGTCCCCAGGGCCTTGGGTTGGCCGATGATGGTCACGAGCTTCTTGCCGCGAGTCACCGCCGTGTAGATCAGGTTCCGCTCCAACAGGGTATAATGCTGCATGGCCAGCGGTATCACCACCGCCGGGTACTCGGACCCTTGGCTTTTGTGGATGCTGGTGGCATAGGCGAGTTGCACTTCATCCAGTTCGTTAAATTCATACTCCACCTCCCGTCCGTCGTACTCCACCCTGAGCAGAGCCTCTTCCATATCAACCATCGTTACCTGGCCGATGTCCCCGTTGAAGACCTCCTTGTCGTAATTGTTGACCAATTGAATGACCTTGTCGCCGGGAGCAAAGGTAGTGCCGAAACGGGTGACTTTCGGCTCCCCGGCGGGATTCAGCACCTTCTGCAACTCGGCATTGAGGGAGCGAGCGCCCAGACCACCCCGGTTCATGGGGGTCAGCACCTGGACATCTTTCACCGGATGGAGACCGAACCGCACGGGGATACGCTCCGTTACCACCTGGAGAAGCTTGGCATAAATTTCCTCGGGGCTCTCCGCAGGGATGAAGTAGAAGTCGGACAACTCCGTTCCTTCCGCTTTCAGCGGCATCTCTCCCTTGTTGATCCGGTGGGCGTTGACGATGATCCGGGAGGTGGCGGCCTGACGGAAAATCTCGGTGAGGCGGACCGTGGGGATGATCCCGGAGTCGATGATGTCCGCCAGCACGGAGCCGGGTCCCACGGAGGGGAGTTGGTCCACGTCGCCGACAACCAGGAGCGCCGCCTGGTCGGGAACAGCGGCCAGCAGTTTGTTCATGAGCACCACGTCCACCATGGAGCTTTCGTCGATGACGAGGAGATCCGCCTCCAGGGGGTTCTCCCTGTTCCGCTTGAAGCCGGCGTTTTGCGGGTCGAACTCCAGCAGGCGATGGATGGTCTTTGCTTCCAGGCCGGTAGTCTCTGTCATCCGCTTGGCGGCCCGCCCGGTGGGGGCTGCCAGGAGGATGTTCAACCGCTTGGCGTAGAGAATATTCAGGATGCTGTTCACCAGGGTGGTCTTGCCGGTGCCGGGGCCTCCGGTGATGACGAGGACCTTGGAGGTCAGCGCCAGCCGGACCGCCTCTTCCTGGGAAGTGGAGAGCGAAAGTCCGGTCTGTTCCGCCACCCAGGGGAGGGCCTTGGCGGTATCGATGCTCCCCCAGGGGGGCTTCCCCTCCATGATCCGGAGCAGTCCCGCTGCCGCCCCCACCTCGGCCCGTTGCAGGGGAGTCAGGAACAGACAGGGCTTTCCGGCAATCTCCTCCTGAACAAGATTCTCCTCGGCCAGTTCAGCTCGGACGGCGGATTCGATGATCGCTTCGGGGATCTCCAGAAGCGCCACCGACTGGGACACCAGTTCCACCCGGAGAGCGGCACAATGACCATCACTGGAAAACTCCTGGAGCACGTGGCGGACTCCGGCCTGCGCCCGGATGAGGGAGTCGCGGGCGATTCCCAGTTTGCCGGCGATCTGGTCGGCGGTCTTGAAACCGATACCATGGATATCCAGGGCCAGACGGTAGGGATTTTCCGTCACCTTGATGATGGCGGCATCTCCATAGGTCTTGTAGATCCGCACCGCCCTGCCGGTGCCGACACCGTGGGACTGGAGAAAGACCATGATCTCCCGAATGACCTTCTGCTCGGCCCATGCCGCCGTGACTTTATCCGTCAGTTTCTTGCCGATGCCGGGGAGAGTCAGGAGCCACTGAGGAGTATCCTCGATGACCGTAAAGACATCCTCCTTGAATGCCGTCACGAGCACCTTGGCAAAGTGGGGGCCGAT